>CAXTUR010000106.1:0-10555 GCA_964247455.1 uncultured Acidobacteriaceae bacterium | reverse complement strand
CATCATGGACGCTCCTCCCCATCTCTTCGCCGGGTCCTCCAGCTGGGCTGTACCCTTCGTGGAAGCCCGGCTTCTACCCGGAGAAGACCTCCGCCTCAAAGTTTCTGGCCTTTTACCCCTCCCAACTCTCTTCGTTCAAGGTCAACTACACCTTCCGCACCCTCCCATCCACGAAACAGCTCGCGACTTGGCTCGCCGCCACGCCCGCTCACTTCCGCTTCTCCTTCAAAGCTCCCCAGCGCATCACCCACTTCGCCCGCCTCCACGCCTGCGACACCCACCTCGACGAGTTCCTCGCCGCCATCCAGCCGGTCTGCGACGCCGGCAAACTCGGCCTCCTCCTCTTCCAGCTTCCGCCCAACTTCAAGGCCACGGACGATAACCGCGCCCGCCTCGCCGCCTTCCTCGCCCTTCCCGCCTACCAGATCGCCTTCGAGTTCCGCCACGACACCTTAGCCTCTTCTCGCCTTGCCGCGCAGGTTTGCCTTCCACCCCGAACAGCCGCCCGTCTCGGTTCCCCAAGCAGAAGATCTGGCCGCCCTGATTGACCTTTGCTCGCCCCGTCCAAGCCCAGGTCGCCAAGAGCACACACGACGCCCTCACCCGAAGCCTCCATCCAGTCGAGTAATCCCAACCTCCACCTTCGCATCAGCCGTGACCTCATTGCACCGGTCGCTCTCCATAGCGGCGGGTCTGGAGCTGGCCAATCGTGGTTCTTCCCGGAAGAGATTCGCTTCTCTTCCACCCAACCTCGCGTGGTCGATTTCCTCGATGACGCTATGATCGTCAAGTATCGCCGCCCGCTCGCCCTCAAAAGCACTCACCCTCACACTCACCAAACCATCAGCCCAGCATCTCAAGGAAGCCCAACATGAGCATCGCAACGAAACATGGCGACGGCGGCCAAACCGGTCTCGCTGGCGGTATCCGCATATCCAAAGCCGACCTCCGCGTCGAAACATACGGCACGGTCGACGAACTGAACACGGTTCTCGGCTTCGCGCGCAGCATCTGCCAGGACCAGGAGATCGCCAGCTGGACCGAGACCATCCAGCGCACGCTCTTCCGCCTTGGATCGGCTCTCGCTACGCCAGCCGAAAGCATGAAGCTCGCTCCCGTCATCTCCCCCGAGGACATCGATATGCTCACCGATCTCGTCCATAAGATCGAAGCCACCGAGGGGATTCTCGCTGATTGGTCACTCCCCGGCGCCCACACCGAGTCCGCAGCCTTTGAGGTCGCACGCACTGTCTGCCGACGCGCTGAACGGGCCGTCGTTCGCTTTGTCGAGAGCGGTGGTATTACTCAGCCCACGATCCTTCCCTACCTCAACCGTTTATCCGATCTCATCTGGCTCTTTGGCCGCCTGATCGAAGTCAACGCCGGCGTCGAGTCCCGTCTGCGGCCCGAAGACAAGGCCGGTCCTAAATGGTCGCGAGCCTGGTGATGGCCGCGGACCTGCAGTCTGATACCCTCATGCGCGATGCGGTCCATCACGTCATCGCAACGCGGCGTGATGTTCGCCGCGGCTTCACTAACCGTCCCCTGCCCGACAAGCTGTTGTCGCGCCTGCTCGCCGCCGCCCACTGCGCCCCGTCGGTTGGCCTTATGCAGCCAAGCCGCTTTGTTGTAGTCCGCGATCTCGCCACTCGGCAGCTCGTCCACACCATCTTTGAAGAAGCAAACGCCCAAGCCGCAGCCACCTATTCTGCCGAGCGGGCAGAGCAGTACACCGCCCTCAAACTCGAAGGCATCCTCGAAGCCCCACAAAACCTATGCGTTCTTTGCGACACGCAGAACCAGCGGGGCCACGGACTGGGCCGCCACACGATGCCTGAAACGGCCGTCTACTCCACCATCTGCGCCGTCCAGAACCTTTGGCTTGCGGCGCGCGCTGAAGGCGTCGGCGTAGGCTGGGTCAGTATCCTGGACCCCGCGCGCCTGCGTGCTGCGTTGCACATCCCCGATCACATCCTGCCCGTCGCCTATCTCTGCCTGGGCTATGTCGACCAGTTCGCCTCATCCCCCGAGCTTGAACGCGCCGGGTGGGAGACGCGCATCCCGCTTGAAGATGCCATCTACTATGACCGCTATACCGAGAGGAACGAGCGTCACACCACGGAGAAACCATCTTGAAAGCACGCGCCGTTATGGTGCTCGGCACAAGCTCCCATGTCGGCAAGTCCCTTATCGCCGCCGCACTCTGCCGCATCTTCGCGCAGCAAGGATACCGGGTCGCCCCCTTTAAAGCGCAGAATATGTCGCTCAATTCCGCAGTCACGCATGAGGGGCTCGAGATTGGCCGCGCACAGGCTCTCCAGGCCGAAGCCGCCGGCATCCTGCCTTCGGTCCACATGAATCCCATCTTGCTGAAACCTTGCGGAGACATGACCTCGCAAGTCGTCGTACGCGGAAAAATCTGGGGCAAGCTCTCCGCCGCCGATTATCACCTCCGCCGCGTGGAAGATCTGCTCCCTCTCATACGTGACAGCTACGATCTGCTAGCCGCCCAGCATGACGTCATCATCCTTGAAGGCGCTGGCTCCCCCGCTGAGATTAATCTCAAGCAGCATGACATCGTCAACATGCATATGGCAGATCTCGCCGACGCCGCCTGCCTCCTGGTTGGCGACATCGATCGTGGTGGTGTCTTTGCCGCTCTCCTCGGCACCGTCCATCTGCTCGAGCCGCACGAGCAGGCTCGCATCCGTGGCCTGGTCATTAACAAATTCCGTGGTGACATCCGCCTCCTCGAACCCGGCCTTCGCATGATCGAAGATCGCCTCCGCAAACCATGCCTCGGCGTAGTACCGTACCTGCCGAAACTCCTTCTGGACGAGGAAGACAGCCTCGGCTTACCTATAAAGGCAACAGCCAGCGTCGTCGATTGGCAAACATCCGACAGTTCCTCAAGACCTCTGCGCATCGCCGTCATCGCGCTCCCGTCCTTTTCAAACTTCACCGACTTCGACGCTCTCAGCTCCGAGCCCGGCGTCGCCCTGCATCTCTGTCGCACGCCTGAAGACCTCGCTCATGCCGACATGCTCATCCTCCCGGGCAGTAAGCAAACCGCCGCCGATCTCCTTTGGCTCCGTGCTCAAGGATTCGAACGGCCACTCATGGACCACGCCCGCACACGCCTTACTGTCGGCATCTGTGGTGGGATGCAAATGCTGGGCCACACCATCCTCGACCCCGATGCCATGGAGCAAGCCGGAAGCATCGATGGCCTCGCCCTACTGCCTATTCACACCACCATGCAGCCGCAAAAGATCACCCGCATTAGCTCCGGCCGGCTTCTCGCGCCAATCCTCTTCGGCCAGCCCGCACCCGCAGCCGAGGTCAGCGGCTACGAGATTCATATCGGCAAAACCTTCTACCTCGAAGGCGCTGCACCCTTCGCCGAACTCGAAAGCAATAGCCAAGTCCACTTCGACGGCTGCACCGCCGCAAATAACCGTACCCTAGGCACTTACCTCCATGGCCTCTTCGACGACGACGGGTTCCGCCACACCTTCCTCAACGCCGCCCGCGCCTTTTTCTCGCTCGCCCCTTGTTCTCAGCTGGAATACTGGAGTCAGAAGCGTGCCGCCTCACTCGATCGCCTCGCCAGCACCGTCGAGGCATCGCTCGACATGGCCACTATCTTCGCCTGGGCGAACCTCCCCTACAAAGCGCTCGGGCCCAGCCCCGAGCCCGCACCATGAAGCGTTACCTGCTCCTTCCCGCCGCTTACCTTGTCGATCAACTGGCCGGTGATCCCGAGTGGTTCCCGCATCCCGTTCGCCTCATGGGACAGGTAGTCGCCCGGGGCGAAACAATCGTCCGCCGCCACGGTCAAACCGCCGCCTTCGAATTTATATCCGGCGCCGCCCTCACGCTCACCGTCATCGGTTCCACTTATGGCCTCACCTTTGCCATCCTTCGTCTGGTCCGCCGACACTCCGCCCATCTCGGCGACGCCACCGAACTTCTTCTCGCATGGACCTGCCTCGCGGCCCGCAACCTCAATGACGAAGCGACCTCCGTCACCGACGCCCTCTCAAGCGGTGACCTGCCCCACGCCCGCCGCCGTCTCGCCAGGATCGTCGGCCGGGACACTGACCATCTAAACCCCCACGAAATCAGCCGCGCCGTAATTGAAACTGTCGCGGAAAGCGCCTCCGACGGCGTCATTGCACCGCTCTTCTTTATGGTCTTAGGCGGTGCGCCGCTCGCGATGGCCTACAAGGCCGTCAACACCCTCGACTCGATGATCGGCCACAACGACGCACGCTACGTCTTCTTCGGCAAGTTCGCAGCCCGCCTGGACGACGCGGCCAACTTTCTCCCGTCCCGCATTACCGCCATGGCCATTATCCTGGCCTCGCATAGCATCAGCCCCTTGGCATCCCGCGCCGCTTGGCACATCTGGCTGCGCGACGGATCGAAGCACAAAAGCCCCAACGCCGGTCAGCCAGAAAGCGCCATGGCCGGAGCCTTGGGCGCCGAACTCGGAGGCAATAACACCTACGCCGGAGAACTCCTTCCAACTCCGCGCATCGGACGCGGCTTCCCCGCTCCCACCCTGGAAAAAGCATTGCAGGCCATTCGCATCGTAGCCGCAGCCTCGTTCCTCACGCTCTGCCTTGGAGCAGCCACAGCCTTCGCTGTCAACACCAAAGGCGGTCATTAGAATGAACGTAAGCGACACATACCCGCTCCACGGTGGCCAACTCCGCCAGATTGCCGATCGCTTCAGTGTTCCCGCAGCTCGCCTGCTCGATTTCAGCGCCAACATCAATCCCGATGGACCACCGCCATCCGTCCTCATCGCCCTGCGCAACGCCTTAACCGACTCGTCAACCCTGACGGACTACCCCGACCTCGAACTCGTCGAGCTCAAGCAATCCATCGCGGCCTACGCCGGCATAAGCCCCCACAACCTCTTCATTGCCAACGGCTTCGTCCCTCTTCTCGAAGCGGTCTTACACACCCTCAAAATCCGTCGCTGTCTTCTCCCCGTTCCGGCATTCGTCGAGTATCGCAATGCCCTTAACCGCGCCGGGGTCGCCATTATCCCGCACCCACTCCGGGAAGACGCACTCTTTGGCTACGATCCCGCCGCGATGCTTGCTTCCGATTGCCAGGCCATCCTCCTCGCAAATCCACAGAACCCCTCGGGCGTCTGCCACAACGCAGCCTTCCTTCGCGACTTTGTAAAACAAGCTCTCGACCGCGGCATCACCGTTCTGCTCGACGAAGCCTTTATCGACTACATCCCCGATCACACCCTTACTCCTGCAACTGAAGACCTTCCGAACTTGGTCGTTTTTCGTTCCGTCACTAAGTTCCACGCGATACCTGGCATGCGGGTGGCCTACGCCGTCGCACATCCTCAACTCGCCGCCGCCATCCAGAACCAGCTTCCACCCTGGCCGGTCACAACTCTTGCGAGTCGTGCCGTCACAGCAGCGCTCGGAGATCAGCCATATGCCCTTAAATCGCGTGCTCAGAACATCGTTTGGAGAGCGTCGCTCCGGCAAAATCTCGAAAGTCTAGGGCTCCGCGTCTATCCAGCAGCCGCAAACTTCCTCCTTTACCAGCTTCCCTCCCACGTCGATCCGGCATCGTTCTGGGAGCGCATGATCACGGAGCAGCACATCGTGCTCCGCGCTTGCGTCAACTACGAAAATCTCACAGCAAGCCACTTCCGGGTTGCGGTCCGCAAACCATGTGAAAACACACGCCTCCTAGCGGCGATCGCCAAGTGTATCCAGTATGACGGTGGCGGCCTGTAGGGGTCCCTTCAGACTTCTTCGCCGACTTAATTATGCTGATGGTGGGACCTTGTCGCCGCCTGCCAACGCGCCTCGGCTGCTCTCACATCTTTGGGTCGATAGGATTGGGAGTCTCCCCATCCACAGTCTCGATCACGTTCAGGCTGCGCGCCACTGTAGGCGGAGCATCGAGCAGGATCAGCGTGCGGGCGGAGCCGTGGGTGTAGTCGATCTGCCGCCCCGTATGCAGGGCCAGCGAAGCGGCGGACGGCCGTGTGCCTGCGGGAAGCACGATAGCCGTGCCAATACCCTCCGGTACGGGAAGGTAGGCGGTGACGACACCCGGAGCTAGATGGAGCGCGACCGCCATCGTGGAAGCGATTCGTCGTCCGTCGGGCACAAGATAAAGATCCACCGCGCCATTCCGCTCCGCTTGATGGATAACCCGGACCGATGCGCCAATGGCGGTCGGCTGGTCGGCGAGGAAGCTCTGTTGCAGGCTAGCGAGCGAACTGTGAATCAGCAGCGTGTACTGTCCTCCCGCCACGAACGCCGCCTTTGCAGAGGACAGGATCTGCCTGGAGCCAGCGGGTACGACGGTCGTGATGGACGACCCGGGAGTGAGCGCGATATAGGAGGTGACCGTTCCATACCCGAGGTTGTAGGCGATGGCGTGCCCGCCCTGATAGATGTCGAGCGCGCCCGCATCGGCGGAAAGGTCGATCACGCGAAGCCGCGGCGTAGTGGAGGCCGTAGTGAAGCTCTGGCAGCCGGTCAGCAGCCCGAGGCAGGCCAAGACTATGCCAAGACGCGCTCTGTGCGGTGCGAGATGGACTCGAAGAGACATGGAGGCTCCGGACGACACCCGCCCGCACCTCTACTGTACGGCAGGAAGGGAACTTCCTGCTTGGAGGCCGAAGGTGGTTTGCGTCGCGCCTCAGAACGGGACAGGCGATCCTTGATGGCTACTTCTTGACGGCATGCGCGATGATTTGATCCTTGATCCCGTCGTACGTAGCCTGCGGCAGGACGCCGCGCGTCGTCAGCTGGTTCTTCGCCGTGTACGGGCGACCCTCGATGATGCGTTTGCTATAGGCATTGCCGATGCCTTTGAGCGCCGTAAGCTGTGCAGGCGTGGCCGTGTTGATGTCGAGGGGATTTGCGTTGGCTGCGGCTGAGGCCGGAGCGGCCGTGATCTTAGACGCTGTCTGCGCGTTCGCAAAACCGTTGAAGGCCAACAAGCAAAGGGACAAGGTAAGCAGACGACTGGCGATACGGTTCATCGTGGTTCCCTCTCTGCGGGACACGAAAAGAGTAGAGCAGGCCGTCCGCGATGTAAATAGTGGTAAGAAAATGTGCATGCCAATTGACAGCCGTGCGAATGCCCGGTACTTTTGACCCATGAGCTTGCGCCCGATCCATCCCGGACATCACCTCCATCATCGCGCCACCAGCGTGTTGGCGGCTGTGTCCGGTGCGGCGATCTAAGCAAAGCGCACAACAGGACTTCAAAAAGCCCGCTAACGCGACCCTCGCGAGCGGGCTTTTTTATGCCCGGCAGACGATACTCTAAAGACAGGACGTTATGACGATCGACTTCGAAAAAATGGATGGATTGGTCCCCGGCATCGTGCAGGACGCGGCGACTGGGCAGATGCTGATGCTCGGCTTTCTGAACGAGGTCAGCTATGCAAAGACGCTGGAGACAGGCTACGTGACGTTCTGGAGCCGGACGCGCCAGAAGCTGTGGATGAAGGGGGAGTCGAGCGGCAACCGCCTACGTGTGATTGAGGCAGTCACCGATTGCGACAACGACGCGCTGCTCTTCAAAGTGGAGGTCGAGGGCGACGGGTTGGTCTGCCATGAAGGGACGGTCCACTGCTTTACCAAGCCGATCCCGATGACGGTGACCGCATGAGCGGCAAGCTGAAGCTGGGCATCCCCAAGGGCAGCTTGCAGGACGCGACGATCGCGCTGTTCGAGCGGGCGGGCTGGCGCATCTTCGCGAATGGGCGGAGCTACTTTCCGACCATCGACGACGCGGAGATCGAGTGCATGCTGGTGCGCGCGCAGGAGATGGCCCGCTATGTGGAGCATGGCGCGCTCGACGCGGGGCTGACGGGCAACGATTGGGTGCTGGAGAACCAGACGGATGTCGAGTATGTGACGAGCCTGACCTACTCCAAGCAGAGCCGGCAGAAGGTGAAATGGGTGCTCGCGGTGCCGGAGGATTCGCCGTTTCAGCGGCCGGAGGACCTGGCAGGCAAGATCATCGCGACGGAGCTGGTGGAGTTTACCAAGCGGTACTTCGCGGGCAAGAACATTCCGGTGACGGTCGAGTTCAGCTGGGGCGCGACCGAGGTGAAGCCGCCGATGCTGGCGGACGCCATCGTGGAGGTGACGGAGACGGGATCGAGCCTGAAGGCGAACCGGCTGCGGATCATCGAGACGCTGATGGAGAGCGAGACGCAACTCATCGCCAACAAATTCGCGTACAAGGACGCTTGGAAGCGGGAGAAGATCGACAATCTGGCGTTGATGCTGAATGCGGCGATCGCGGCGCAGGGGCGGGTCGGGCTGATGCTGAATGTGCAGAAGGATGCGCTCGATGCGGTCATCGGTGTGTTGCCCGCCCTGAACTCGCCGACAGTCTCGCAGTTAAGCGATGCGGCTTGGGTTGCGCTGAACACGATCCTCGACGAGTCGCTGGTGCGGGATGTGATCCCGAAGCTCAAGGCGGCGGGCGCGACCGGAATCGTAGAGTATCCCTTGAGCAAAGTAGTTCTGTAATGGAGACAGTGGCATGAAGCTGGTACGGACGTTTGGACGGGGCAAGGAGGAAGCGGATGCGTTGATCGCCACGCTGGAGCAGCGCGGCGCGTCGAACACGGCCCGCGTGGAGCCCGTCGTGAAGAAGATCCTCGCGGGCGTTCGCACCGGCGGCGACGCGGCGTTGACGAAGTTTGCCGTCACCCTCGACGGCCTGGCCAAGGGCGTCAGTCTCCGCGTAACCCCGGGAGAGATGCAGGACGCCTGGGAGTCCACCGATCTCGTGTTGCAGAAGGCCATGCGGGTCGCGCAGGCGAACATCCGTGCCTTCGCCGAGGCACAGATGCCCGGCGAATGGACCATCTCGCCCGCGCGCGGTGTCAAGACAGGACAGATCGTGCGTCCGCTAGCGAGCGTCGGCTGCTATGTACCGGGCGGCCGCTATCCCCTGCCCTCCACGTTGCTGATGACCACCACACCGGCGCGCGTAGCTGGCGTGGAACGCATCGTCGTCTGCTCCCCAAAGCCGGCGCGGGAGACCATGGCGGCGGCGCATCTTGCGGGCGTCACGGAGTTCTACCGCATCGGCGGCGCGCAGGCGGTGGCGGCCCTGGCCTATGGCACAAAGACGATCGGACGCGTCGATAAGATCGTTGGTCCGGGCAATCTCTACGTCACGGCGGCGAAGGTGCTGGTCTCCGGCGAGTGCGGGATCGACATGCCCGCCGGACCGACCGAGATCACGGTCACAAGCGAAAAAGGCGACCCTGCCGGGATTGCCGCCGATCTCGTCGCCCAGGCGGAGCACGATCCGGAGACGCTCGCCATTTTCATCACCAGCAACGAGGCCCTCGCCAAGCAGGTAGCCGCCGAGGTAAAGCGGCAGTCGAAGACCAACCCCGTCGCTCTGCAATCGGTCGAAGCGCAAGGCTCCATCTTTGTAACGCAGACGGTTGCAGAAGCACGAGAGCTCACCAACCGCCTTGCGCCGGAGCATCTGACCGTCGACGCAGCGTCCGACCTGCAGTGGGTGCGCAACGCTGGCTCGGTCTTCGTGGGCGACTACACACCGCAGTCCATGGGCGACTACATCTCCGGCCCAAACCATGTTCTGCCTACAGGACGCTACGGGCGGATACGCGGCGGGCTGAGCGTAGCCGACTTCGTCAAGGTGATCACTGTGCAGGAGTACACGCGCGGCGGGTTGAACGCCCTGGGCCCGCACGCCATCGCGCTCGCTGAGGCGGAGGGTCTGAAGGGTCACGCTGAAAGCATACGGGTGAAGATGCGATGAGTGTAGCGACGTTCGCAACCAAGATGACCGTAAGACCCCGGCGCACGGTGCTTGAGATGCCGGAGTACCATCCCCCGCTCGCCGCGCGCGAGGCCCTGCGGCTGGACTTCAACGAAAACACGCTCGCACCCTCTCCCCGCGTGCTCGAACGTATCCAGCAGATCACGGCGGCGGGGCTGACAAAGTATCCCGAGCGCGAACCAGTGGAGGCCATTGTTGCCGAACACTTCGGTCTCGCCGCCGATCAGGTGCTGCTCACTAACGGCGTGGATGAGGCCATCCATCTCGTCTGCGCGGCCTTCCTCGACGCGGAAGACGAAGCGCTCATAGCCACGCCCACGTTCTTTATGTACGACGTTAGCGTCGGCGCGGTCACCACGCACCTTTGTAGGGTGCAGTCGGACGCCTCTCTCGCGTTTCCGTACCAGCGGTTTATGGAGGCCATCTCCGTGCGCACCAAACTCATCATGGTCTCGTCGCCAAATAATCCCACGGGCACGATCGTCAGCCGCGAACATCTGCTGAGCATTGCCGAAGCTGCCCAGCACGCGGCCATCATGGTGGACGAGGCATACTTCCACTTTCACGGCGAAACGCTGCTGGGCGACATCGACGCCGTGCCGAACCTCATCGTCGCCAGAACATTTTCAAAGGCCTACGGGCTGGCGAACCTGCGCATCGGCATGCTGGCTGGCAACCCCGAGCTGCTTCGTTATGTGCGCAAAGTGGCGTC
>CAXTUR010000105.1:0-10598 GCA_964247455.1 uncultured Acidobacteriaceae bacterium | reverse complement strand
ATCCAGAACCTGAAGCGGGTGGAGACGAACGATCCGGTGTTTATGCTGGACGAGATCGACAAGCTGGGGCGGGACTTCCGGGGCGATCCGGCGAGCGCGCTGCTGGAGGTTCTGGACCCGGAGCAGAACAACACGTTCCGCGACAACTATCTGGATCAGCCGTTCGACTTGTCGAAGGTATTGTTTATCTGTACGGCGAACCAGCTCGACCCGGTTCCGGGACCGCTGCTCGACCGAATGGAGATCATCGAACTGACGGGGTATACGGAAGAGGAGAAGGTGAACATCGCCGTCACCTACCTGATCCCGCGGCAGATCAAGGAGAACGGGATCAAGCCGGAGCTGATCGAGTTCCCGCTGGAGAGCGTGCATCTGATCGCGCGGCACTACACGCGAGAGGCAGGCGTCCGTAAGCTGGAGCAGCTCATGGGAACGGTTTGCCGGAAGCTTGCGCGCAAGATTGCGGAGGGACGAACGGACAAGCTGGTGATTACGCCGGAGATCGTGCACGATTTTCTGGGCGGCATCAAGGTGCGCGTGGACACGGAGATCGCCGAGCGGACGCAGCGGTCGGGCGTGGTGGTTGGCCTGGCGTGGACCCCGGCGGGCGGCGACATTCTGTTTATCGAGGCTAACAAGATGAAGGGCAAGGGCGGCTTCAACATCACGGGGCAGATTGGCGACGTGATGAAGGAGAGTATGCAGGCGGCGCTGACGTGGGTGCGGTCGAACGCGGCTTCATTGGGCCTTGATGAGGACTTTACGAAGGATGTGGACCTGCATATCCATGTGCCGGCGGGGGCGATTCCGAAGGACGGGCCTTCAGCGGGCGTCACGATGGCGACGGCACTGGTGAGTCTGCTGACGGATGTGCCGGTTCGTCCGCTGACCGCGATGACGGGCGAGATCACGCTGAGCGGCAACGTGCTGCCGGTGGGCGGGATCAAGGAGAAGTTCCTGGCCGCCAAGCGAGCGGGCGTGACGACGGTGATTCTGCCGAAGGAGTGCAAGCAGCAAGTCGACGAGGACCTGACGCCGGACCAGACGGAGGGGATCACCATCCATTACGCGACGCGGATTGAGGATGTGTTGGCGGTGGCGTTGCCGAAAACGCTGGCTGAGGCAGAAGAGGATGAGGTGGTGCGGGAGGAAGTGCTGAGCGAGATGGCCGCTTAGCGTTTCGAACGTAGATTTCCTTCGGGAATGACAACTAGAAGGGCAACAACTAGAAAGGCAAGGTCCGGGCTACTGTCCGGGCCTTTCTGCTTCAGTGGGGTGACTCGGAGGGCACATGCGGCTTTGTGGCTTGTGCGGCGGGTGAGAGACTGTTGAGTGAACTCTAAAGGTGGACGGTTTTGGCAGAGAAGGTGCTGATTGTCGAGGATGAGGCGAACGCGCGGACCGGGCTGACGGAGTTGGTGGAGTCGTGGGGCTACCGGACGGACGCTGCGATGGATGGCGCGGAGGGCCTCGAGAAGGTGACGCAGTGGTCGCCGGGGATCGTGGTGACGGACCTGAAGATGCCGCGGATGGACGGGATGGAGCTGCTGAGCCGCATTGCGGAGCTCCCGCGGCGTCCGGCGGTGGTGATGTTGACGGCGCAGGGGTCGATCCAGTCGGCGGTGGAGGCGATGCGGATGGGCGCGTACGACTATCTGCCGAAGCCGGTGGAGCCCGCGCGGCTGCGGATGATCCTGGCGAGCGCCACTCGGCAGATTGAGGCGAATGCGCTGGATACAGCCGCGGAAAAGACGCGGCGGCAACAGCGGGAGACGGGTGTGCTGGGGCCGCTGGTGGGGAGTTCGCCGCAGATGAAGGCGATCTTTGCGCTGATTGAGCGCGTGGCTCCGTCGAACGTGTCGGTGCTGGTGACAGGGGAGAGCGGGACGGGCAAGGAGCTGGTGGCGCGGGCGCTGCATGATCTAAGCTCGCGCCGGAACAAGCCGTTTGTGGCGGTGAACTGCGCGGCAATTCCGGAGACGCTAATCGAGAGCGAGATTTTTGGCCATGAGCGCGGGGCATTTACCGGAGCGGTGGAGCGGCGGGCGGGGTGCTTCGAGCTGGCGGAGGAGGGGACGTTGCTGCTGGATGAGATCGGCGAGATGCCAGCGGCGACCCAGGCCAAGTTGTTGCGGGTGCTGGAAGATAGGAAGCTACGGCGGCTGGGTAGCAAGGTGGAAACGCCGATCGATGTACGCGTGGTGGCGGCGACAAATAAGGACCCGCAGCAGGCGGTGGCGAACGGGGAGTTGCGCGGCGATCTGTTTTACCGGCTGAATGTGTTCAACATCCAAATGCCGCCGCTGCGCGAGCACAAGGGCGACGTGAAGCCGATTGCGCAGACGATGATTGAGGCGATGAACGAGCGGCATGGGTGTGCGGTGACCGGCATGACGGAGGCGCTGCTGGGACGGTTGACGGCGTATCGCTGGCCAGGCAATGTGCGTGAGCTGCGGAATACCATTGAACGAGCGACGATTTTGGCGGGCACAGGACTGTTGGGATTAGAGCATCTGCCGCCGGGCTTTGGTGAGACTGCAACGATGTCCGTCGTGCGCGCAGCAGAGCAGGGCGGCACGTCATTAACGGTGCATGGGGATGATAATGCGGTTCACGTGAAGGTAGGGACGACGGTGGATGAGGCGGAGAAGCAGTTAATTCTGCGGACCTTGCTCTCCACGCAGCACAACAAGACAAAGGCGGCGGAGATCCTGGGGATTAGCTCCAAGACGCTGCAGAACAAGCTGAAGGAGTACAACGCCGCCGTGAGTGGCGGCGAGTAGCCATGCGGCTGAAGACCAAGCTGGTGTTGTCCGCGATGGGGGTGACCTTCGCGCTGGTATTG
Source organism: uncultured Acidobacteriaceae bacterium (assembly GCA_964247455.1). Lineage (GTDB taxonomy): Bacteria > Acidobacteriota > Terriglobia > Terriglobales > Acidobacteriaceae > Edaphobacter. The sequence continues at coordinate 7,753 of CAXTUR010000105.1, read as the reverse complement.
TCGTTGTCGCTGGTGTTTTTGGGGCAGCTGCTGCGACAGCGGATCGATCAAACGGTGGCGGACAACGAGGTGCTGACGCATCAGGTGCTGCTGATGACGCGGCAGGCGATTGAGGTCGGATTGCTGGACGATCCTCCAACAGAGCCTACCTCTACGGCACTGGATATGGCCGTACAACAGGGACTGCGCCGGCACGATCCGCTGAAAGACACCATGGAGGCGATCATCCGTTACTCGCCCATAGTGCAGGATGTGAGCGTTACCGACGCGCATGGGCGGACGCTGGTGAGCACGAATCCCGACGCGCTCGATCAGATTGCACCCGGTCGCATGAGCTTGCGGACGCTGCGCGAGGCCCGGGTAACACGGCAGATGTACGAGATGTTCGGACCGCCGCACGTATTCGACGTGGCGCTGCCGCTCGACCGCAACGGGAAGCCTTTTGTGGTGGTGCACCTGGGGGTGCGGTCTAGCTTTATGCGGGCCGTGTTTGAGCCGCGGTTCCGGGCGGCGCTATGGTTTGTGAGCGCGGCGATCCTGCTTTCGATGTTGGCGGCGGCCCTGCTGGCGAGCGCGGCGCTCCGGCCTATGCAGCGAATCGGCGAGCAGCTGGAGCGGCTGACCCGGTCGCGGGAGGCGACGCCTTCAGCTACCGCGGCGGGAGGCTTGCGATCCCGCGAGGACACTGTCGTGCAGGTGCATCGTACGATCGACCGGCTGGGCATGCAGATACGGACGACCGAGGCGGAGTACACGGCGCTGCAATCGAATCTCGACCGGATGCTCGATGCGCTCCGCGACGGGGTGCTGCTATTTGCGGCGGATGGGCGCGCGGTGATGGTGTCGGACGCGGTGGCGCATTTTCTGGACGGGGCAGAGGGCGCGGAGGTGTCGCACGACGCCATGGTGGGGCGCAGGGCGGAGGAGATTTTTGCGCCAGAGACAGCACTAGGTGTGGCGATGCGCCGGGCCTTTGCTGGCGGCGCGCCGACGCTGGTCGAGACAGTGGTGCTCGAAGACGGGAGGCGTATCCAGCTCTCTGCCGATCAGATCCGGCATGGCAGCGGCAAAGGCGATATGGGCACCCTGGTCACGCTACGGGATATAGAATCGGCCATTAAGCTGGAGCAGGAGTTGGAGGTGTCGCGACGGCTAATGGCGATCGGGCGACTAACGGCGGGCGTGGGGCATGAGGTGAAGAACCCGATCAACGCCATGGTGCTGCATCTGGAGCTGTTGCGTGCCAAGCTGGAGGCGGATGGCGGCCAAGTTGCGAACGGAGCGCAGAGGCACGTGGAGATCCTGAGCGGCGAAATGCAGCGTTTGGACCGGGTGGTGCAGACGCTGGCGGACTTTACACGGCCTTTGGACTTGCATCTGGCGACGCAGGACTTGCAGAAGATTGTGAAGTCCGTTGTTGAACTGACCGGCGCGGAGATGGCGGAGAACAAGGTCCGCGTGGAGCTGACTCTGCCGCCTGGAGCGATGACGGTGCGGGTCGATGCCGACCTGATCCGCCAGGCGATGCTGAATCTGCTGCTGAACGCGATGCAGGCGATGCCCGGCGGTGGGCTGATCCAGGTGCTGCTACGGCGGGACGGGCAGAGTGCCGTGCTGGAGATCACGGACGAGGGCGAGGGGATACCGCCGGAGTTGCTGCCACGCATCTTCGACCTGTACTTTACGACCAAGCCATCAGGTACGGGCATCGGGCTAGCGATTACCTACCGAATTTTACAAATGCATGGAGGTGCTTTGGAGGTACGATCAAGTTTGTCCTCCACCTCCGTCGCCCTTCCGCGGGGAACGACCTTTACATTGCGGCTACCGCTGAGCCTTGCGCTTCCCGGGGACGCTGTGTCGTATGCGCCGTTCCCGTCGGCGCACATGGTGGATGTGGAGACCAGGGTTTGACCATGGTGTGGATGGCGGCGACAGCTCGGCGGCGCAAGGCGGTGTTGCTGGGCGTCGCCGTGTGTCTGTTGAGCGCGGGCTGCCATAAACGCATTGTGGTGCCGACCTTGCCTCCTGTCCTGAAGACACCCGAGGTACAGCCGCCGGCACCTGAATCGCCTTCGATGGAGGCCCCGCCGCCCGATAGCATCACCCATGCGCCAACGGTTAGAGTGGTTGAGAAGAAGCCCGTTCGTCGAGCGAAGAAGTCGTCAAAGAATGCGGCGGGCATTGCGCCTCCTCCTGCAACAGAGACGGCGGCGGCGGCTTTGCCTGCTCCGGCACCCGCTGCGGCGGTGTTGGGGGAGCTCACCACGGGTGGCGAAGTAAGCCCGAAGACGCAGCAGGACACGGTGGAGCTGATCGCGGCTGATGAACGCCGTCTCCAAGCCGTCGCCGGTACTAAGGCGAAGGACCAGGTCGCGCAGTTGAAGGAGGTGCGGCACTTCCTCGACCAAGCCAAGGAGGTGCTGGCGACCGGGGACGCCGAGGGGGCGAAGACGCTGGCGACTAAGGCGAAGCTGCTGATTGATGACCTGGAGAAGTGGGCGGCGAAGTAGGGGTTTGGAGAAGCGGATTCCCTTCGGGTTGATAACCAACAAACCTAGCTGATGGGGGAGAGAACGCCGGTTTGCAGCTTGACGAGCTCGGGCTGGGCGATCTTGCTGGGGCCGAGCACGGCAATGCGGGGGAGCGCGCCGCGCACCATGGCGACCTCGTCGCAGGCGTAGAGACGCGGGCAGGCCTGGCAATCTTTGTAAATCTTGTCGGGCAGGACGGTGCGGTCGACGACGCGGAAGTTGAAGTGGAAGAAGAAGTCGGGGATGCGGGTGAAGAGGGAGACGCAGGAGACGCCCTGGTCTTCGGCCTCGTCGAGCAGGAGGCGGAGGAGCTTGCCGCCCGCGCCCTGGCCCTTGGCTTCGGGCTTGACGACGATGGAGCGAACCTCCGCCAGGTGCGGGCCGTAGAGGTGGAGCGCGCCGCAGCCAAGGAAGACGCCGGACTCGCTCTCGGCGACGACGAAGTCGCGGACGTTCTCGCAGATTTCGGCGTAGTTGCGGCGGAGGAGCGTGCCGTCGTGCGAGAGGGAGTTGACGAGCTCGAAGATGTTGACCGCGTCCTGGAGCTTGGCCTTGCGCACCGCTGCGCCACCCGGACGAAGGCGGGTGGAGCCGGTGGACTCGCTTGCCGGGATGAGGGAGGCGGTGGACAACGCTCGGTTGAATCTCCTACTGATATTTTCGCAGATCGAGGCGGTACCTGAGGGAAGATTGCTCCCGCTGCCTTGGCGATTTAGTTTGAACGGCGGGTAGTGTGCTGCTTCTTCATCTGTCACGAGAACGGCATTTATAAGGACCTGTGTCAGCTTTCTTGTCAACATGCTGTACGATCCGTATAGGATTGACAACTGACCGCTGGTCAAGTACAAATGACTTGTGGTCAGTAAAGTGTCATCTCCAGCTGCCCGTCGCCGAGCAGTCACCGACTCTCTGAAGGACGAACGGCGAGATGTCATCCTTGCTGCTGCGCAGGATCTTTTTAGTGCGCAGGTATTCGAAAATATTTCGATGAGCACGATTGCAGCTAGTGCTGGCCTGGCGAAAGGAACGCTTTATCTTTACTTTCGTACGCGTGAAGCGATATTCCTTGCGCTCCTGACCGGCGAACTCCGCGCTTGGCTAGCATCCCTCAGCGCGACGGCAAAGGATTTCTCGGCGCCAGAGGACGCGCTCCACTGGATCGTGGAGTCTCTGGCTGGCCGCAACGAGCTTCTGCGGCTCACGGCGCTTCTGCACAGTGTGCTTGAAAAGAATCTACCCGTGGACACAACGCGCGAGTTCAAGCTGACCTTCGATGCGGGGCTGTCCGGAGCCGCGCCGGCTGTTGCCTCTGCTTTGCACCTCGCAGACGACGAAGAGGCACGGCGCTTTCTTCGTTGGCTTCAGGTCTGCACCTTAGGGTTAAGTCAAATGGCCTATCCCGCTCCGGCAGTACAGACGGCGATGGCGCAGGAACCGCGTCTCGCCCATATGATCATCGATTTTCGAACAGAGTTGCGCTCCATGCTCGGGACGTTGCTTGCCGGTATGCGGCGGAAGGAAAATTTACATGGCAGCTAAGGCAAGGACAATCGTTGTTACTGGAGCATCCAGCGGTATCGGCAAGGCGGCAGCCACGTTCTTCAAAGAAAAGGGCTGGAACGTGGTTGCGGCCATGCGCGATCCTTTGGCCGAAACGGATCTTGTTGAAAGCGATCAGCTGCGGGTTGTTCAGCTTGACGTTCAACATCCAGCCAGTGTCAAAACAGCTGTTGAGACAGCTCTGGCCGCATTTGGAAGGATCGATGTTTGGGTGAACAATGCCGGTTATGGTGCGTATGGCCCAGTAGAAGCCGCATCTAGAGCCCAAATACAGCGCCAATACGACGTTAACGTCTTTGGGCTGATCGAATGCGCGCAAGCAATCGCGCCGCATTTTCGAGCGAATCGAGCTGGCGTGCTCATCAATGTGACTTCTATCGGAGGGCTTATGACAGCTCCCGGGTACAGTATCTACAACTCCTCAAAGTTTGCGGTGGAAGGTTTGTCGGAAGGGCTCTGGTACGAGCTGGGTCCTTTTGGAATCAAGGTCAAGCTAATTGAGCCGGGAGTGACCAGCACGAACTTCGGCGGACGATCAATGGATCTTCTGGACTACTCGCAGTTGCCCGATTACTCCAGTGTCATGGAAAAGATTAACGCTGGACGTGCGCGACTCATCAAAAATCGGAGTGCGCCCCAACTGGTCGCCTCCACAATTTTTGAAGCTGCAAACGACTCCAGCGACCGTCTGCGCTATCTCGCCGGGCCGGATGCAAAGCGCCTGTGGAGCTTACGCCGCTGGCTTGGCTATCGAACGCAGATGCGCATCGTCCGCAATCTGGTGAAGCTCTGGAGGTAGTTAAACGCGCGCCTGCGTGCAGGATTGCAAAGACTTAATCAGTGGTCAAGGTTCAATAGGTACCGCGAAGTCGCATCCTCGTAAGCTAGAACCGTGACAGCCGGGCACGGGCTTCAACGAGGGCCGCGGCGACGCGGGGCCTAGCGGTGCCGCCGATCACGTCGTGGCAGTCAAGCGTCGCTTCGAGGGTGATGCTCTCGAAGAAGTCCGGCTCGAAGGCGTCGCTCAAGGTGCGAAGCTGTTCGAGAGAAAGCCCGTTGAGTTCGCGGCCGGTTTCAATGCCGAGTCGCACGGCGTTGCCGACGATCTCGTGGGCCTTGCGGAAGGGGACGCCCTTGTTCGAGAGGTAGGTGGCGGCGGCCATGGCGTTGAGGTAACCGGTCTCGGCGGCGCGCTTCATCGCGGGGAAGCGGAATCGGAGCGCGCGCGTGAAGGCGGGCAAGACGGAGAGGATGCCGGCGATGGTGTCGGCGGCGTCGAAGACGGGTTCCTGGCCCTCCTGCAGGTCTTTGTTGTAGGCGAGCGGCAAGCCCTTGAGGATGGTCGCGAGGGTGGTGGCCGCGCCGAGCAGCCGGCCGGATTTGCCGCGGAGCAGCTCGGTGAGGTCGGGGTTCTTCTTCTGCGGCATGGCGGAGGAGCCGGTGGAGAAGGCCTCGGGCAGGTCGAGAAAGCCGAACTCGGCGGTGGAGTAGAGGGTCAGCTCCTCGGCGAAGCGGGAGATGTGCAGGCCGAGGGTGCTGAGGGCTTGCAGGAAGTCGAGGGCGAAGTCGCGGTCGGAGGTGGCGTCGAGGCTGTTGGCGGTTGGCGCGTCGAAGCCCAGGACGCGCGCCGAGAGGGTGCGGTCAAGCGCGAGGGTGGCTCCGGCGATCGCGCCCGAGCCGAGCGGGCAGAGATTCATGCGCTTGCGTGCGTCGGCGAGGCGGCTGGCATCGCGCTCGGCCATGCTGACGTAGGCGAGCAGCCAGTGGGCGACGAGCACCGGTTCGGCGCGCTGGAGGTGGGTGTAGGAGGGCATCGTCGCGTCGCCCGCCTGCTCGGCGAGCGTGATAAGGGACTCGCGCCAGTCGCGCAGGCCGCCGAGCGTCGCGTCGATGGCGTCGCGGACGAAGAGGCGCATATCGGTGGCGATCTGCTCGTTGCGGCTGCGGCCGGTGTGGAGCTTGAGGGCGAGCGGGCCGATTGCGCGGGTGAGGGCGAGTTCGACAAAGTGGTGGATGTCTTCGGCTTCGGGCGCTTCGGCGACCACGTCTGGGCCGGGCGTGGTCTGGGTGAGGACCTGGTCGAGGCCGCCGAGCATGGTGGCCAGTTCGGCCTCGGTGAGGATGCCGGCGGCGGCGATGGCGCGCGCGTGTGCCTTGGACGCGGCGATCTCCTGCGGAAGGAGGCGGTAGTCGAAGGGGAAGGAGCGCTGCCACGCCTCGAAGGTGGGGTCGAGGGGTTCGCGGAAGCGGCCGGACCACATTTTGGCGGGTTGAGGCTCGTTAGTCATGGTAGGGAGTGATCAGGTCAGAGTGTTGTTTAGTTTCCACGATTGCCTCCAAGGATATGTAAGCGGATACTGATCTAACATTATGGGCAAACAGGCGGTTTGCAAAAAGCGGCTGTCTATGTGCGCTCCGGCAAAGAATGGCATTCCATCCTTGAACGCCATGAGCGTCTGTAAATCTTTTCGCTTGCGGGGACGTTTTTGTTCGATCTTTCGCTTGCATTCTGTATGCCATAACCAAGCTATGATGTCCGCGGCTTGCAAGAGAATCAACTCCCTCTTGTCGGCAAACTTATGTGAATTGTAGCGATAATTTTCTACGAGCTCTTCGAATGAAAATACTTTATTCATTATCGCGTTTGCCTCGGACTGGCTGCGATGGCCGCTCTCAAATAAATAGTTAATCTTGCCGTTGTAGTTATTCGCATCGGCCCACATTCCTGGAAACAGCAGGCAGCAATGAGCACAAATGGAGTACGGACTTCCGAGCAGCGGCGACGAGGGCGCAACTTGTGCTATGACTTCTGGGACTACAGACACCACAAAGCAGCGCGTGATATATGTCCTCATCAACTCTATTGCACGCGTCTGTGCTGCAACACGTTCTTGTTCACTGAGCTTTTTGAAGTATCCAGACCCATGTGCACAATCGACCATATGGAAAAATGGCAAGCCGTAAACCTGAAGCATCTCAACCCAGGCAATCTCCATTTGCTCTGCAGCTTCGCTATCTAGGATGAAACCAGCCAGACAAACAACCGCTGATCCCGCGTGAGTTCCACTTTCATCAAAGTAGGCTTCCATCAAAGACATGGTTATCCTCAGTCCGGCAAAAGGATTATTTAAACTCTTCGGTGTCCTCTTTGTTGAATTGAACATCTAGATGATGCTTTACTATGAAGTTCTGATACCGGAAAGCTTCTTCTTCAGAATAAGACCCCGCAATAATGGAGTACATGCTGAACTGCTTTTCGAAATCAGAATCTTCGTGGGTGCAAACGCTCATCTCGTATTTACGTGTCAGGAGTGCTCGTAAATTGACTCCGTACGACAAATGAGGCACAACTCTAAGTTGTCCATTTACCGCCACAGCCGTGCCAATTACGAATTTAGGATCAAGCATTTTATCGAACGGATCAAATGTCCATTTCTGAGCATCGGCACGGCACTGGAATACGCCAAACTTGTCCTTCTCCACGGGTTTTGTAGATTGTTTAGCACCGGATCGGTTTCCCGCAAGAATACAAACCAAAAACAAGCACGATCTGAGCGTTTTCAAGGCTCGCCTCCGTTGAGATCAGTTAATCCTTGCTTGTGTCGTTATTGAGCCGTGGCATCTGAGATTCCTTGTTGCTCAGCGTCAGTAATCCGGCC
>CAXTUR010000104.1:0-10645 GCA_964247455.1 uncultured Acidobacteriaceae bacterium | reverse complement strand
CGGATTCGAGGCTCTCGATCAGGCCGTGGTCGGTGAGGGTGATAAGGGGATGATGCTGCCAGGTGCGGGGGGGGGTGTGGAGGATCGCGGCGGTGAGGGTGTGGGGCATTGCTGATAAGTGTAGAGCAGGGAGTATTCTAGGGAAGGTGGGGGTGGATCAGCTCGAGGTTCTGCCACCGCTCACAGAAGCGCGTTTGTGGTTACTTATCTCACATCGGTTGGCGGGTGCTCAGTCCGGAAGACCACCACGCCGTCCAAGAAGGTTGACCATGCGAGCGTTTGGTACCAATGGATGAAGAATGCTCCTGGACGTGCCCCCATAGCTGCGAGTTGCTTTGTATTAACATAGACGGCGCTTGCAGCGGTCCCTTGCATAGCCTGTGCTTCGACTGAATCTGCGGGCGCGAAAGGAAGTGCCGGGAACTTTCCTTTCCCTTGCCGAAACGAACCCGCAACAGCAGAGAAGCCCAGTGAGCGGGCGTGATTGCCATATTTCTGATGGATGAAGGAGCCTAGATTCGTTCCTGTACGGTCTCCCCAGGTTGGAGGGCCGTGCATCGCGATGTGTACGGTTGCTGCCCAGACGATGGCCTTGTGTTTCTTTGGCAGACGGCTTTGAAGCCATTCAAATGTCTGGAACATAGAACGGTCGCGATCCGCCATGCTCTCTCCCTCTGGCTTAAAGTCGCGGCTGACCCATCGCCGCGCGGCGGAAATCATCTCCTGCCGTTCCTGCTTGGCGAGAGCGGCGGTGGCCCTATCTGCACTGGAAGCGGCTTGTATCGCCTCGAGGCATTGGTTACTCTGAGAGCGATCTGCCTCTGAATACGGTGCTGTGTCCAGGTAGTCCAAATAGATTCGCTTGTGCAGGGCTGTCAGGCAGCTTTCCCTTTGCGGTTGAGGGAGGATGTCAGTTAGTTCAGTAATCATCCCAATATTGGCGTAATCCTGCCCGAGTTGCCCAAGCTGATCGTCGAGGCCGCCAAGGAACACTCGCCCGGATTGAGCACGCGTAAGCAGGAAAGGAGCGAGTGGCCGGAACTCGCGATAGAACTTCCAGATTCCCCCAACTGCGGTGAGCAGATCATCCGAGATCACAGCGTCGCCTGATCGAAGACGCTGGTTCAAATGAATAAACTCCTCTTGATTCGCCTCGAAGAAGACAGCGTCGAAACCACACTGATCAACGAGTCGCTCCACAAGCGCGACCTTGAAGGAAAGTGTATGACCGTCGCCATGCGTTGCGATCTCGCCCACCATCGCGACCTGGGTTTTGCATAGCGCTTGCGTCGCGGCATCCAACGCTTTCCCGTCATCAGGCGAGCTGAATTTGGTCTGTGTATAGCAGGGAAGACAGCCAGTCAGGAGCACAAGTGCGCCGAACAGCACATGAGATAGGTGTTTCCAGCGGACGGGCATACGGCCATGGTAAGGGATTGAGCGTTTGATCCCGGCAAGTCGCATACCGGGACGCTACATAAGTCTGCCAGAGGCGATGCAGAGGACCATCTCCCCTTCCTTCAAATTTGCCCACTTGCTGATGATCGGGCCGATTGCTTCCCAAGCGGGTGGGCACTAGACTGGAAGCTGCATGGCCGACCTCGAAAGCAGCAAGTCTCAAGCGGCACCGCCGGTGCCGGAAGCCTGGATCAAGACGGAGCTGGCGCGCAATCCCAAGCGCCCCCACCCGATGGACTTTATCGACGCACTGTTTACCGACCGGAGCGAGATCCATGGTGACCGCGCGTTTGGCGACGACGCGGCGATGGCCTGCGGGATGGCGCGGTTTCTGGGCGAGCCGGTGCTGGCGATCGGCAACCTGAAGGGGCGGACGCTGAAGGAGCGGGTGGCGCGTAGGTTTGGCAGCCCCGATCCGGAGGGATACCGGAAGAGTCTGCGGGCGATGCGGCTGGCGGAGAAGTTCGGGCGGCCGGTGATTACGTTCCTGGACCTAGCGGGCGCAAACCCTGGAATTGGGGCCGAGGAGCGCGGGCAGGGCGAGGCGATCGCGCGCAACCTGATTGAGATGTCGCGCTTAAAGGTGCCGACACTGGCGATCATTACGGGCGAAGGCGGCTCGGGCGGAGCGCTGGCGTTGGCGGTGTCCGACCGGGTGTTGATGCTTGAGAATGCGATCTATTCGGTGATCTCCCCCGAGGGCTGCGCTTCCATCATGTGGAAGGACGCGTCGAAGAAGCAGCAGGCGGCGGCGGCGCTGAAGTACACGGCGCAGGAGGCGTTTCGACTGGGGTGCGTCGATGAGGTGGTCGGCGAGCCGGAGGGCGGGACGCATACGGATGCGCCGGCGGCGGTTGAGTTGTTGAGCAGCCGGATCAAGCATCATCTGGAGGAGCTGCGGGCGATGCCACTCCAGGCGATGCTCGATGCGCGGTACGAGAAGTTTCGCGGAGTGGCGCAGTTTTATACCACCGCTTGAGAACAGCAGGGAGCCAGCCGCAATTGCCTGAAAGCGTACGAAGTACCGGAGTTCCGCCGCCACCACCTTTCCTGAGACGTCCCCGCTCGCGGGTGCGGCAGTTTGGGTTGACGCTGCTAGCGTTTGGGTGGTTCGCCGTGGCGGATGCGTTGGCTGGCCGTGCGGCAAGAGGGCTGACGAACCGCTTCAACGGAGAGCTGGCGAGGCCTTTGCTGACGGCCTTGTTTCTGGTGTTTTTGCTGACGGTGGGGTATGCGGTCTTTGAGGCGCTGACTGGTGAAGGCTTTGGTCTGCGGCGCGCGGCGGGGCTGCCACGACGGCGGACCGGCGGGCGAGAGTGGACGCTCGGGGCGGCGATTGGATGGGGGCTTGCGGTGTGCGCGGTGCTGCCGATGGCGTTTGGCAAGAGCTTCCATGTGCGGTTGTGGACGGAGCCGCGAGCCTTTGCTCTCCTCTTAATGGATGCCGGGACGTTGCTGGTCGCCGCGCTTGGGATGGAGATGGGGCTGCGGGGGTATCCGTTTCGGAGGCTGGTGGCGGCTGTTGGTGGCGGCTGGGCGACGGCGCTGATGGCGGTTGCGGTAGGCGTGTGGCAATGGTTTACCCCTGACGGCACGTCGACGAGCGTGCTGGTGGCCGTGCTGTTTACAGTGGTGCTGTCGCTAGGGTGGTTACGGACGCATGGGCTTTGGTTGGGATGGGGCTTGCGCGCGGCGTGGGGCGTCAGTGTGGCGGTGCTCTTCGGGCTTCCGCTGCACGGGGATGGGAGCTTTGCGTCGGTAGTGCAGACGCGGGCGACGCGGCCGGCGTGGCTGACAGGAGATGGATTCGGGCCGGAGGCGGCGGTGTTGAGCGCGGTCGCCCTCCTTGCCGCGATGGTGGTGCTGGTACGGGCGACGGACGAGTTTGCCTGGCAGTACACGCGACCGGAGATTGTGGCGGCGGGGTACGAGGTGAACCCACCTCCTCCCGCGGCGCACGTGGCCTTGGAGCAGGAGGCGGCGGTGCGGACGCCTTCCCTTGTGCAGATTCTTCCGAGTACGTCGCAGTCGCAGACGATCCAAGGACCGTAGAGTAGCGGTGAGCCATTTTGGGCGGCGCTGCTGTTGATCTGGTGCAAGCCCGGCGATGCTCCGCTTGCAAAAAGGATGCAAAAGGCGCAATCTCTTAGGCATCTGACACGATTCAGATGGTGCTATGGCGAATTTTCTCTTCAGATCGGCCCTTGTTTTCGGCGTTGCCTGCTCCGCGGTTGCGGGCGGGGCACAGGTGTTTGTGGTTGGTGAGAAGACGGCGACCGAGGGGATCGCGACCGACTTTACGCCGACCCGCGTCAATCTACCAAACGACCGATTGACGGAGCGGGGACGGCGCGATCTGGTCCGAAACCTGGAGGCGGAGCAGGGATTTGCCCACCGCGCACTGCCGATGGGCGCGGGGATTACGCTTCAGGCGAATGGCAAGCTGACCTTGGGTCCGGACGAGTACAAGCAGCTGATCTACAAAAAGGGAGAGTCGGCTGCGCCAGGCGATCGGATTGTGATTACGGCGATTAGCTTCAGCGCGGACCGGATCATCCTCGACCTGAACGGTGGCCCGTACGCCAAGCATCGTTTCCTCAGCCACATATCGATCAACGACAACGCGTTGGCGCAGCAACCGGCGCAAGCGGCGACTGGATCGCGTGTGATCCTGGCGTTTGAGGGCGGGGTGCCGGAGATCTCCGCGCCGGAGGTCAAGGCGCTGCTGGAACCAGTGCTGGATTTCGGGGTGAAGAACTCGGAGGAGGCGTATGCGGACACGCTGCCTCCGCCGCTGAAGGACGCGATCGCCGCGCATGATGTGCTGGTGGGGATGAACCATCGTATGGTGCTGGCGGCGCTGGGTGCGCCCGAGACCAAGGTGCGGGAGCACGATCCCAAGGACCCGGACGGCGCGCGCTTTGAGGAGTGGGTGTATGGCCATGTGCCGCAGACGGTGAAGTTCGTGCGCTTCCAGGGGGACCGGGTGGCGTTGGTGAAGATCGCCGCCATGGGCAAGCCGATGGAGATCCACGATACAAACGAGATGGGAGACTTTCTGCCGGCGGTGGTGACACGGGAGATCGCTCTGGGCGACGGAAAGTTGGGCGAAGAGGGAAGCCGGGTGGCGCCGCCGAGTCTGCGTCAGCCGGGCGACGTGGATGCGCCGGTGAACTCGGCTGGGCGAGTGCAGTTCCCGGAGCAGAAGAAGGGGCCAACGCCCGCGCCGATCCCGTCGAGCGTGCCTTCGGCGACGGCGCCACCGAGCCAGCAGTTTGCTCGTGTAAAATAAGAGGCGACGCTTCGCGCAGTGCCTTTCAGCCGTTATATTTCGATCGCGCTAGGGGTTCCGGTCGATCCGGTCCAGCTTTCTCCCTTGAAGCCAGTCCGATGGTCGTCCCACTGTGTGCGTTGCGATCGCATCGTGCGGAGAGCACATAAAGGGGAATTAAGATGGCTAAGGTAGCGAAGACCGGCGACCGTAAGAAGGAAATGGACACAAACAAGAGCACGGATTGTCCGAAGTGCTCAAAGCCTACACGGATTGTGAAGCGTGTGAAAGATCGCGAGCGCGGGATTCCGGGTGGGGTGTATATCTCATGCTCGGCCTGCGATTTCTTCGAGAAGCTGTAGTTTAGGCGAGCTGCGTTACCGAGTAGAGGCCAACGCAGATTCCCTTCGGGAATGACAAACAAGCGGGCAGTTTCCCACCAATGCCGATCTTCTAGGATCTGAGTCTGAGCCTACGCACATTTCGTGTGCGTAGGCTTTGAAGCGCTGCGGCGACGGTTCGCGATCCTATAAGGCGAGTATCACTGATCCCCTGGACGAGGACTATCTCCCTTGGCCTCTTTCGCTGGCGGGTGGGTTGCGAACCAGGCGCGCTGCTCTTCAATCAAGCGGATTGACTCTTCGCGCACGTCGCGGACGGCTTCCAGGGCGAGCTTGCGGGAGACGGCGTACGCCTCGTGGTCGGGCGGAGACTTGAGGGTGGAGGCCCAGCGCTCGGTGGCGGCGAGGAGTTTGGGAAGGGCCTTGCGCATGTCGCGGTGGGCGGGGCCGTAGTCGTCAAGGTTGTCGTTGAGTTCGTCGGCGATGGAGGTGAACTGCTCCATCAGGTCGTGGAGGTCCTGTTCACGGCCAGGTTTACGCGGGCCGGTGGAGAGGGCAGCGATCGATTTGGTCCGCTCGTCTAGGAACATCATGAAGACGAGGACGCGGTCGGAGGCGATGTAGGCCGACTCGCGGAGCTGCTCGATCTCTCCGTCGGAGAGAGCGGCAGATCCGTGCTGGGCGTGAATGGGAAGAGCGCCGACGAGCAGGAGCGCGAGGATCAGGGGACGGATCATGCTTGAGGAAGACTAACGGATTCTGGGTCGGATCTGAGAAGCAGATTCCTCCGCTTCGCTGCGGAATGACAAGAAGTAAGCGTAGCTAATGGGCGAAGACTCGGGTGAGGAGCTCATCCTCGACGGCGGTCAGCTGCTTCAGGGTGGCCTCCATGGTCTCGCGGTCCTCAGAGGACGCTTTGCGGACGTACTCGCCGAGGCGCCGCGTGGTGTGGTGCATGAGCATCTGGGCGTTCATCAGGCGCTTGGCGTCGTCCGACAGGCCAATGTGGATGAGCCCGGCATAGTGCTGCACCTTCTTGAGAGCGGCGGCGGCATTTTCAACGTTGCCCGCGAGCATTTCCCGGCCGGCCACTTCGGTCATGGCATGGACGAGCTCGGTATAGAGGAAACACTGTTCGCGCGGCTTCGCGGTGAGGGCGCGCTGTTCGAGTTGGGTGATGGCGTTGGCGTCGAGGACGATGTCGTCGATGGCGGCGGCACGGCTGGGCACCGACAGCGAGAGGAGAAAGGCGAGAGCGACGATGCTGGAGAGACGGCCCATGACGCACCTCTTGTGCGATGACGGTGGGGCTTACTTCGTATGTTCAAGAGCGATGAGGCGGTGACGAGCCTCCCACTCTTCATCCGGAAACTTACCGGCCGCGGCGGCCAGAAAGTCTTTGTACGACGCCGACGCCTCTTTCCGGTGGTGCAGCGTGTCATGCGCTGTCGCAGCGAGGAACGAGGATGTTGGTGACGTTGGCAAGACAGTAGCACGTTGTGAAAGCGCTTGCAACACCGTTTGTGGATCATTGTTGTGCGACGCGGCGAAGGCTAGATTCTCCGCTGTAGCTCCATAATCGCCCGGATTGGGGAAGGCGTGAGGGTCGGCGGTGGCTTGTTTGAGGAGGCGTTCCGCTTCGGGATAGTTGTGGAGGCGAAGGAGGTTCTCACCCGCGTCGGCAAGGAGCAGTGGGTCATTGGGGGATTGTGCGAGGAGCGCGATGTAGAGGGGCGCGGCCTTCTCCGGCTGCTTGGCGTCCTCGTAGAGATGGGCCAGCAGGCGCATGAGGTTTGGGTCGGCGGGTGTGGCGGCGTTGAGTTTTTCAATAAGGGCAATGGCGTCGGCGGACTTGCCCTGGGCGGCGTCGGCGGCGGCAAGCTGGCTGATCAGTGTAGGATCGGCTGGATGCGCGGCTAATGCTGCGGTGAGCAGGGCCTCCGCTTCCGGAGCGCGCTTCAAGGTAAGCAGGAGATGAGCGAGGGCGGACGTGACGGCGGGGTCGTTCGCGTGGGTGGCGAGGATGCGACGGTATGCGGCTTCAGCGGTGGCGGGGTCATGCACGGCTTCGGCAAGCTCACCCGCGAGGAGGGCGTCGTCGACGCTTTCGGGGGAGAGTTTGAGGGCTTCGAGGAGATCGTTGCTTGCGGCGGCGGGATCGGCGGTCTGGTTGAGGTGGGCAAGGGCGCGGAAGGCTCGGGCTTTCTGGGCGTTGTCGGGCGTGGCGTGGGTGGTGGCGGTGGTGAGTTCGGTGCGAGCTTCGACGGCCTTGCCGGTGCGAGCGAGGAGGAGGCCGAGGGCCAGGTGCGGCTCGAAGTAATCAGGGTTGGCGGCGATGGCTCGTTGGTAGGCAGTGGCGGCGGCTGGTTCGTCGTTGAGGGCTTCATCGGTGAAGCCAAGATCGTAGAGGAGGGTTCCGGCGGGAGTTTGGGCGGTGAGTTGCGTAAGGAGTCACTGGCCGTGAGAGAAATCTTGTTTGTCGAGTGCTTCGGCGGCCTGGGCGCGGCGGGGGTCTTGTTTGGGAGCGAGGGTGGTGTCGGTGGTTCCTGCGGGGAGTTGGGCCTGGGCTGGAAGAGAGATCAAGAGCAGAAGCGCACTGATTGAGAGTATGCGTTCCCACCTGAAACGCGGTGAGACTGCGCCGAAGGTGGGGCACCCAGGGGTTTGGGGTTCGCGGGCAAAGAGCGGCCGCAGGTCCTTCGACTTCGCTGCGCTCCGCTCAGGATGAGCGGGAGTCGTGGGATAGGGATGACCGTGGTTGGCAGGCTCAGGATGACAGTGATTGGCAGAGGAGGTCATGCGGGGATCTCTTCCATCTGGCCGGTGCGGGCGGCGGCGGAGGCGAGATGGAGGACCGGCGCAAGCCAGTGGCCGGTGTGGCTTTCCGGGCTGACGGCGATCTCTTCGGGAGTGCCGACGGCGACGACCTGGCCGCCGCCGGAGCCGCCCTCGGGGCCCATGTCGATGACCCAGTCGGCGGACTTGATCACGTCGAGGTTGTGCTCGATGACCAGCAGCGAGCCGCCGCCGTCGATCAACTTGCGGAAGGCGGCGAGCAGCTTGGCCACGTCGTCGAAGTGGAGGCCGGTGGTGGGCTCGTCGAGGATGTAGAGGGTGCGGGAACGAGCCTTCGCGGCTGCCTCGTTGGTCGCGGCGCGGTTGACGATGGAGCGGGCGGTGGCAAGGTGTGAGGCGAGTTTGACGCGCTGGGCCTCACCGCCTGAGAGTGTGGTGCCGGACTGGCCAAGGCGGACGTAGCCGAGGCCGACCTCGTCGAGCACGGAGAGCTTGTCGACGATCTTTGGGTGACCGGCGAAGTAGTGCAGGGCTTCTTTGACCGTCATGCTGAGGACGTCGAAGACGTTCTTCGTCTTGTACTTGATGTCGAGGATGGCCGGTTTGTAGCGGGTGCCGTTGCATTCTTCGCAGGGCAGCTCGATGTCGGCGAGGAACTGCATCTCGACGGTGACGGTGCCGTCGCCCTCGCAGGTATCGCAGCGGCCGCCGGGGACGTTGAAGGAGAAGTGGCCGGGGCCGAAGCTCTTGCGCTTGGCGTCGGGCTGCGCGGCGAAGAGGGCGCGGATGTCGTCGAAGGCCTTGATGTAGGTGACGGGGTTGGAGCGCGGGGTGCGACCGATGGGCGACTGGTCGACGAGGACGACTTCATTAAGATACTGCGAGCCGGAGAGCTCGCGATACAGATGCGCCGGATCGCCTCCCTCGCCCTGGCCGAGCGCCTGCATCAGCGCGCGGTAGAGGACCTGGTGGACGATGGTCGATTTACCTGAGCCGGAGACGCCGGTGACGCAGCAGAGCAGGCCGAGCGGGATGTTGAGATCGACGCCGCGCAGATTGTGAATCCGTGCGCCTTTCAGGTGCAGATGCTCGCGGCCGGGTTCGCGGCGGAGCTTCGGCACGGGTATGGAGAGGCGACCGGAGAGGTACTTGCCCGTAATGGAGTTCGGGTCGGCGGTGACTTCGGCGACGGTACCGCCTGCGAGGAGCTGGCCGCCGAGTTCGCCCGCGCCGGGGCCAAGATCGAGCAGATGGTCGGCGGCGCGGATCACGTCGGGATCATGCTCGACGACGAGAATAGTGTTGCCGAGATCGCGCAGCTCGTGGAGGATGCGGATGAGCTTGGCCGTGTCGCGAGTGTGCAGGCCGATGGAGGGTTCGTCGAGGACGTAAAGCGCGCCGACCAAACGGCTGCCGAGCGACGTGGCGAGCTGGATGCGTTGCGATTCGCCGCCGGAGAGTGTAGAGGAGAGGCGGTCGAGCGTGAGGTAATCGAGGCCGACCTGATGGAGGAAGGAGATGCGCTGGCGAACCTCTTCGAGGATCTTGCCCGCGATCTCGTTCTGTGCCGGGGAGAGTTGCAGATGGTCGAAGAACTCCTGCGCGGCGGTGATGGTGAGGGCGGACGCCTCACAGATGTTCATGTTGTTGATGAGGACAGCGCGAGCCTCGGCGCGAAGACGCTGTCCGCGGCACTCCGGGCAGGTGGCGTAGCCGCGGTACTTCGAGAGGAAGACGCGGACGTGGAGCTTGTACTTTTTTTGGTCGAGCGCGGCGAAGAAGCCCCGGATGCCGGTGAAGCCCGGGCCGCCGTCTTCGAGGAAGCGCTGCTGGGCGGGGGTGAGATCGAAGTACGGCATGGTTGTCGGGATGCCAGCGGCTTTGGCGGCGTGGAGCATTTCGGCGTGATCTTCGGTGTAGTTCGGCGTCGTCCAGGGGGAGATCGCGCCCTGGGCAAGCGTCTTTGATTTGTCTGGAATGATGAGCGCGGGGTCGAAGTCGATGGTGTTGCCAAAGCCCTGGCAGCGCGGGCAGGCGCCGAACGGATTGTTGAAGGAGAAGAGGCGTGGCTCGGGCTCGCGGTAGGCACGGTGGCACGTGGAGCACTCGAAGGCGGCGGAGTAGCGCAGGTGCTGCGGTTCGCCTTCACCTTCTCGGGGGGCGGTCTGGAACTGGACCTCGCCGGACTCGCGATAGCCGGTTTCGATGGCGTCGACGATGCGGGCACGCACTTCTGGACTGATGGCGAGGCGGTCGATCAGGACGAAGATCGGCTGGTTCAGGTCGAGTTCTAGGAGGGACTCGGGGGTGGAGAACTCGACGATCTTGCCACCCTGGTAGAGGCGGTTGTAGCCGCGGCGACGGAGTTCGGCGAGGCGCTCTTTTAGGGCGTCGGTCGGGTCGGTAACGACGATGATTGCTTGTGCGACGGGAGCCTTCTTCGCGGACTTCTTTGCGGGCTTGCGTGGCGGCGCGAGTTCTTCCGTAGGCAGACCCTGAAGAGGTTCGAGCTTGACCTCCGTGCGGACGATAGGGAAGAGTGCGTAGGTGCGGGTGCCCTCGGGCAGGGCGAGCAGCGCAGCGATGATCTCGTCCACAGTATCATGCCGGACGATGCCGCCGCAGTGCAGGCAGGTGACGGTACCGCAGCGCGCGTAGAGCAGGCGGAGGTAGTCGTAGATCTCGGTGGCGGTGGCGACGGTGGAGCGCGGGTTGCGCGTCTGGTTCTTCTGCTTGATGGCGATGGCGGGGGCGAGGCCGTCCATGTGGTCGACATCGG
>CAXTUR010000103.1:0-10650 GCA_964247455.1 uncultured Acidobacteriaceae bacterium | reverse complement strand
GGCATGTGGATGGGGGAAATCGGACGTTGCCGCTGGGGGTGCGGGTACGGCTAGAGTGTGGGGATGGGGTGCGGCTGGAGTTTTTGGAGGGGGCGGTGGTTTAGGACGCGGCGAAGCCCACCCTTCGACGATAGAACTGTCGAAAGATGGGGCACCCGGCGTTGTGGCTGCGGACGCAGATTCGCTTCGGGAATGACAAACAGAAAGGCAAAGGCTGACTGGCTGGCGGGTTCGGTATCGTAGAGGGATGGGGAAGCACGTACATCTGATTGGGGTTTGCGGGACGGCGATGGCGTCGTTGGCGGGAATGCTGCGCGAGCGGGGGCATCGCGTGACCGGGTCGGACGCGGCGGCGTATCCGCCCATGAGCGAGATGCTGCGGAAGCTTGGGATTGCGGTGAGTGAGCCGTATGCGGAGGTGAATTTGGAGCCGCGGCCAGACCTGGTGGTGGTGGGGAATGCAATCTCGCGGGGGAATGTGGAGTTGGAGCGGGTGCTTGACAAAAAGATTCGGTTTACGTCGATGGCGGCGCTGCTGCGGGAGGAGTTCTTACAGGAGCGAGAGTCGCTGGTAGTCGCGGGCACGCATGGAAAGACGACGACGACGAGTATGTTGGCGTGGATCTATGAAGTTGCGGGGATGGAGCCTTCGTTTTTGATTGGCGGAGTGGCGGAGAACTTTGGGAAGAGCTTTCGGGTGCGGGAGCAAGGTTCGTTTTTGCTGGAAGGAGATGAGTACGATACGGCGTTTTTCGACAAGGGGCCGAAGTTCCTGCATTACTTTCCGGATGCGGCGATTTTGACGCACGTGGAGTTCGACCATGCGGACATCTATGTCGATCTTCCTGCGGTAAAGACGGCGTTCAAGCGGTTTGTTAATCTGATTCCGCGCCGGGGGCGGTTGGTGGCGTTCGACGGGAGCGTGAACGTGAGCGAGTGTGTGGCGAAGGCGTTCTGTGGGGTGGAGCGGTATGGGTTTGCGGCGGATTCGTACTGGCGCGTGTCGGAGATGCGGAGCGAAGGCGCGTCGATGCGGTGGCGGCTGGCTCGTGGGGGTGAGCACTTTGCGGAGTTGCTACTATCAATGGCGGGGGAACATAATGCGCTGAACGCGACGGCGGCGGCGGCGTTGGCTGCGGGGCAAGGGGTGCCAGTGGCTGCAATCGTTGAGGCGCTGGCGACCTTTAAGAGTGTGAAACGGCGGCTGGAAGTGCGGGCGGAGGTGGCCGGAGTGACGGTGATCGACGACTTCGCGCACCATCCGACGGCGATCCGGGAGACGCTGCGGGCGCTGCGAGCGGCTTACGCTGAGCGGAGGCTATGGGCGGTCTTAGAGCCGCGATCGAATACGCTGCGGCGGAACGTGTTTGCGGCGGAGTTGGTGGAGAGCCTGCTGCTGGCGGACAGGGTGATGGTGGCGGAGGTGTTCCGGTCGGAGAGCATCCCGGTGGGAGAGCGGCTCGTGCCGGAGGAGATTGTGGCGGCTTTGGTGGGGCGGGGGGTTCCGGCCGCGATGGGTGCGGATGCGGACGCGATCGTGGCGGCGATGGTGCCGCAGCTATTGGCGGGAGACGTGGTGGCGATCCTGTCGAATGGGGGTTTTGGGGGGATCTACGCGAAGTTGCCGGCCGCGTTGGCTGAGCGAGTAGGAATTGAAAGGAGACGGCCACCAGGAGAGGATGGCCGTTTGGAGCGAAGACATGACCCAACGCTTAGGCGTTGATGCGGCGCTTGCGGATGATCATGCCGGCCGCACTGACCAGGCCGCTGCCGAGGAGGATCAGGCTGCTCGGCTCGGGAGTGCTGGCCGCTGTGCCTGAGAAGTCGACGCCGCTGGGATTGAAGGTGCTGCCGTTCGGGATGTTGGTCACAATGAACTCGAAGGCATTGGTTGCGCCAAGAGTGAAATTGAAGCTTTCCATGGTGTCGTACGGAGCACCCACGGTGTTGCCGATGGCGACGCCATTGAGCAGGACCTGAACGGTATCGTCTGCCGCCACGGAGATAATGCCGTTCTCGCCAGCGAGGCCGCCGTTGAGGGTCGTGAAGTAGTTCGTGGTTCCTGTCGGCGCGTTGGTGGAGCTTGTGGAGCTAACAAACGCGGTCCCGGGAAGAACGCTGCTATAGCTATACGGCGAAGCAAAGACCGCAGTGCCGGTCGCCTGAGTGGTGCCCGCGACAATTGGCGTATTGGAAAAGCCGGTTGGCGCGGTGGCACCAACGTAGCTGCCGAACGTGATGATGGACGCCGAGGCGGACAGGGACAAGGCGCCCGCAACGAAGGCTGCGGCGGTTACGATCTTGCTAAAACGGTTCATCGAAGGGTCTCCTGAGATGGTTTTGCAGCATCAATGTGGCAGAGAAACGTCCCCTGGGAGGATCGTGTACAGGCCTATTTGTTTAGCACGACTATGGTGCACAGCGCGCCATGTCTGCCGTGATGTGCACTGCTTTATGCCTCCAGGTAAACCATGACTGGGAAGATAATACCGCTCGCCAGAACAAATGAATCAGCTAAACGCGCAAGATACTGGCTCCGAATCCTAAGTGGAACAGCACGTATCTCGGTGATTCAAGGACGAGATGAATGGCTAACTGGATGTGTGGCAGACTCTTTACCCAAGGTCAGGAGTACGGTGCCCTTTACCCAGGCTTTCGGCCTAGGCTTTTATGTTGTCGGGCCTTCGGCCCTTGGTTGGTGGAGGGTTTGATCCGATGGCTGGACTCACCTTAGGCACGATGAGACTGTGCCGAAGGTGGGGCACCCGGTTGTTGGGCGACGGGAGAAGCAGATTCCTTCGCTTCGCTGCGGAATGACAGATAAGGAGGCTAGAAGCTGAAGCGGGCCTGGAGATTGACGATGCGTCCGGCGAGGCCGCGTTGGGCCTGGCCGAAGTTGGGCTGGAGGACGTTGTTGACGATGGAGCCTTGATCGAGGTTGGTCTGGTTGAAGAGGTTGAAGGCGTCGGCGCGGATCTCAAACCTGGCTTCTTCGCCGAGGATGGGGGCTTTGGGAAGGCCGAAGGACTTGGTAAGGGTCCCGTCGATGTCCTGATAGCGTGAGCCGTCGAAGGAGTTGCGGGCGGAGCCGGGAAGCGAGGGCAGACCCGGTGCGAAGCCTGAGGGACCGACGACCGGAGCGAGGGGGTTGGCGAAGTAGGGCGATGCCGAGGTGACGGCGGCGTTGCCGGGGAAGTTAACGTTGGGACGGCCGACTTCAAAGGCTGCGTTGCTCGTGTTGTGTCCACCGCCGCCCAGGTACGCGGGGCGAAGGGCGTTGTCGTTGCTGGCGGCGTAGAAGAGGTTGCCGCCGGGGACGCTATACGTCGGGGTGTAGGGGAAGCCGGTGTGGATGTTGTAGATACCGCTGACGGACCAGCCGCCAGCTACCTTCTCGAGCAGGCTATTGCCATGGAAGAAAAGTGGCTGCCAGAGGCCGTAGAGCTTGAAGGCCTTGCCGACGTTGAAGTCGGAGCGGCCGTAGGCTAGGTCGGGCCGGTAGGGGTAGGGGTCCTGGTAGTAGGGACCGGAGCCGGTGTCCATGGTCTTGGCCCAGGTGAACTCGGCGTCGAACATGAAGTGGTAGGCCGTTTGGTGCTTGAGGCCGAGGAGGACGGAGTTGTTGTTGGAGTGGCCGGTGTTCGCGAACTCGGAGATGTTCTCGACGAGCAGGTTCTGGGGGATGCCGGCGGCGAAGGCTTGCACATAGAGCTGCGACTGGACGATGAGGTGGCGCGAGAGGCTGCCCTGGTAGCCGGCGGAGGCGACGTACTGATGGCCAAGGTCGACCTGCGTATCGAGCGAGAAGTGCTGTGTATAGATGGTGGGCTGCTTCTGCTGGAAGGCGATCGGGGAGGCACCGCCGGAGAGCGGGAGGTTGGCGGAGTTGAAGCCGCCGGTGGCGTGCGGGTTCGACGGGTAGCCGAAGAGCGAGGTGGGGCTGGAAGCGACGTTATAGACGATGTTGGGGTTGATCTGCGATGGGTTGGCGCTGGTGTAGCCGACCCCGAGGATGTAGGGCGGATTGTTGCCGGAGTTGCCGGTGATGGCGATCTCGGACTGGTTGAAGTTGAGGCCATAGCCGCCGCGCACGACGGCCTTGCCGTGGAAGGTTTCCGGGCTGAAGGCGAAGCCGATCTGCGGGCCGAAGTTGCCCTTCTGGGCTTGCGTCAGGTTGCCGCCCTGCCGGATCGAAATGCCGGTGAAGGTGGTGGCTCCCGTGCCGAGCACGACGACGCCGAGGTTGTTCTCTTTGGAGGAGAAGGGTCCGAAGTAGGAGTAGCGCATGCCGGCGTTGATGGTGAGGTTCTGCCGGACCTTCCAGTCGTCCTGGATGAAGAAGCCATAGAGGTCTTCGCGGGTGTCCTGGCGATTAGTGGTGGGGATGCCGGTGGCGGGATTGAAACTGCCGGATTCACCGTGCGGAGCGTCGTTGAGGAAGTCCCAAATGTTGTAGAAGGTGTAGCTGGGGCGCGCGTTGTAGGTGGGGTTGTTGAGGTAGTAGAGGCGTGTGACTTCGCCGCCGAACTTGATGTTGTGATTGCCCAGGACCTTAGTGGCAACGTCCTTGTAAGTGTAGGTGTGCTGATTCAGGTTGCTGGGGCCGGGTGCACCGAAGGAAGAAAGCGTGATGCCGCCGGTGGCGTCTACCTGTGAGTTGGGCAAGCCGAAGGGAGCTTGTGGGTTGCTGGCGACCTCGTTCCAGCGGTAGCCGGCGTCGTTGCCGCGGGCCTCGTTCAGGAAGCTGGGCGAGAAGACGTGGTTCCAGATCACGGAATAAGCGTCGTTGATCTGGTTGTGATTGAAGAGATTGTAGGGGCGGACGGGACCGTTGTACTTCACGCTGCTCAACGGAACCCAATAGATAGCGAACGCGACGTGATCCTTCTTGGTGGCGTCGGCGTCGAGGCGGCCGTTGTACTGGTCGCCGACAATTTTGGTTGGGTTGCTGGTGTTGTAGAAGGCGATGTCGGCGACGTTTGCGAGGCCACCGCCTATGCCGGGGTTGGTGGTGCTCTGCCAGGTGAGGTCCTGAGTGCGGAGGGGTTGGGTGAGGGGCGAGCCGAGATTGAGGCCCTGGCCAGGGATCTGGTGGCAGTTGGTGCCTTCGATAAAGCCGGCGGTGGCGCAGGTCTGATCGATCTGCGAAGAGGCGGAGACCCCACCGCCGGGAAAGTTGAGGTAGGTGGCGGCGATGCTGCCAGCAGGGGCGAGGGCACGGAAGGCGGCGGTCTCATACCATCCGGTGCCGGTCTGCGAGGAGTTGTCGCGCTGGGTCTCGTAGGCGAAGAAGGCGAAAAGCTTGTCGTGGAGGAGGGGGCCGCCGACCGAGCCGCCGTACTGGTTGGATCTGGTGGTGTCGCGCAGGAGGCCGCGTGCGTCCGGGGTGCCGGGGTTGAAGGTACCTGCGCCGTTGTAGCGTTGGTAGGCGTTAAGGCCGGGGCGGTTGGCGCGGAAGAAGAGGCTGCCGTGGACCTGGTTGGTGCCGGTCTTGGAGGTGATCTGGATCTGCGCGCCGGAGAAGCGGCCGTTTTCGGCGTCGTAGCCGTTCGAGAGGACCTTGACGTTGCCGACGGAGTCTTCGTTGGGGGTGATGACGGAGGTGCCGCCCCAGACGGCGGAGACGGTGGAGATGCCATCGATGGAGATGCCGTTGGTCTCGTACTGGCCGCCGTTGGCGTTGGCCTGCGGGCCGTTCTCGGTCTGGAAGACGCCCGCGCCGCCGCTGCCGCCGGGGCCCTGGTTGCCGGGCGTGTTGTTGTTGCTGCCGGAGCCGGAGCGTGAAGCATCGCCGAAGACGCCGGGAGCGAGCTGGACGAGCTGGAAGACGTCGCGACCAGCGGAGGGGAGGTGCTGGATCTCGTTGTCGGAGACGGTGCCGGAGATGGAGGCGGTGGCGGTCTCGATGGGCGCGACCTGGTCACCGGAGACGTTCACGGTGGTGGTGGCCTCGCCTAATGAGAGCTGGACGTTGACGGCGTTGGCCTGCTCGGGGGTGATCTGGACGTTGGAGATGACCTGCTGCTTGAAGTTGGCGGCGGCGGCGGTGAGGGTGAAGTGGTCAGGCGGAAGAGCGTTGAAGTTGTACACGCCGCTCTCGTTGGAAGTGGCGGTGAGGATGCGGCCGGTGTCGGTATCGGTCAGGGTGAGGGTGGCGTTGGGGATGACTGCGCCTTCGGGGTCGGTGACGGTGCCCTGGATGGAGGCGCGGAACTGGGCATGGGCGGGAAGGGCGCCGCAGGCGAGGAGGGCGGTGGCAAGGGAGAGGATGCGGAACCGGAACGGGTGTTTCATGATGCCTCCAAGACAAAGCGCGGTGGAGCGAAAGGCCATGCTCGCGCGTCTCGGGCCGCGGCGATGCTGGCAAACGAATGTCAGAAACTATGGGCTTGCTTGCGATGGGATGTCAAATTGGGACACAAGACTCACGTTCTGGAACTCGGCGATAAGGGTGACGCCGACCAGAAGGCGCCTTTAGGGAGCAGCGATGTTGTCCGGGTAGAAAACCAATGCGCGGTGAATGCAATCTACCTGTGCTGCGAACGTCTGCACGTGGCTGGTGTTTCGTGAGGGTCTGCCGCTATGGCTGGTGCAATCCGGGGCTATTTCGGGTATCTGTTCCTGGTATTTATGGTGCGGATCGTGGGGCGGCGGCCGGGCAAGCAGCTGACACCGTTTGAGTTTGTGCTGATCTTCTTTATCGGGGGATTGGCGTTGACGGCGATTGTGGGGGACGACGCGTCGTTTACCAACGCGCTCTGCTCCATTATTGCAATCGCGATGGCGCACTTTACGGTTGTCTGGTTGCGGACGCTGTCGCCAAAGGTCGCGCGCCTGTTCGACGGGACGCCGCTGGTGCTGCTGGAGGCGGGGCAATGGCATCACGAGACGACAACCAAAATGCGCATCTACGACGACGACGTGATGGCGCTAGCGCGAGATAAAGGCATCAAGTCGCTCGATCAGATCGAGATGGCCATCCTGGAGCGCAATGGCGAAATCAGCGTGATCCAGGCGGAAGAGGAGTAGCGATGGCGACGCAGACGAGCATGCAGGCGGTAGAGGATTCAGTCTCAAAGGTAGAGGACGAGGTCTCAGTTGGGGAAGACCTTGAGTTTCAACGAAAATGGTGGCGGTTTGAGACGGCGGTCTGGTGGTTCTTCGGGTTGGTTCTGCTGCTCGATTTAGCGGGCGCGTTTGGTCGCGGGCCACTGGCCAAGGCGCAGCGGCGGGCGGCGGATGGCAGCATCAATGTGAAGTATGAGCGGATCGAGCGGACCGGGACGCCATCGTTCTTGAGCATCCAGTTTGGCCAGAACGCGATCCATGACGGGCAGGTGAAGCTATTTGTCAGCGAGAGCATCGTGAAGGAGTTGGGTGCGCAACGGGTGGTGCCCGCGCCGTTGACGACGGAGGTTGGGAACGGCGGACTGCTGTACACATTTCCGGCGTCCGGTCAGCCAGCGTCGGTGGAGTTGTCGTTGCAGCCGACCGCGCCAGGTAGGTTCGAGTTTGTGATGCGGGTGCCGGATAAAGCACCAATTCAGGCCAGTGTGGTGGTGGTGCCCTAAACCATGTACACGATTATCCATGCGGTCTGCGGGTACTTTTTTCTACTGCTCACGGTGCGCGTGTTGAAGCGGCGGCCGGGAGCGCAGATGACGCTGTTTGAGTTCGTGATCGTGTTCCTGATCGGCGGTGTAATCATCCTGGCGACCGTAGGCAACGACCGGAGCGTGACTAACTGCGTAACGGCGATCCTGGCGGTCGGGCTGATGCACCGCCTGGTGGCCTGGTTGAAGTCGCTCTCACCGAAGGTCGGCGCGGTGATCGACGGGACGCCGGTGGTGTTGTTGAAGAAGGGCGTATGGCAGGACCAGGTGATGCGCGATGTGCGGCTTGACCGCGAGGATGTCATGGCCTCGGCGAGGACCAAGGGTGTGAAGTCGATCTTCGGAGTGAAGTACGCGATCTTGGAGCGGAACGGGGCGATCAGCATCATCAAGGCCGATCAAGATGAGTGAAGAACGCACGATAGAGGTCGATCTTCCGGCGCGGATGGATCGCCTGCCCTGGGCTGGCTGGCATACGCGGATTATCACGGCACTGGGGACGTCATGGTTGCTGGATGGGCTGGAGGTGACCTTGGTCGGGTCGCTTTCGGGCGTGCTTGAGAGCAAAGATGGCTTGTCGCTGACCGACCAGCAGGTGACCGGAGCGGCGACGGTGTATCTGGCAGGAGCGGTGCTAGGAGCACTGTTCTTTGGCTATCTCACGGACCGGCTGGGGCGCAAGAAGCTGTTCCTGGTCACGTTGGCGACGTACTCCGTAGCCACGGTCTGCACGGCGTTTTCGGGTGGGCTGTTTACGTTTGCGATCTGCAGGTTCTTTACCGGGTTTGGCATTGGCGGGGAGTATGCGGCGATCAACTCGGCGGTGGACGAGCTGATTCCGAGTAAGGTGCGGGGCACGGTGGACCTTCTGGTGAACGCGACCTTCTGGGTGGGGGCGGCGATTGGGTCTGTGGCGGCGGTGCTCCTGCTTGGACACCACGGGGTGAGTCCGGCGGCTGGCTGGCGCTTTGCGTTTGGGATCGGCGGCACGCTGGGAATGCTCGTCCTGCTGCTGCGGCTGAAGGTGCCGGAGAGCCCCCGATGGTTGATGTTGCGCGGGCGGGAAGAAGAGGCGGAGACGATCGTCGGCGACATTGAGCGGCAGGTCGCAAAGGGCGGTCAACTGCCTCGGGTCGAGGGCGAAAAGTTGAAGCTGTCAGTGCGGGACTTTACGCCGTGGGGAGAGATCTTCAAGGCCATCCTGGTGGATAACCGGCAGCGATCGTTTCTTGCGCTGGCATTGATGGTGGGGCAGTCGTTCTTCTTCAATGCGGTTTTCTTTACCTATGGTCTGGTGGTGAAGAAGTTCTTTCACCTCAGTGACGACCAACTGCCGATGCAGCTGCTGCCGTTCGCGTTGGGCAGCTTTCTTGGGCCGATGGTGTTGGGTCCGCTCTTTGACCGGGTTGGGCGTAAGCCGATGATTACAGCTACGTATGGCATTGCCGGACTGATGTTGGCAGCCGTCTGCATTCCGTTTGCGCATGGAATGATTGGGGCCGCGGCGTTGAGGTGGATCTTTGCCGGGATCTTCTTTGTGGCCTCGAGCGCGGCCAGCGCGGCGTACCTGACGGTCAGCGAAATCTTTCCGCTGGAGATACGGGCGCTGGCGATCGCCATCTTCTATGCAATTGGAACGCTGGTGGGCGGACTGGGTGCGCCGCTGTTATTTGGAGAGCTGATCGCTACGGGATCGATGGCGCGGGTGGCCGCTGGATGGGGGCTTGGCTCGCTGCTGATGCTCTTTGGGGCGGGATGCGAGTGGACGATTGGAGTGGAGACGGCGGGGAGATCGTTGGAGGCGATTTCGAAGCCGTTGCAGAGTAAGGGGTAGTCGTGTTGCGGCGGAGGAGACGCAGATTCCTTTCGGGAATGACAACCAAAAGGCACAAGCAGATTCCCTTGAGGAACGACAGCCAAAGAGGAGGTTCAGTTAGCGGCGGATGGCGCGCTTGATGGCGGCGTATTGGAGGAGGATGTAGCCGTCGGTCATGCCGGCGATGTAGTCGGCGACGACGCGGGGATGGCCTTCGAGGGCGATCTGGTCGAAGTGGGTGGAGGGGAGTTCGGTAGGGTTGTCGATCCAGAAGTTGAAGAGCTCGGTGACGACCTCCTCGGCCTTGTCGTGTTCGAGCGCAAGGGCGGGACAGCTATAGAGCGTTTCGTGAAGGTAGCGTTTCTCCTGCAGGCGCTCGGCCTCGATAGCGGGAGAGAAGACGCTCAGACGGATGGGATGGTTGCGGATCTGGGTAAGTGTGGGCGCGCCGAGGGCGTCCATGTTCCGTCGGGTGTTAGTGATCAGGTCGTCTGTGAGTACGTTCTGCATCAGCTGAAGCGCCTCGTTGAAGAGGAACTTCGGCTCGACACTGGTATGCGTTGCTTCGACCTGCCGATAGCAACGTCCGATGATCGCGACATGGTCGATGATGTGGCGTATATCGAGATGGCCTGATTCAACGCCGTCGTCGAGGTCGGCGGTCAGGTAGGCGATCTCGTCGGTGAGGTCGATGAGCTGGGCTTCCAGAGGCGGGCGACAATCCAGGAAGAAGCCGGCGAGGAGCGGGTGCTGGGCGGCGGTGTAGTCGCGGGAGTGCTTCACAATGCCCTCGCGGACGCCGAGGGTCAGGTTGAGACCGCGGTGGGCGGCGTAGCGCTGCTCGAAGTGCTCGACGATGCGGAGGGCGTGGAGGTTGTGGTCGAAGCGAAGGCCGTGGCGCTGGAGGCAGTGGTCGAGGGCGCGCTCGCCGGCGTGGCCAAAGGGCGGGTGGCCGATGTCGTGGACGAGGGCGAGAGTTTCGGCGATGTCTTCGTTTAGGCCAAGCGCGGCGGCGACGTCGCGGGCGATCTGGACGACCTCGATGGTGTGGGTCAGGCGGGAGCGGAAGTGGTCGGAGGCGCGGGAGGTGAAGACCTGCGTCTTGCCAGCGAGGCGGCGGAAGGCGCGGGACTGGACGACCCGCTCCCGGTCGCGCTCGACGCCAGCGCGGCCGGTATGTTCGGGCGCGGGATGGACACGGCTGAGGAGGTGGTCGCCCGG
>CAXTUR010000102.1:0-10663 GCA_964247455.1 uncultured Acidobacteriaceae bacterium | reverse complement strand
TACAAACTTTCAAGGACTTCAGCATGGCCGAGACGAATGAGATAGTTCAGCGGACTTGTATCGGCAACGACGATCACGCGGGCGATTGTTTTAATTCCCGAGAAAACAGCCTATCCAGTGTGGCCGTATCGTGATCCAGGTCCTCGACGGTGTAGTCATAAATTTCGTGTTGTTGCAGAAAGGCATCCACCTGCATCCGCGTACCAAACCCTAGCAATTGACGCACCTGCTCGATGGTCAATCCGCGATTGCGGTATGCGCTCGCGATGGCTTCCTCAAGGAGCAAGCGGGAAGCGTCTCCCCCGGCAGGAATGATTTGTTGAAGAAACTGGTCGGGGATGTCCACCACGATCTGCATAACACGGAGCCTAGCAGAGCCGCTGATGAAATGCCATGGAGCGAACTCAGCTTAGGGCGGAAGGCCGCAGTGGCAAGGTGAACGAGAAGACCGATCCTTGGCCGGGCTGGCTGGTCACGTCGAGGGTGCCCTCGTGCGCCTCGACGATGGCCTTTGAGATGGCAAGGCCCATGCCGGTGCCCTGGACGCGGGAGCGTTGACCTCGGCCGCGGTAGAACTTGTCGAAGATCATCATGCGTTCTAGGTCGTCGATGCCCGCGCCGCGATCGGCGACCGAAGTTACGAGCTGGCCGTTTGCGACCTCCGCGCTGACGAAGATCGGGCTTCCGTCGGCGGAGTACTTCGCAGCGTTTCCGAGCAGATGGCCCAGAACCTTCCCGATGCGTTCCAGGTCGAAGTATGCCTTGGGCAAGCTGTCGGGGATGCGGATCTCAATAGGATGGGCGTGGCCGTGGGCGCGCAGGTGGGCGCGGAGCGCTTCGACTGCTCCATCGACGGCTTCGCGCATGGAGTGCGGCTGAAGGTCGAGCTGGATCTCGTGGGCGTCGAGTTCGGCCATCTCCATCGCCTGTCCGACGAGCCGGTCGAGACGCGCGGCCTCGTCTTCGATCACGCGCATCAGGTCGTCCGCTTGTGCGGGTACGAGAGCCGAGCTGGTGCGGAGCGTGGCGATGGCGTCCGTGATGGAGTGGAGCGGAGTGCGCAGCTCGTGCGCGACAGAATCGAGTAGCGCATTGCGAAGCCGCTCCGACTCGCGCGAGGCCTCAAGCCGGGTCAGGGTCTCGACCGCCCCGGCTCGCTCAATAGCGATCGCCACCAGACCGGAGACGGCGGTCAGGGCCTCGGGCGAGGTCGTCGTGCCGGTAAGTCCAAGCGCGCCGATGGGCCGCGTGCCCAACAGGATCGGCGCGAGCGTGATATCGCGGACGCCGTCGATCACCTGGTCGCGCGAGAAGGCGGTCTCGCGCAGCTCGGGGGTCGTGATCGTCATAAAGCTGGTGCTGGAGCGATAGATGCGGTCTTTCTCCCGCAGATAAACCGCCACGCCGGAGAGATTGAACGTGCTGGCGATCATGTACGGCAGCTCGTTGAGCAGATCGATCACGTTGCCGGAGATCATCATCTGTTGCGACAAGCCGGAGATGCGCTCCGCCTCGCGTTGCCGGGCGCGGGAGCTGGCCGCCTCGTTGCGGGCTCGCTCGGCCAACTGCGCGGCAACGATGCCGGTGGCAAGAAACGCGAAGAGCGCGACCCAGTTGCGGCTGTCGCGAATGGTAAAGGTAAGGACGGGCGGGAGAAAGAAGAAGTTGAAGGCCGCGGATGAGAGAAACGACAGATAAACAGCGTGGCGCAGCCCCCAGTTGGCGGCGACGACGAGGATGACCAGGAGGAAGGTCATCGCGACCGTCGTCTCGTTGACCGGGGACCGGCGAAAGTAGGCGGCGACAATCACGGCGATGGCGAGGGTCGAGAGGGTGTACCGGACCAGGCTGCCGCTTACAGAACGTTTCACCCCTGTATCTTAGTACCAGTATGCCGACGCGCGAGACAGCCAACTCGACCGCACCCGTACGAACTCCCGAAGAGTGGCTGGAGAAGGTGTCGGCGGAGAGCGCGGAAAAGACGCGGGGGACGTTCAAGCTCTTCCTCGGATACGCGCCCGGCGTGGGCAAGACGTACAACATGCTGAGTGAGGCGATTCGGCGTAAGCAGCGCGGGGAGGACATCGTCGTCGGCGTGGTGGAGACGCATGGCCGGCCGCGTACGGCGGAGCTGGCGGCGCAGCTAGATCAAGTACCCCGCCGCGAGATCGAATATAAGGGGGTGCGCTTCGAGGAGATGGATCTCGACGCGATCCTCCTGCGTAAGCCGCAGATCGTGCTGATCGACGAGCTGGCGCATACCAACATTGAGGGCAGCCGCCATCGCAAGCGGTACGAGGATGTGCTGGACGTGCTCGCGGCAAAGATCGATGTGCTGGCAACAATGAATGTTCAGCATATTGAGAGCGTCTCGCCCGTGGTGACAAGCATCACCGGTGTGCAAATACGCGAGACGGTGCCGGACTGGCTTGTGCAGCGTGCGGACGAGATCGTGATGGCCGACCTGACGCCCGAAGCCTTGCAGACACGGATGCGCCGTGGCGACATCTACAAGGTGGATCGGGCGGAGAAGGCGCTGGCCAACTTCTTCCGCCGCGGCAACCTGATCGCACTACGCGAGTTGGCGTTGCAGCACGTGACCAAAGCCGTCGATCGTACGCTGACGGCGTACATGGACCAGAAGCGCATCGTCGAAAACTGGGGCGTGCGCGAACGCGTGGCGGTGTGCATCAGCGCGAGCACGGCGGCGCAGAACCTGATCACCCGGGGCGCGCGGATCGCCGAGGGCGTGGGCGGCGAGCTGTATGTGCTCCATATCGACGACGAGGATGAGTTGGACGCGGCGGAGAAGGGGCGGCTGGCCGCGAACCTGCAGTTTGCGAAGAACCTTCAGGCGGAGATCGTGACGATCAAGGGCAAGAGCGTGGCGCACACGGCCGCGGCGTTTGTGCGCGAGAAGCACATCACCCACGTCATCTTCGGGCGGACGGCGGTGCGGGGCTGGCGACAATATCTATATTACTGGGCGATCCAGCACTTCCTGCGCGAGTCACCGAACGTGGACGTGCACATTGTGACGCAGCGCGAGGTGGCGGACTGAATACTCGAAAGGTGGGGGAGCCCGTAGCCGTCTGGTAAGATGGCGCGATGCGTTCCTTCGACCCTGCACGGCGTGATCTTCTAAAGCTAAGTGGACTTGGCATAGCATCGGCTTTGCCTTCGAACTTCGCTGTGGCGCAGAGCCTTTCGGGCGGTGGGACGGGTGCGCCGCTGTTCTACGATGTGCGGACCTACGGCGCCGTGGGCGATGGCAAGACGGTCGATAGCCCGGCGATCAACAAGACCATCGAAGCGGCCGCTGCGGCTGGCGGAGGAACGGTCGTCGTTCCGGCGGGCACTTGGATGTGCTTTTCTATCCGGCTGAAGAGCCATGTCGGGCTGTATCTGGCGCAGGGAGCGGTGATCCTGGCGGCGGACTCGCCCAAGCAGGGAGAGGCGACCGGCTACCGGGGCGGCACCTATGACGCGGCCGAGCCGAAGCAGCCTTGGGAGGCTTACCAGGACTACGGCCACAATCACTGGCACAACTCGCTGATCTGGGGCGAAGGACTGAACGATGTAAGCATCACCGGACCCGGGCTGATCTTCGGCAAAGGCCTTAGTTTCGGTGGGGAGTGGGCGCCTCGTGGCGACTACGCGACGTTCTCGGCGGAGCAGGCCGGGGTGGCGAATAAGGCCATTGCGCTGAAGAACTGCCGCAACGTCCTCTTTCGCGATTTTTCCATCCTGAAAGGCGGGCACTTCGGCCTGTTGCTGACCGGCGTGGACAACCTGACCATCGACAACCTGACCATTGACACCGATCGCGACGGGATGGACCTCGACTGCTGCAAGAACGTGCGCGTCTCCAACTGCACCGTCAACTCGCCTTGGGATGACGCCATCTGCCCGAAGAGCAGCTACGCGCTGGGCTATGCCAAGATGACCGAGAACATGACCATCACCAACTGCCTGGTGACGGGAAGCTACGTGATCGGCAGCGTCCTCGACGGGACATTCAAGAAGTATGCGGCGGACGCGAAGGTGGGGCGCAATGGACGGATCAAGTGCGGGACGGAGTCGAACGGCGGCTTCCGCAACATCACCATCTCGAACTGCGTCTTTGAAGGCTGCGAAGGACTCGCGCTCGAGAGCGAAGACGGCGCGTTGTGCGAGGACATCACGATCTCGAACATCACCATGCGGGACACAGTTTCGGCTCCGCTCTTCTTCCGCCTCGGCGCGCGGCTGCGCGGGCCGAAGGAGACGACTAAGGTGGGCACAATGCGGCGCATTCTGGTAAGCAACGTGACGAGCTACAACGCGGGAGCGCGCATCTGCTCCATCCTCAGCGGCATCCCTGGTGGCGCAATCGAGGACGTCAAGCTGGCGAACATCTATCTCCACCACAAGGGCGGCGCGGGCGCGGAGCAGGCGAAGATCATGCCTCCAGAGGCTGTCGACAAGTATCCCGATCCCGGCATGTTTGGGCCGATGCCGGCGCAGGGCTTGTATCTGCGGCACCTTCGCAATCTTGAGATAAGCCATGTAGAGGTGGCCGCGGCGCAGGCGGATGCGCGTACGAGCTTCTATCTGCAGAATGTGGAACGCGCCGACATCTACGCGGCAACCGCCCCCAAAGGGCAGCCGGCGTTTATGTTGAACGCGGTCACGGACCTCCGCATCCTGATGAGCCGCGCGGCTCCGGACACGGTGCTTGCCACGGCGGACAGCAAGATGATTTAGTACCCGGGAACTTTCGGCCTGCTGGTATCGTTATCTAACTCAGAACACGAAGGAGTTTTGCGATGCTCTACCAGGTTTCCCGCAATGGCCAGATGTACGGCCCATACACGCTCGAAGACATGCGGCGTTACCTTGCGAGCGGCAACGTGCTCGCCACCGACCTGTGCAAGAGCGAAGAGATGGCCGAGTGGAAGAGCGTGGGCGAGGTGCTGGGCGTTGCGCCCGCGGGGTTCACGCAGCCGCCCTATGCTGCTGGCCCTTTATACAGCCAGGTGCCTGCGGGTGGCGCAGCTGCGGCCAACGCCTTCCCCGATCCGCCGAACCTCGCCTGGGGCTTGGTAATTCTTTTCACCATCCTGACCTGCGGCCTCTTTATGGTGGTGTGGAACATCATCGTCGCGGCCTGGATGCGGCGGGTGCAACCGAACAGTCAGGCGCTCCTCTATTACATTGCGGGCGCGGTGCTTGCGCTGATCAACGGCGGAGCGACGTTCAGCTTTATCCGGGCGTTCCAGCATCATCATTCGTACCAGCCGCACATCTTTGCCAGCCTGATCGGCATTGCTGCCTGGGTTGTCCGGTTGATTGCGCGGTTCAGCATGAAGGCATCGCTTGAGGAGCATTACAACCGCGTGGAGCCCCTGGGCCTGACGCTGAACGGCGCGATGACCTTCTTCTTCGGCGGACTGTACCACCAATACCACCTGAACCGAATCAACGAGATCAAACGCGCGATGCGGTTTGGCGGCGGGCTCAGGTGAAGAAGTTGACCGGCGCTTCATTTATGGCGGCTGGCGTTCTCTTCGTGTTTCCGCCGGAGCGGTATGGGTTTTACCCACGCTGCCCGGTGTATGAGACGTTTGGTCTGCTCTGTCCGGGCTGCGGCGCAACGCGGGCCGCGGCCGCTCTGCTGCATGGCCATGTTCTCGATGCGCTGCATTGGAATGCGCTGTTTGTCGCGGCCCTCTTCACCTTCACGCTCTATGCGCTTATCAAGAACAAGCAACCGGAGTGGAGGCAACCACCGGTGTGGCTGACGGCGCCCGGCATAGCTATGGCGATAGCGTATGGAATCGCTCGAAATCTCTAGCGGAAAAGCCGATCCAGGGGTATGCTTCTGCCATGCTCAAGAACCCCCTCCTTGCCGCGTCTTTCTAGAACCGCCTCGCTGGGGTTTGCCGTCGCCATCGGCTCAGCCATTCTTTGCGTCGCGCAGACCTCTGCGCCAACCGCACCTCCGCCCATAGCTCCTGTCCGGCCCGTAACGGACACCTGTTTCGGCCAGACGGTCGTCGATCCGTATCGCTACCTGGAAGATCAGAAGTCGCTCGAAGTTATTGCCTTCATGCGCGGACAAGCCGACTACACGCGCGCCGTGCTGGACAGCATTCCAGGCCGCAAGGCCTTGCGGCGGAGATGACGCGCTACATGAACGCCGAAGAAGCGGCCATCACCGATGTGAAGGTTGCCGGCCCATACCTCTTTTTTCGCAAGCGCGGGGCGCGGCGAGAACCAGGCCAGCCTTTACGTGCGGAAGGCGGCGGGCGGTGAAGACCGCCTTCTGCTCGATCTGCCGAAGCTCTCCACCGCAACGACGCACGTCTCGCTCGACGACTACACGACCTCGGACCGGTGCCAACGATCCACGTGTCGATCCGCGGGAGGGCGCGAAGATGGCCTCTCGTCTCCAAGCCGCCAACGCTGGACCGAAGCCCATCCTCTTCCGCGTGAACTACGACGCGGGGCACGGCATCACGGACACCATCGCGCAGCAGGTCTCGGACTGGACCGACATCTACACACCTTCTTCTTGTGGAACTTCGGCGATCCGGGATTTCAACCCGCCGTGTTGGCTCAGACAGCATCCGCGGCAAAACCGTAGACACGACTCCCAGCGCGGCGGCTCTTTATGTCGGCTCGGCATCAAAGATGAAAGCATGATCGCTCATCTTCGCGGACGGCTCCTCTCCAAAGCTCCGAACCAGGCCATCATCGATTGCGGCGGCGTCGGCTATGAAGCGACCATCAGCGTGGCGACCTTCTCCGCGTTGCCGGGCGAAGGGGCTGAGGCCAGCCTGCACATCTTCACCCATGTGCGCGAAGATCAGATTGCGCTCTTCGGCTTTGCGGAGACCCAAGAGAAGCGTCTCTTCGAGAAGCTGCTGACGATCACCGGCATCGGCCCAAAGCTGGCGATCACGGTGCTGAGCGGCATCGCGGCGGACCGACTGGTGACGGCCATTCGCGGCCAGGACCACGCCACGCTGACACGCATTCCGGGAATCGGGAAGAAGACAGCCGAGCGCGTCGTGCTGGAGCTGAAAGATAAGCTGGACGATCTGGCGACGGCTCCGGCGAGCGGTGGCGTCCATCACGGCGCGGCGGGCGACGATGCCTTATCGGCGTTGGTGAATCTCGGCTATGCGCGGCCAGCGGCGGAGCGGGCCATTGAAGCCGCGATCAAAAAGGACGCTGGCGTGGCGAACGACTTCGAAGCGTTGTTCCGGGCGGCGATGGCGGCAATACGTTAGTCTGGCCGAGGGCTGGCGAACTGCCAACACGCATTCCCTATGGGAATGACAACCAGAAAGCAAAGA
Source organism: uncultured Acidobacteriaceae bacterium (assembly GCA_964247455.1). Lineage (GTDB taxonomy): Bacteria > Acidobacteriota > Terriglobia > Terriglobales > Acidobacteriaceae > Edaphobacter. Next base: position 3,320 of record CAXTUR010000102.1, on the reverse strand, counting down.
CAATCGTCGACGCTGTTAGGCGCGCTTGCGGTACCGGATCGCGAACTCATAGCCGGGATTTGGCGGGAAGAGCTTGGCGGCGGAACGGAGACGCTCGGCCAATGGCTGCGGCGCGAGCAGCGGGTACTCCCGTTCGCGCAGTTCGCTGTAGTTGAAGTCGATCGACATGGACAGCAGGTAGATAGCGATGGCGTCCGAGAAGGCCGCTTCGTAGAACTCGCCGCGCGCCTTTTCGTCGATGTGCATGCGCTGTCCCTGGCTCAGATCGCCGATGCCCGCCTGGATAAAGCACTGGCTGCGGCTCTCCCAGGCGTCCTGGCTCGTCTCGCCGCGCACGTCCCGCGTAGCCTGGTCCCACAGCAGCTTCTTGAACGTTTCAGGCACGCCCACCTCTTCGACAAAGGCGTGGCCGACGTTGATGAAAAACTCGAAAGCCAGCGCGAATCGATCGTTCAGCAGGCGGGTGGAGATAAAGACGCCGTCCGCCTGAGGGTCTTCCTTGTCGAGCAACACGTTGCGGTGGCAGATGGCCTCATCGCGCAGCTCCGGCTTGAAGACCGGCGAGATCATCGTCTCCTCCGGCGCGCTGTCCGGGCCCCGCTGGAAGTCGAGGTGACTCGATCCCATGGCTAGCGGAACGAAGTAGTAGGCCTTCGTCGTCAGGGCTGAGGCGATGGTCTGGGGTACGGCCTGGACGATGCGCTCCAGCTCGCCCGCCGCCAGCTCGTTCTGTCCATACGTGGCATAGCGGATGCTGTTTGCCGACTCCTGAAGCGCCGTGTCGCGGGCGATGACCGCCGCCCGCACCAGGCCCGTCCGGTCGTAGTTGCGTCGGGTTGAAACGTCTTCCGCCATCAAAGGTTATTCTATCTCTTATGGCGCTTCCTCCATCGACGCAATCCACCGGGCAGACGCCTCGCACGTTCGGAGCCGGCTATCTCTTTGGCATTCCGCTGGGCGATCTCGGCTGGTTCGCCAGCTTGCTGATGAGCGTGGCGTCCGGGTTTGCGGCGTTCTTTGCGGCCACCTTCCTGGGGATCGTCGGGCTCCTGATCTCAAACACGATGCTGCACAACACGGCGGACTACTCCATCAGTTACCGGCTGATCGGCCTTCCCGTCGGGATTTTTGTGTTAGTAATCGCAAGCCTTTATCTTGGAACGCTTTGGGTGCGCCGCATCCTCCGCAAGGCATAGCCGCCAATGCCCACAAAGAAGCGCCTGCGCGTCGGTGTGCTGTTCGGAGGACGGTCCGGGGAACATGAGATCTCGCTGCTCTCGGCCGCCTCGATCTTAAAGGCCATCGACCGCAAGAAATATGACGTTGTGCCAATCGGCATCACCAAGCAGGGACATTGGTTGAGCGGTGACGGCTCACAGGCACTGCTTACCGACGGTGAGACTGGCGGCGCGCTTCCCGCGGGCGGCATGGAAAGCCCTCTGCTGCAACTGCAAGCGAGCGGCAATTCCGCAAGCGACAGCCACCCGCTGGACGTTGTCTTCCCGGTGCTCCACGGCACCTTTGGCGAGGACGGCACGATCCAGGGTCTGTTTGAGCTTGCTGACGTAGGCTATGTCGGCTCCGGTGTGCTGGGCTCAGCCACAGGCATGGATAAGGTCGCCATGAAGCAAATCTTCGCCGCCGCCGGTCTGCCGCAGACGCCGCATATCGCTCTCCTGCGCAGTGAATGGAAGGCCGATCCAAAGCGCTGCATCCGGCTGATCGAGAAGACGCTACAGTATCCGGTCTTTGCCAAACCAGCTAATCTGGGATCGTCGGTTGGCATCTCGAAGGTGCATGACCGTTCCGAACTCGCCGCTGCAATGGACCTTGCTGCGAACTTCGACCGCAAGCTGGTCATTGAGCAAGGCGTCGGCGGCCCGGGTGCCAAGCCTCGCGAGCTGGAGGTCGCCATCCTGGGGAACGATGCCCCGGAAGCCTCCGTGATCGGCGAGATCGTGCCCGGCGCGGAGTTCTACGACTACGACGCCAAGTACCACTCGGACGCCTCAGTGCCGATCATACCAGCCAAGCTGACGCAGGCCGAAGCCAAGCAGATACGCCAGCTGGCCATCGCGGCGTTTCGCGCCTGCGACTGCGCCGGTCTAGCGCGCGTCGACTTCCTGATGGAGCCGGCGAGCCGAGGAGCCAGGCCGCGCGTCTTCCTCAACGAAGTCAACACCATGCCCGGCTTTACCAGCATCAGCATGTACCCAAAGTTGTGGGAGGCGAGCGGCGTCTCCTACCGCGAACTGATCGACCGCCTCATCGCTCTTGCCCTGGAGCGGCAGGCGGAGAAGCGGCAGACGCGCTTCAGCATGGATTAATGTTGGAGCTGAAAATGCCGCGTAGATGAAAGTAAATGGTCGGGACGACTAGATTCGAACTAGCGACCTCACCCACCCCAAGGGTGCGCTCTACCAGGCTGAGCCACGTCCCGACTGTCTTTGCACGCGCTTCCAGGCGGAGGCGCGGCGGGGTATCCTGCAAGCCCTAGTCTACACCACCGCATCTCACTAGAACTGTCATCCTGAGCGTAGCGGATTACAGCTTCATCGCGATCCGCGCGGTCGAAGGACCTGCGGTTGTCTTCAGGCCTACGTCGCTTGGCATCGCACCCTAGTGCGTAGGCGCCACAAACTCCTTCGGCAACGCACCGCCATCCCCCTCGGCAAAGAAGAACCCGTTCATCTGTTCCACCAGGAACTCCTGCGCCTCGCGCGTCCACGGCTGCAGGCGGTATTCGTTCAACAGCATCTTCTGCCGCTCCACCCACTCGCCCCAGGCCTTCTTCGACACGTTCTTATAGATCTTGTGTCCAAAATCCGAGTCGAACGGCGGCTCGTCCAGCCCCTCCAGCTCCGCCTTGTACTTCACGCAAAAGACTATGTGTGCCATCGATCGTTGTTCCCTCGCTCTTCATCTTACGACGAGCCGCGATGAGATACGATGATCCACGTCGCGACACCATCCGGCAAAGGAGCACCATGCCCATCCCCAGCTACAGCGTCCTCCGCGGCACCCCGACTGCCGGTAAGCCCGTCCACGGCTCCAGCAACCACTACGACATCACGATGCAGGCCACCGGCGGCCCCTTCACCGTCGCCGTCAACGTCCAATCGGTAGACGGCTCCGAGGTCCGCTACGCCATCCTCCACAACTTCACGCCGCCCAACCCCGCCGCCCTCCTCGCTCTCACCCCGGGTGTCCACGCCCTCCCCAGCAAGCCCGGCGGCCTTGCTCTCGACTTCGTCCGTGAGCAGATCCCCGGCCCGCCCACAGCCAAGCCCATGCTCACCCTTGCGCAGATGCCGCTCCTC
>CAXTUR010000101.1:0-10712 GCA_964247455.1 uncultured Acidobacteriaceae bacterium | reverse complement strand
CCACCTACGACACCCGCACCCCGTATCCCCGCCCCAGATCATGGTCGATCGAAAGGTTCGTCTGCAACGAGTAAGGATCGTGCCAGTTGGTGTCGATCGCCGAATAGAAGACCGTGCTCGGATTGGCATAGTCCGGCGTAAAGGTCGCGCTCGCCGGCGACACCTTCGGGAAGGTAAACAATGGTCCCGCGGCCGTCTCCGCATTGTTGTAGACCCGCAAATTCGTGTTGACCGTGTTCGTCAGCGCATAGAAGATCGCCCCGGTCGTTGTAATGTTGTAGTATCCCACGCCTCCGCGGATGGCCGTCTTATCGTTCCCAAACGGCCGCAGCGCAAAGCCAACCCGCGGCTCAAACCGCAGCTTCGGGGACGTCCGCAGCCCTGCCGGAAGCCCCGCCTGCGTGTTCGAGACCACCGGCGTACAAGGCGCGCCATTCTGCGGCAGGTTCGTGGCATATGGATTGTCCACCCCCGCCGTCTGGCAGGCGTTGAAGCTCGCCAGCTCCTGCGTATCCAGATTGCCCGCGTGCCCGTCGTTGTAGATCACGCGGCCCGACTTTGCCACCGACGGATCGAAGTTCCCAATCGCCTGCGCGTCGGTCGCAAACGCCGGGTGGAACTCATACCGCAGCCCAAAGGTCAGCGTCAGCCGCGGAGTCGCCTTCCAGCTGTCCTGCGCATACACCGCATACGCGTTTGAGGTGCCAACGTTGTCCGATGTCACGTTGTCCACCGCGCTCTTGTATGGCGCGCCAAGTAGATAATCCGCAAACTCCTGCCCGGTAAAGGTCCCGTTGAAGTAGAAGTTCCCGTAGTTGTCCGCCGGGTATACGTTCCGCACCGAGTACGCGCCCAGATGCCGGTAGTCCGCGCCCACCCGAACCGTATGCGTCCCCTTCTGCCACGTTAGATTGTCGACATACTGGAAAATGCGCGACTGCTGACTTCCACCCAACCGCGATCCACTTGCCGTCAATTGATTGAAGTTCACATACGAGAACCCATTGAAGGGTGCCGCTGGCGGCAAGCCCTGAAACCCCGCCTTCTGCGTCAGCGCGACTCCATCGAATGGACTCTGCGTGCCGTCCCGCTCCAGCGTAAACCCGAAGCGAAACTCGTTCACCAGCCGCGGCGAGATCGTCAGGTTCGCCGACATGGCAAAGATCTTGTACTTCGCAAACGCCGTCCCATTCGGCACCAGCAGGTCGGCCGGCTGCGTCTGGTCGATGTTCTTTCCCGTGTATCGCGCAAAGAACGTGAGCCGCTGCCCCACCGTTTGGTCGAAGCGCAGATCGTACTGGTTCGACGTGATATCGTTCCGCCGCGTATCGACGTAGTTGTACCCCAGCCCCGCCAACGCCCCCTGCACCGACTGCGTGTTCCCTATATTCGGGTCCGGATAGATCGACAAGAATGCCGCCGCGCTCGCATTGACCCCCGGCAGCTTAGACCCGGGGTACGTCCCGCCTGTAAACGGGTTCGTCAGCGACATCGTCTCTTGCGAAAAATCACCCTGCTTCATGCGCGCCGTCGGCACCAGCAAGTGCCGTCCTACTGCCTGCGGAAACCGCAACCCTTCATACGTCGCAAAGAAGAAGCTCTTGTCGTGCCCGTTGTACAAGTGTGGCACCACCACAGGACCGCCCACACTCCCGCCAAAGTCATTCGCCACCTTCTGCGGCTTCGTCGCCTGCGTCAGCCCATACGGGATCGCGTCAAACGCCCGGTTCTGGAAGTACCAGAAGGCCGACCCATGTAGCGTGTTCGTCCCCGCCTTGGTCACGGTCGTAATCTCCCCCGGCTGGCCAAACTCCGCGTTGTTCCCTACCCCGTCCACCCGTATCTCGGCGATCGACTCCGCCGAAGGAAACGCGTCCGCCTGAATATTGTTCGCCGTCTGGTTCTGCGCCGAGATCCCGTCCACCGTCGTCTCCGACTGTGACGGCAGCCCACCCTGGATCGAAAACTTGATGCTCGGGTTCGGACTGGCCGAAGGCTGCGGCGGATAGCTCCCCGAGTCAGGCTGCACCCCCGGCAACGTCTGGATCACATTCAGCGGCGAGGTCGACCCCGCCCCGCGATAGTTCGCCGGCAGGTCCAGCACATCTCGCGGCGAAAGCGCCGCCGAGATCGACGCGTCCTCCGTATTGATCGTCCCCGCGTCGGAAGCATTCACGCTCACCGTATCCGTGCTGCCTGTCACCGTTAGCGTTACATCCAGCCGAAGCTGCTGCCGCGCGTCCAGAACCACCCCGGTCATCGCCTCGGGCGCAAAAGTATTGGCTATCGCTGTAATGTCGTAGGTTCCCGGGTCGACATTCAGCGCCGTATAGCTTCCCTCGGCGTTCGTCCCCACTACCCGGTCCGTGTTCGTCTCGGTTCTGTGCAGCTTTACCGTTGCATTTGAGATCAAGGCCCCCGTCTTGTCCCGCACCGTACCCGAAATGCTGCCCAGCGTAGACTGCGCCGAAGCCACCAACCCGCTACCAAACACAAACAAGAGGAAAAGAAGAGTACGCGGACGAATCATCATAGTATTGGCCTCGAAGAGTGAAGGAAGATACAGCCGTCGACGTTTGTGAATCACGCGCCGATCGGGGTGGATAACGTAAGAGAACGCGACGGGGACGGCCCTTCCATATGCCGCAGCCGTGCCCGCCACACAATTGCCAAAGTCGCCGCCGAGCCTAGTGCTGCCACCGCCCGCCCCAGCCAAAGTCCGCGCAGCCCCATGCCGGAATCGAACATCATCCAGTATGAGAGCGGCATACCCAGAACCCAGCTCCAAAATGTGTTCACCACAAACGGTGCACGCGTGTCGCCCACTCCGTACAGCGAGTAGCCCAGCACCGCCCCGGCCGCGTCTCCCAGCTGCTGGACACCGCAGATCAAAAAGATCGGCGCGGCGGCCATCACAACCGCCGGATCGCTCGTATATAGGCTCGCCCATAGGTGAGGGAAGCTCGCAAAGGCCCCTGCGGCTATGGAGATGAACCCCATCCCCAGCAACAAGCTCGCATTGCCCGCCCGTCGCACCTGCGAAAGACTGCCGCGTCCCGCTCCCTGCCCTACTCGCACCACTGTCGCGTACGACAGCCCGGCCGGCACCATAAACACAAACGCGTCCAGATCGAGCACCACCTGATGCGCCGCCAGCAGGGTCGCCCCCAGCCGCGCGCACAGAATTGTCATGCACGTGGAGACACCTAGGTCCGTCAGGCTCTCGAACGCCGTTGGCCAGCCAATGTGCAGCAACATCTTCAACCTGGTCCACTCTGGCCGCATCATCTCCAGCAGCCGTGCGGCCGTCAACGACCCGTTCTGCGCCCGCAGGCTCCGCCAAACTCCCACCACCAGCAGCCCAAGCATATACACCCGGACCACACAGGTCGCCCACGCCGACCCCGCCATCCCCATCGCGGGCAGCCCCAGGTGCCCATACAGAAACGCCCAGTCTCCCGCGAAGTTCACCACGCTCGCTGTCAGGAGCGAGACCATCACCAGCACTACCCGGTCGGTCGACTGAAGATATTTCCGCAGCGCCATGTACAGCAGCAGCGGCGCGGTCGACCACACCAGCGCATGAAGATACCGGCTCGTTTCCGCCACAATCGCTACCGGCGTTCCAAAGCGCGGCAGCAGCGGGATCGCAAGCAGCGTCAAGCTCATCACCACCGGTGTGCCCACCACCACAAACCACATCGTCTGCATCAGCGTCTTTACGCCGGACTCGCGGTCGCCCCGCCCATACTGCTGCGCCACCAGCGTCTGCAGCCCGGTCATCCCCTGGATCACGCAGAACGCGATTGCATAATAAATCGTGTTCCCCAGCGACGATGCCGAGATCGATAACGCCGAGTGCGGCAGCCGTCCAATCATCAGCGCGTCCACAATATACGTGGACATCCATCCCAGCTCGCCAAGCGCCAGCGGCCATCCCAGCCGCGCCGTAAACCCTACCTCCTGCCGCAACGTGCGCGCCACAAGGGGCCGGCCGCCACTCCGACGCATCTCGTCCCGATCCCTCAGCGGCTCATCCTCACCTACCATCCGGTAAATCTTATGACGCTATGGCCCGCGCTTCAGGCGGTCTGCTTTGTCCGTATGGAACAAAATAGTCCCGTGCCGCTAACAATTCAAGCCAACTCTACCTTCGCAATCAACAACGCCGTCGGCACTACCCAAATCTTTGTCAAGCCTCACGAGCCGGCAAAATGCATTAAACCATCCCCATCAACTACTTGGCGCAATAATCTTTGCGCAGGAGTTATACCCAATCCGCTACACATGAATCAGCCACCCGGAACAAGCACGCAAGCTGACCGGCTCACAAGCTGGCAAGCTGGCACACAAGCAGGAGGATGCACTTGCAAATTGTTCATTCGAGATACCTCTAAAGTTTTTGTAATGTTCTACTTAGATTAGAGTAGATCGTTTCTCTAAGTCCTTTGTTTTGTTAGACCATCTTCTTTTTTGCACTTAGTTTGTTGTCATTCCCGAAGAGAATCTGCTTTCCTCAGCAGCCGCCCTGATGCGATACCCTGCACCTGTGCCGCTTGCGCTTTGGACAACCGACTGGACAACCGAGATCGTCACTGGCCGGTCCGCCATCCTGACCTACGGCCCGGCCCTCGTCGCACTCGCCGAGCGCACCGGCCAGCCCGGCATCATGGACCACCTCGACTACTTCCTGCACTTTAAGGACGCTCTCAAGAAGATTCCGCACCTCGTCCTGCTCCGCAACCAGGCCGAAGAGCTCCAGGCCGCCCTCCTCATCTATGAGTACAAGCTGCTTGGCGGGGGGATGGGGATCTTTGCCACCGACGACGTGGGCGGCCGCCGCACCCTCATCGCCCCGACGGCTACCCGCTCCGCCATCGCCCGCCAGGCGGCGGAGGCGCTCATGCGGAACGGAGCGCGCGTCGTCTTCCAGTCCTTTATCGAGGAAACGCTGGACGAAAGTCTGCTGCTACCCCGGCCCGCTCGCGGCGGTTCTGCGGCCTGGCGCGTGGCCACGCAGCGCCGCATGATCCGCGCTTTCCTTCCGCTTGAGGCTACTTACGACGCGACGCTCAGCAAGCTCGGCCAGCACACCCGCCGCAACATGCGCGCCTTCCGCCGCAAGGCCGAGACCCAGCTCGGCACCGTCTTTGTCCCCGAGGCCCGGCTCTCCCGCTTCGAGTTCCGCGCCTTCAATCGCGCCTCGACCTACGCCGTGCCTGACGCCGTGGCCGCCTGGCGCTACGACGCCATCACCACGGTCTCCGGCGGCTTCTTCTCTGGGGTCCGCGACCGGAACGGCGGCTGGCTCGCCCTCGCCGGCGGACGCCGCCACCACGACACGGTCGAAGTCGACTGGCAGATGAACCGCGACGACCTCCCCGCACTATCTTTAGGAACGGTGCTGCGGGCCTATCTGCTGGAGCATGAGGTCGCGCGCGGCACCAAAGTCCTCTTCTTCGAGGGAGGCACCCCCCACGCTATGCGCCTCTCCTTCCACTTCAGCATGGTGCGCGATCTGGTCGTCGGGAAGCCGCTCCCCGGCACACGCCACCTCCAGCGCGTCGTGCCGGTGCTGCGGAGCTACATCAACCGGCGGCTGCCGCAATCCGCCTTCATCCTCAAGATCCTTACCGATCCGCAGCTGACCTGGCGGAGATGGTCGTGACCGGCAGCACCGGACGTCCGGCGACGGCCTGCGCGAACAAGGCCCAAACCCCCGCCAGGTACAACGCCGCACCCGCCACGGTCGCCACGCACTGCGTCCGTACCACCAGGCTGGTCCGCGACAACGCCCAGCCCAGCAACGGGAAGAGCTGTAGCGCGTGAAGAGCGAAGAAGTGCGCCACCCGCAGGTCGCCGTGCCCCGTGCTCCAGTTCATGAACGGAAGTCCCGCGCCCCCGTCCGCCGCCCCCACTGTATGGCCAACATAACGGACCACCATCAGCACCCCTTCAGCGCTGCCGGCAAGCAGAGACAGCAGGCCAAGCCGGATGCCCCAGATCACGGGGGCCGGAGCGGAGGCACGATTCGTGAGGTAAAGGACGAGCAGCCAAGCCACAAGAACGGTGTTGATCAGGATGAAGACGCCCATGAGGCCAAAGGAAAGGCCGTTGAACCAGGACGTGTAGTTCATGTGCGAGGGGACGCCGCGCGCCGACTGCATCGAGATGACGGCGTTCTCGATCATCATCGACACGCCGATACCCCAGCCGATCCGCCACCTGGCGCGCGCCGAGCCTTCAAGCAGCGAAAGGAAGAGACCGATGGTGATCGCGTAGATCAGCGTGGAGATGTCGAACTTCATCGGCTTAACCCAGGGATTGAGGCCGAAGATGTGACGATGGTCGAACGGCAGCGCGACCACTGCGATGGCAAGCAGGCCGAGATGAAACCAGATAGCAAGAGCGATGCCCCGGTTCGCTGTCATCGCGCGATTGAACAGCAGGCGGAGGGACGCCGGGATCATGCGCCTACCTCGCGCCGCATCGCCAGCCGCAGCAACAGATAGAGCGCCAGACCAACCGGCCCGAACAGAAACGTCAGCACGAGGCAGGGCGCAACCAGCCACTGCGAGATCCCGAGCCGGTTGGCGTCCCGGGCCTCCCACGCGCCGGTAAACAGGTCGAACGCCAGGTAGTGCACCCATCCGGCCAGCAGCGCCTGGTCAACACTGAACAGGGCGCGCACCTGTAGAAGCGATCCGAATCCGCTTCCAGGCACGCGCGGTGCCGTCCCCAGCAACCACGCATAGAGGACCCCCAACAACAACGGAGCCACAAACGTCGCTAGCCGCTGCGTCCAGCGCCACCGGGGCACGAACAGCAGCAGTAGCCAGCACGGCATCACCACATTGCCCGCAATCCCGAACCATCGTTGGAGATTCATACGAGCACTATACATCGGTCGAGAGACGGTAAGGATAGCTTTAGCGTGCCCTCCGCTACACTGGATGTCAGCAGCCTACGCCATGCTCACCCAACCGAACCGCCTCCGCAAACACGCCGACTACCAGCAAGCCTATAAGTCGAGCCGCAAGCAGTTCTCGAAGCAGATGAGCTTCTTCGTCTCGCTCCGGCCAGCGCTTGGGCCCAACGGCCAGCCCGTGCGCGACACCGACGCCAGCACCCCGCGCGTCGGCCTCACCGTCGGCAAGGTGCTCGGCAAGGCTCATGAGCGCAACCGGATCAAGCGGCGGCTCCGCGCGCTCGTCCGTCGGCATCTCGGCCTCCTGTCCGGCCCGATCGACATCATCCTCCATCCACGCCGCTCCGTCCTCGACCTCGACCACGCCGCGCTCGACCGCGAGGTGGCCCAGGTCTTCCGCACCGTACAGAAGCTCGCCGCCAGACAGCCGCAAACCCCGTAATCGGGTGCCCCATGTCTCGACTCTGAGACGTGGGTTCCCACTCCTCCCATGCTCCTGCGCTTCTACAAACTCGTCCTCTCCCCTCTTCTGCACACGCTCTCCCCTACCCAGTGCAAGTTTCTGCCCACCTGCTCGGAGTACGGCTATGTCGCGCTGCACCGGCACGGCACGTTGCGAGGCTCATGGCTGACGCTCCGCCGCCTCGCCCGCTGTCACCCCTTCACGAAGGGCGGCTTCGATCCCGTCCCGCCCGCGTAAGTATCTGCGGCCGCAAATCAGTACAGGCGTTAAGCAAAAGACCGTTCGGCGAACGCGGCCAGCGCTTGGATCTGCCGTACCGCTCCGTCTGCTTGTTTGCCCGCGATCAACCTGTCCCAGAGCAGACCCAACGGACCGTAAGTTTCGATTGTGACCTGAACTAGGGTCGTTTTGTGTTGCCGCCGTAGGAACTCATGGGTGGTCCGCATTTTGCCAAGCGGCAGCAGTGCCACGTCGGTAAATCGCGTGGGCTCATCCGCAACCTCGACGAAAAGAGTGGTCTTCGGTCCGCCCTTCGGCTTCAAGATGAACCGGTCTCCTGGCTTCGGCTCCGTACCATTGTGATCGATAGAGGAGATCTCCGCATCCCATTCCGGCCAGCGGCGAAGATCGGTCAGCGCGGCATAAAGAACTTCGGGAGAAACATGGACTGTGGTGCTGTGTATGTGTCGTTTCAAGGTGCCTCCTAGAGATGATCTGCTTCTTCACATACCCTAGGCGGACACCGCGTCAGTTTCTGTCAGCAATCGCTAGAATGGTTCAGGGATGTTGTCCCGTCCGCGCCACTCGGCAAGCAGCAATCGGCGTCGCTTGGAGTAGCGCTCCAGAATCTCCACGACCTCGATGCGGTCGGCCCGGAACGTGCGAAAGTCCTGCCGGCGTTCGCACCAAGCCACGAGAGTCGAAACGTTCTCAAAAATGCAAGAGCGATCGGCCAGACGGTACGTTCCGTTTTTGCGCCCTGCGCGTCGACGTACTGGATTGACAGTCGAAGTTCCCGCCGCAAGGCTTCGCGGAGACCGGGAGGATGGTGGAGCATTTTTCCCGGTCCGGCGAGCAAGCCGGCGTGCTCACTCATTTCTTGCTGGACAGGCGTCAGCACGGCATGGATCTTGGCCCGCGCGTTCTGCGCTGCCAGCTGGAGCGGCCTGTCTCCGCGCCGCGCCACCCAGCCGAGCCCCAGCGCGACCGCTTCAATCTCATCTTCGGTAAACATCATGGGCGGCAACAGGGAGCCTGGGTGGAGCACGTAGCCCACCCCCGCTTCTCCGTGTATGTTCATGCCCTGCGAAGTGAACGTTTCGATATCGCGGTACACGGTCCGAACGGACGTGCCCAGCTCCTCCGCCAGCGTCCGTGCCGTCACAAGCCTTCGCAGGCGCCTTAAGGTTTGGATCAATTGCATCAGACGAACGGAACGCGACATAGTGTGTAGCCCAGCGTATGCCTCTCAACCCCGCGTTAGGCTGCGATCAGCATCTCTCATTCTTGGCATAAGCGTTTGCACGCAAAAACCGCACAGGCCAAGCAGCAGCACCACAAAGGTGATCGGGCGGAAATCAAAGACATTGCCAATCAGCATGCCGAAGCGCAGCGACGCCGCCATCCACGCCAGATTGCCCACCAGACAAATCCACGTCAGCGGCTTATCGCCGGTCCGTCCCGCCCGCAGCAGATTGATCGCGCTCAACAGCCAGACCAGCAAGCTGGCGCTCAACGACCAGAGGAGCTGCACCAGGTCGGCCTTGTAGGCCTGAAGCGATCCCAATGCGTGGCCCAGCCCGCCAAGGATCAGCAGACATCCCAGCACCCGATCCACCGTTCGCATCCGCTCTGCTCCTCGAGATCGCTTCCTTTGTACCATGGTGTCCCAGCCGCGAAACCTCGAGAGCTTCTGGCACGTACCTGCATTGGCACCTTGTATCATCGAAGATGGACGATGCACCGTCCCCGGCGGGCCTGAAAGCCCGTCCACAGAAGGAAGTCTCTTGGCAGAGTTCAAAAATCCCACACAAGGCGGCGGGCAGGACAACAAGTCGCTTGTCACCATGATGCTCGTGATGGTGGCCGTCTTCTTCGGTCTCCAGTTCTACAAGTCGAAGCATAACCCGCAGACGGCTTCGCCCAATCAGCCCGCGGTGACACAAACGGGCACACAGAATGTGCAGAGTGCGCCCGGCTCGGCCGCGTACCGGAGCGCCGCGCAGGCAACCGCTCCTGTTGCGTCGAGCCAGGCCATACCCGCTGTGCAGGCCACTGCTGAATCGACCTCCATCCTTGAGAATGAGCTGGTTCGCATTACCTTCTCGAACAAGGGCGCGCAGGCCGTCTCCTGGCAGCTGAAGAACTACAAGGACAACTACAAGCAGCCGCTCGACCTCGTGCATGATCAGGCGGCCAAGGAATTTGGGTATCCGCTGTCGGTCTACACCTACGACTCCGCGACGACGGCCGCGCTGAACTCGGCGCTGTTCGTTCCTTCGGCCACGGGCAAGGTCGCTTCGCCGGGTACGCTGATCTTTAAGTACAGCGGCAACGGGCTTGAGGCGACGAAGACCTTCTCCTTCGACGAGAGTTACCTCCTCCACGCCGATCTGCAGGTAACGCGCAACGGTGCCCCTGTCCGCGCGCTGCTGCAGTGGCCCGGGGGCTTTGGTGACGAGGAGGATGCGCGCTCGTACGCGGCGGCGCAGGTCGATCTCTCCGCGAACGGCAAGGTTGACCATCGGGCCGTGAAGAACGTCTCCGGCGGCGCGACCGACAATGCGCCCATCGAGTGGGCCGGAGTCAGCGACCTCTACTTCGCGGCGATCTTCCTGCCGGATGCTCCCGGGAACGCGACGCTGGCCAGCTTGCACAACCAGATCGACGTCGCGCAGGCCAAGCGCAACAACGGCCTGGGCCAGGGAACGCCGTCGTCTTCCGCGAAGCCGATGCTTGTGCCTATCCTCGGCGCGGCCATGGGCGATGTCTCCGGCCACTCGGCGATGCGGATCTACGCCGGACCGAAGGCCGCCAGCATCCTCAAGGCCATCCACCCGATTGGTACCAACGCCACGCTGGAGCCGCTGCTCGACTTTGGCTTCTTTGGCCCAATCGGCAAGGTACTGTTCCTCGCGCTGCAGTTCATCCAGACGCATCTGGCTTCGAACTGGGGCTGGGCGATCGTGCTGTTGACGCTCATCATCAACTTCATTCTCTTGCCGCTGCGCATCAAGACCATGCAGTCCGGCCTCAAGATGCAGCGTATCCAGCCGCAGATGGACGCGATCAAGGCCAAGTACAAGAACCTGAAGGTGACCG
>CAXTUR010000100.1:0-10805 GCA_964247455.1 uncultured Acidobacteriaceae bacterium | reverse complement strand
CAGAAGTCATGAATTGGTGCTGCAATTTGTTCATTCCAGATATTTTGGGAATAAACTCCTTCGAATGTAGAACTTACACAAGCAGCTACCGCTGCCCGCCGCCGATCCGGTGCGTCTTACCGTCCATCCCGGTGTACTCGCCGTTTACGTCGCTGTACGTCGTCGGCGTCATCAGCGAGTGATACAGCGCCGTGGTAAAGACCGTCCGCTGCTCCGCCGTGCCGCCCTCTACCTCGATCTGCCGAAGCCGTTGGTTCCAAGCCGCCCGCGCCTTCGCGGCCACCTGCTCATAGGTCGTTCCGCCCGCGCTCTCGGCGTCCAGGTTTGCCCGCGCATTGGCCTCGCTCACATACGAGACGCCAACCCGCACTCGCACCTCACCGCCCGTGCCAAAGCCCAGCCACACGCCCGAGCCGTGCCCCGCCTCCGGAAAACCCTTCGGTCCGTATCCCGTCCCGCCCTCCGCGCTTGTCGCATTCGGCAGCAGTGCCGCATCCTTCCATGCGCCGTTCTCCGTCGCGGGACGATCGAAGCGCGCCACAAAATACAGTGTGTAGTACGACCGGCGATCCTCCGTGCCGATATACCCGCAGAAGTTCCCGCTCGTCACCGAGCCGCTCACCGTGTTGGTGGCCTTGTCGAAGCTCGTCCGCGCCGCCGTCGACCCCACCTCCGAGTCTGAAGTCCGCACCAGCACCCGCGCCGCCTTCCCTTCCGGAAAACGGAACGTCGCTGCACCCATTCGCGTCGCCGCCGCCAGCGCAACCTCCACCCCGTTGCCCAGCGTGACCCGATACGATCCTGGCTCGGCCTTCTCATCAGCATGCTGGAACGCCGACGCATACGCCTGCCGAAAGTCCGTCGAGGGCGAACTTTCAATCGCGTCCGTCACTGGCACCAGCGGCACGTCGCCCGAACCACCCGCGCAGCCCCACCCCTCAACATTCGTCAGGCTAAAGCCGCGAATCTTGGTCGCGCGAAACTCATACCCGCTCGGCGCGGCGATCATCCGCTTTTCGTTGACCGGCGTCGCCTCCGGGCTGAACTGCACCATCCCGAACGGTATCGTCGCGCCCGGAAACACATTGCCGCCGTTTGCCGTGCCCACCAGCGGATTGACCAGCGCGGCGCGGTCCTGCTGCTGCGAGATTGCGGAAGAGGTTAGGAGACAGAATAGGGCAAGTGTTTTATGGAATCGCATGACGTAAGCAACGGTATACCACGATGTCTTTTTGCGCGTTGGTGGCCGCAGCTTCGTTACTCCGCACTTCCAAGTACTGGAAAACACAGCTTGAGCAGGAACGCGCTATCGAGATAAGTCTAAGGTGGTGGATTAGTATGCCTCTTGGTGCAGACGCAACAACAATTGAGCATTGCGGGAGTAATGCAATAGACTCGACGTTAGCAGCTACCAGCATACGTCGAGGAGAACGCTAGGTTATGCAGTCCGATCCAAAACTTCTTACAGTTCGTGAGGTTATTGAGCTCAAGCGCAACGGCATGCTTGCGGCAAACCCGGAGTACCAACGTGGCTCCGTGTGGGTTGGCGATCAGCAGAAACGTCTCGTTGACTCTTTGTTCCGCAAGTATCCCCTGCCTCTTATCTACCTGCACCACATACATAACCAGGTAGGTGGGTTTAGCCGAGACGGTCTTGACGTCATCGACGGCCAGCAGCGCATTAATGCTCTCTTTCGTTTCAGCGAAGGCAGTTCCGGCTTTTTGATCCCGCAAAAGATGCGGCAATAGCCCGATTTCCCGCTTTCATAGAGGATCAACCCTGCGAGTGGGGAGGGAAGACCTTTGACGAGTTGTCATCTGAGCTTAAGCAGCAATTCTTAGATACGCCTTTGTCCATCGTATACATCAAGACGGACCAGCCAAACGAAGCTAGAGACTTGTTTATCAGGCTCCAAGCTGGCCTACCGCTGAACGCGCAGGAAAAGAGAGATGCATGGCCGGGCAAGTTTACGGAGTTCGTGCTCAAGATGGGTGGCAAGCCGGAACTGGACAAGTACCCGGGTCATGACTTCTTTACAAAAGCGATGAAGGCAAAGCCAAATAACCGAGGTGAGGTGCGACAGCTGACGGCTCAGATGCTCATGCTGCTGATGACGCGAAGAAAAGACGGGTCGTTTTGCACTACAAAGAGGGAAGCGATAGACGATTTTTACTACCAAAATCTTGATTTCGATATCGAATCCGACGTTGCTCGGCGCTTTGATAAGCTCTTTACGACACTCAACTCTTGCCTGAGTGTTATGAAGCGGAAGAAGATTCAAGGACACGAAGCGATAAGCCTGCTCTTGCTGGCGGATCGTTTGCATGACGATTACGCACCTAGTTGGATGCCACGCTTCGCGGAGTCATTTGACAACTTTCGTGCAAGACTGGCCTCTGCCTCTAAGACAAAATGGCAAGCACAACCTGATGAGTACTGGCTTCGATACGGGTTATTGGCGAGAACAAACTCTGATTCTGCGGAAACTATCGAGAGGCGACATGCTTTCTTCGTGACAAAGATGTTAGAGGGCATCAATCCCGTAATCAAGGACCCAGTACGCGGCTTTGGCGCGGTGGAGCGCGAGATAATCTTCTACAGAGATGGTAAGAAATGTCAGGTTTGCGACTCGGTAGTGTCGTGGGAGGATTTAGAGATACATCACGTCACGACTCACAATTTTGGCGGCAAAACTGCGCTTGCTAATGGCGCATCTGTTCACAGAAGTTGTCATCCTAGAGCCGAAGAAGCAGTATCGGCGTTTGCCGCTCTATGGCAGACGAAGCTAAGTGTTAGTCCGCAGGTGATTCGCTAAATCTTCTGCACTCGCTGCACATCCCGCACCCCCGGCACCTTTCGCAGGTTCTGCGTCAGCTTGTTAAGGTGCCGGACATCCACCGTCTCCACAACAAAGTCGACCATAGCGTTACCATCCGGCGTCGGCTTGGAATCGACCGATCTAATATTCGTTCCATCGTCCGCAATGATGGCCGTGAACTCCTTCAGCAGCCCGGGGCGATCTTCGCAAAGAACTGTCAGCCGGACCGGATAGGTCGGCAGCTTCGGCGCGCCAGCTTCGGCCGGAGCGACCGCCCACTCTACCTGGATGCGCCGGTCGGACTCATACAGCAGGTTCTGCACGTTCGAGCAGCTCCGCGCATGGACGGCGACGCCCTTGCCGCGTGTGACGTAGCCGATGATCTCCTCGCCTCGAATGGGGTTGCAACAGCGCGCGCGATAGACCAGCAGATCGTCCTGCCCTTCGACCTGCAGCGAGTCCGAGCCCTTGCCGAAGAAGACGCGCTTCACCGCCTCGGACATCTGCCCCAGCGTGTTGCCAACCCCAGTCTCGGGCGGCGCAGGCTCCACGGCCAGCGTCGATCCCGGCTCCAATTTATTCAGCACCACACGCGACGAGTATTTGCCGAAGCCGACCCCCGCCATCAGCTCGGCCTTCGTCCCCAACCCATAATCGGCGGCCACGCGCAGAAAATCCGCGTCGGTAAACTTGCCCAGCGACAGCTTGTACTTCCGTGCCTCGCGTTCCAGCAGCTTGCCGCCGATCTCCATCGCCCGCTCGCGCTGATGCTCGTTCAGCCAATGCTTGATCTTGTTGCGCGCCCGGCTGCTCTTAGTAAACGACAGCCAATCCCGGCTCGGCGCATGGCCTGCCTGCGTACTGATCTCGACAATGTCGCCATTCTTTAGCTTCGTCTTAAGCGGCATGATCCGCCCGTTCACCTTCGCCCCGACCGTCGTATTACCCACGTCCGTGTGAATCGTGTACGCGAAGTCGATCGGGCTCGCGTCCTTCGGCAGCACTACCACCTTACCCTTCGGCGTAAAGGTGTAGACCTCCTCCGGGTACAGGTCGATCTTCAGCGTCGACATGAACTCGTTCGGGTCGGACATCTCGCGCTGCCACTCCATCAGCTGCCGCACCCACGCCAGCCGCGCCTCATCCTTTGCCGTGACGGAGTCGGACGCCTTGTACTTCCAGTGCGCCGCGATGCCTTCTTCGGCGACGCGGTGCATCTCTTCGGTGCGGATCTGCACCTCGAACTGGTGTCCGCCGTCGATCAGCGTCGTATGCAGCGACTGATACAGATTCGGTCGGGGCGACGAGATGAAGTCCTTGATCCTGCCCGGGACCGGACGCCAGATGCTATGCAGCAGACCCAGCAGCGCATAGCAATCGGCGTCCGTCGTACAGATGACACGGATGGCCAGCAGATCGTAGACCTGATCCACCGGAATCTGCTGGTCCGCCAACTTCTGCTGGATGGAGTAAAGCCGCTTGATCCGCGACTCCACCCGCCCCTCGATACCGTTCTCGACCAGCTTCATCTCCAGCTTGGCGACTATGCCAGCCAGAAAGACTTCGCCTTC
This sequence comes from uncultured Acidobacteriaceae bacterium, assembly GCA_964247455.1. GTDB lineage: Bacteria > Acidobacteriota > Terriglobia > Terriglobales > Acidobacteriaceae > Edaphobacter. Next base: position 6,415 of record CAXTUR010000100.1, on the reverse strand, counting down.
GCCCCGCAGCGCGTCCACCTCGTCCGTCAGCTTCTGGTATGCGATCGGATCGGTATAGCGAAACGCTAAGTCTTCCAGCTCGCCGCGCAGCTTGCCCATGCCCAGCCGGTGCGCGAGTGGCGCGTAGATGTCGAGCGTCTCCTGCGCGATCTTCCCCTGCTTTTCGGGCTTTAGGTGCTCAAGCGTCCGCATATTGTGCAGCCGGTCGGCCAGCTTGATGATGACCACACGCACATCCGTCACCATCGCCAGCAGCATCTTGCGGATGTTTTCGGCCTGATGGTCTTCGCGGTTGGCGAACTTGATTTTGTCGAGCTTCGTCACGCCCTCGACGATGTGCGCCACCTGCTCGCCGAAGCGTTTGGCAATCTCGGGCGAAGTGACGTCGGTGTCTTCTACCGCGTCGTGCAGCAGACCGGCGGCGATGGCGGTCGAGTCCATCTTCAACTCGGCCAGCACCTGCGCGACTTCGAGCGGATGGATGATGTACGGTTCGCCTGAGGCTCGCTTCTGCTCCGCGTGCTGCGCGATGCAGAACGCCCACGACTTGCGAATGATCTCCAGGTCGTCATTCGGGCGATTGGCGTGCACCGTGGCCAGCAGCGTGTCGAAGTTGCAGTCGATTGCCGCGTCATCCGCTGTGGGCCAGTTGGCGGCCGGCATTGCTGGCGGGGGCGAGACGATCGTGCCGCTCGGCTCGGCGAAGACTGGCTGCGATTTCCCGGACGAAGACCCCGGCTCTTCCGCCACCGGGAGCGCGGCCTCCAGATTCATCCCGCTCTCGGTCGCACGCTCGGTGCCCGGCTCATCGCCCCACATCGGCGCAGGTGGAGACGCAGACGGCGGGGCAGCCTTCGGCGCGACCGTATGGATGGATGCCATAGTTCATTATAGGCGTCCGGGAATAGCCGCGTAGCCGGAACGAAACTCTGCGTGATGCGCCGCTTACGCCGATTTGAACAAGTACTCCTGAAGCGCGTCCACAATCACCGCGTTGAGTTTAAGGTCGTGCTCTTCGGCAAAGCGAGCAGCTCGTCGGTGAAGAGTCTGTCCAATGCGGACGTTGAAGCTGCCTTTGAAGGGTGTATCTGGTGTCTTGCCCTCTGCTTCACAAAAAGCGAGGTACTCGTCAACCGCCGCCTTAAAGTTGGTCTCAAGGCTTTCAATATCGTTGCCTTCAAAGCTCACCATATCGCGGATGCCGAGAATGCGTCCGTGAAGCAGGCGGTCTTCGGCACTGAAAAGCACAGAGCCTTCGTAACCCTTGTGTTTAAACGTCTGACTCATGGCAGATCCTCTTGCTTGGTGAGAAAGATGATTGCGTCCCGCACCTGAGGCCTTTAAACTTTGGACGGATGTGGTTCATGGATAAAGTGCGTCGCTCCAGTTTCGGAATGTACAAACTTGCGACCAGAGCCGCCGCTCATCTTCGACTGGTATCCCAGACCTTCCATGAGAACTTTTAGTTCGGCCCAGGTGAAATCCGTAGGTTTTGATAGTAGCCGTCGCTTTGCTTTCTCGTACCTCGACATAACGTGTCACGCAATTAAGGATAGGTTGCAGTGGGTGACACACGCAAACCGAGATAACAAAGGTCGAACATTGATCTCAAAACATGGAACTTTCCTGGCGCTCCCGCTACACTAACACCGATGCCTCCTCTCCGGACTCCCAGGCAGCTCGCCATGGCTCCTCCACGGCTCTGCGCCCTGGTGATGATCTATGGCGGCATCGCGCTCGCCTCTCAAACCACGCCGGTCACTCCACAAACCTTCCTCGCAGAGGCCAAACAGCAGCTTGCCCAGTCCCATCTTCCCGAAGCCGAACGGCAACTCCGCGCCGCGCTTGCGGTCGATCCCGCCTCTACTGAAGCCCATTACCTTCTCGGCTACGTGCTCTTCCGCGAAGACCGCGCCCAAGACTCGCTCGCCGAGTACACCGCTGGCGCGCGTGGACGTCCGCCCAGCGCCGAGGAATTGATTACCGTCGCCTCCGACTACGTCCTGCTGAAGGACTTTCCCGACGTCGCTAAGTGGCTCAACTATGCCCTCAAACTCGACCCGGCGAACGCCCGCGCCTGGTATCTCCTCGGCCGCACCCAGTACAACCAGGACCAACTCGCCGACGCCCAACACTCCTTCGAGCGCGTCTTGACGCTGCGTCCCCACGACGTGCGCGCGGAGTACAACCTTGGCCTGGTCGATGAGAAAATGCAGCGCCCCGGCGACGCCGAGAAGGCTTACCGTCAGGCGATCGCCTGGCAGAGCGGCCTGACCGCTCCCGACCCGCAGCCCTATCTTGATCTCGGCGTATTACTCCTCAGCCGAGGAAGCGCGGACGAGGCATTGGGAATGTTGCAGGAGGCGGTTCAGTATGGCCCCGGCAACCCGCTTGCCCACCAGGAGCTCGGGCGCGCCCTGGAGTCGCTGGGCCGTTACGAGGAGGCTCTTGTGGCACTACGTCGCGCAATCGCGCTGGCACCGGACGCCCAGCAGCCCCACTTCTTCATCGCCCGAATCCTCAAACGACTCGGCCACAACCAGGAAGCGAACGCCGAATACGCCGTCGTCGCGAAGATGCTGGGCACCCACTCCGACAGTCCTACCCCCAACGCCGAGAGCAAACCTTAAAGGACGGCGGTAAGAGGAAGCCGCCGTTGCTCTTCTGGCTGCCATTCCCGAAGGGAATTCGCGCTTGCCGCGCCAGCCAAAGCTAGACCTTATTCGTATCGATCGCAGGCGTTCGCTGCAGACCTTCGGGTGCGGGGGTCAGCGGCTCACCCGGGCTGAACTCGTTGTCCCCTTCCGGCGTAGCCACCGTATCCGGAGCGTCCTCCCGCACCGCCGCTTCGGCTGCGGAAGGATCGCCCTCGGCGGCGGTATCGTAGCGTGGCGGTACACCCGCGATGCGCCCGTCCACCGGCACCTCTCCCGTTCCATCGCCATCGGACTGCGGCTCGGTGGCGTAACGCTCTTCTTCCAGGTTGGCGCCGGTAATGCTTTCAGGCTCGGTTGACATGGAAATCTCCTCTTGAAGGGGCTCGCCGTCGTCCAGCTCACTCGCCATCTTCTCAAACTCTTCGATGCTCGGAAGCTCTGCCACGTCTTTCAGCCCAAACCGCAATAGGAAATCCTTTGTCGTCTTATAAAGGATTGGCCGCCCGATCACCTGCTTGCGTCCCGCCGTCGTCACCAGCTTGCGCGCCATCAGCGACCCCAGCACCCCGCCCGAATCCACCCCGCGGATCTCCGACACCTCGGGCGCAGTCACCGGTTGCTTGTACGCCACCACCGCCAGCGTCTCCAGCGCCGGAAAACTCAGCTTCAGCGGCGGCTTCAGTGATCGCACAAACCCGCGCACCGCATCGTGGTACTCCGGCTTGGTCGCCAAGCGGTAGCCGCCCGCCACTTCACGGATCTCCAAACCCCGCTCCGGCGTCGCATAGTCGGCGATCAACTCGCCCAGCAGCCCGCGGAAATGCTCCCGCAGCCGCCCGGCCTTTGCCTTCTCCGCGCGCGCGGCGGCCCGCTCATCCGGCGTAGCTGGCTCCGCCTCCTCGATCGCTTCCATGCCATCTCCGGAAGCAATCGCTTCTTCAACCGCAACCATCTCCTCGAGACCCAGCGTCTGCTGTGCCGCATTTACCCGGTCGAGCGCCGCCTGCGCCTCCAGCCCCAGCAGCCCAGTCAACTGGAGTAAGGTGACAGGCTCCTCCGACGCATAGATGACGGCTTCGATCTTTGCTTTCAAGCTCAAGGCAGGCGTTCAGTCTCCAACCACCAGCATACCAACCACCCACAGAAGGCCGACCGCGGATCACACGGATGGAAGAAACGGATCAAGGCCCAGAGCAAAAGATTACCGTTGGTGAAGAGAGAAGTCATTGCTCTCTTGTTTGTCATTCCCGTATGAATTTGCGTTTTCACCCTCTACACCTAAGACAGACCGCCCTGGCCTTTATCCGTTCTTATCCGCGCCCTCCGTGGTCGGTCTCTGCTCTAGGTATGCGCGGCCACCGTATTGAACAGCCAGAACAAGCACCCCGAGAGCACCGCCGCCACTGGCAGGGTAAACACCCAAGCCAGCGCGATGTCCCGCAGCGTCGACATCTGCAAACCACTCTTGTTCGCCATCATCGTTCCCGCCACGCCCGACGAAAGCACATGCGTCGTGCTCACCGGTAACCCGTAATTGTCGGCCGCCAGAATGGTGACCATCGCCACGAGCTCCGCGGATGCTCCCTGCGCGTACGTCAAGTGCGTCTTGCCGATCTTCTCGCCGACCGTAATCACAATGCGCTTCCAGCCCACCATCGTCCCCAACCCCAACGCCAGAGCCACCGCCACCTTCACCCACGTCGGGATGAACTTCGTCGACTTGTCCAGAAATCCCTTATAGTTCGAGATCACCTTCATATCCGCCGCGCTCATCTTCGGCCCCGACTTACCCAGCAGCCGCAGCGACTCGCTCGTCAGATACATCTGGTTGCGGACGTTCGCCTGCATCTCCGGCGGCACATTGCCCAGCGCCCCGTAGCTGCTCGCCTCGTTGCGAATGTCGATCACCTCCTGCTGCAATGCTTGAATCACACCCGGCTCATACTTCTTCTTGGCGACGAAGCTCTCCAGCTGCTTTCCCGCATCCTGCAAGACCGTGCCCGGCTCGGCATAGTTGCCCAGCGCTCCCGCTACTTGCGTCGAGACCGCGGCGAACGTCTGTACCTCCGACGCGCTCACCGTATGGTTCAGCGCATACGCCGTCGGCACCGTGCCCACCAGGATCAGCATGATCAGCCCCATACCCTTCTGCCCATCATTCGACCCATGCGCATACGACACCCCACCGCACGTCAGGATCAGCAGCAGCCGGATATAGAACGGCGGCGGTGCCGTTCCTTCGGGAGCCTTGAACAGCCGCGGGTCCTTCGCCACCGCCTTGAAGATAAAGAACACCAGCGCCGCCAGCACAAACCCGACAATCGGCGAGATCAGCAGCGCCTTGAACACCTTCGTCACCTGCTCCCACTCCACGCCCGCCGTGCCCGAGTTGCCCTGCATCATCTGGTTTGCGATGCCCACTCCAATGATCGAACCCACCATCGTGTGCGAGCTCGACGCCGGCAATCCGCGCCACCACGTCGCCAGGTTCCACAGGATTGCCGCCGTCAGCAGCGCGAAGACCATCGAGAATCCCGACCCCGCGCTCACTTTCAGGATCAGCTCCACTGGCAGCAGCGTAATAATCGAGTACGCCACCGCGCCCGAGCTCAGCAGCACGCCGATAAAGTTCATCACGCCCGAATACGCTACCGCGATATGCGGTTCGAGCGAATGCGTGTAGATGCACGTCGCCACTGCGTTCGCCGTGTCGTGGAAGCCATTGACGAACTCGAACGCCAGCGCGATCAGCAGCGCCACCGCCAGCAGCACATACGGAAACACCGACGCCGAGTGAACGACCGACAAATCCTTTGATAACTTCACCGCGATGTAGATCAGGCCGCCCAGCAGCATGACCCCGAATACCGCCGAACCTGCCATGCCGGGCTTTGAGTTGTGTAGCTTATCCTGGACGGAGGAAGGAATAAGAACCGGAGTTGCCATGGGAGGATCGCCTGAAGTGAGATGGATTTGCCTCACCACACTAAGCAGCTTCTGCGAACAGAGTGTTACAGCAATGTGAAGAAATCCAATTTATTTCGCCGCCGTGCATCTTATCCACCAGTATGGAACCAGTAGCCAGAATTGACGTCGTTCACGGCGACATCACCCGCCTCGCCGTCGATGCCATCGTCAACGCCGCCAACTCCGCCCTCGCTGGCGGTGGAGGCGTCGACGGGGCCATCCACCGCGCCGCCGGCCCCGATCTCCTCCGCGCCTCGCTCGCCCTCGGCGGCTGCTCTACCGGCGACGCCAAAGCCACCCCCGCCTTTCGCCTGCCCACCAAATGGGTCTTCCACGCCGTCGGCCCGGTCTGGCGCGGCGGCACCCACGGCGAAGACGACGCCCTCGCCTCCTGCTACGCCCGCTGCCTCGAACTCGCCCGTGACCACGACGTAACCTCCATCGCCTTCCCCGCCATCTCTACCGGCGTCTACGGCTTTCCCCACCGCCGCGCCGCCGAAATCGCCACGCGCACCGTTCGTAGCCTGGTGGACCAAGCGGGGGTAGACCGCGTCGTCTTCTGCTGCTTCAGCGCGGAAACCGCCGCCCTCTACAACGATCTACTCAGCTAGATGCGCCCTTGCAGTTTGCTTTTCTGGTTGTCATTCCCGTAGGGAATCTGCGTCTATGGCGCGTCCTCGGGTGCCCCATCCTCACGACGGTCTCATCGTCGTGGGGGTGGGGTCCTCCCCAATCCCTACCGTCGGTTCTCAGGCACCGCCGCCTCTTCAAACCCCGCCGCCAACCTCCGC
>CAXTUR010000099.1:0-11030 GCA_964247455.1 uncultured Acidobacteriaceae bacterium | reverse complement strand
CATGTGCGGTTGGGTCGGAGTCGCGAAGGACGCGGTTTTGTCCCCGGCCGACGATTTGGCCCTGGTGGACGATGAGGGCACCGACGGGGACTTCGCCGGCAGCCTCGGCGGCTTGAGCCTCGGCAACGGCGACAAGCAGATAGGCTTCGTCGCTCATGGAACCGACTGGCGCACCTGCGGCTGGGCTTCTGGACCGAAGAATCGGGCGATCTCCTGAGCGAGCGACTGGAGCACGGGCCGACGTTGAGCGAGTTGGACCTTGTCCAACTTGAATTGCTTCACCCAGAGTTCTTCGAGCAATGGAAGGGTCGATTCAGCCGTGAAGCTCGCCGTGGGCCAACCCAGCGTAGCTTCGTAGAAATGCCTAGCTTCCGGATCGTACTCGTCGGGAGGACAATCGTCCGCTATGAGGCGTTCCACATCGGCGGTTGCAAACAGCTCTTTGAGCGATGCTAGATCCGGCGGGGGTGGCCACTGGCTCATGCGGGCTCCTGTTGGGTCATGCAATGGAGCGCGCCGAGGCCCCAGATCAGGTCGACACAGTGAATGCCGACAACTTCGCGAGTTGGGAAGCACTCGGCGAGGAGGTTGAGTGCGCGGCGGTCGTTGGGATCGTTGAAGGTGGGAACCAGGACGATCTCGTTGGCGATGTAAAAGTTGGCGTAGCTCGCCGGCAGCCGTTGGCCGTCGAAGAAGACGGGCGCGGGCATAGGCAAGGTACGGAGGTCGAACGGTTCGCCGCGCAGGTTGCGGGCGGAGCGGAGGCGGTCGAGGTTTTCGGCGAGTGGCAGGTGGTTCTCGTCGGCGGTGTTTGGCTCGACGGCGGTGAGGATCGTGTTCTCGCCGACAAAGCGGGTGACATCGTCGACATGGCCGTGGGTGTCGTCGCCCGCGCAACCGCGATGGAGCCAGATCGTCTGCTCGATGCCGAGATGCTCCACGAAGGCGGCTTCTAGCTGCTCGCGAGAGACGCCGGGGTTCCGCTGCTGGACTTCGCTGAGGAGGCACTCTTCCGTGGTTAGGAGCAGGCTCGCGCCGTTCACGTCGATACTGCCGCCTTCGAGAACGAGGCGTTGGCCGTTCACTTCGGGCCGGAGCTCGGGGAGCGCGTAGTGCGCCGCGACGTGCTGCGGGATGAGGTCGTCACGGTGCCAGTTGTCGTACTTAGCCCAGGCGTTGAACTTCCAGTTGGTGACGGCGAGGTCGTCGCCAGATTTCACAAAAATCGGGCCGGAGTCGCGGAGCCACACGCGGTCGGTCTGCCAATGATGGAAGTGCAAGCGGGCGAGGTTGGCTCCGGCTCTTCTTAGGAGGCCATTGGCACGGCGCTCGGCGGTAAGGTCGTTGACGAGAATATGGACATCCTCGACGCGCGAGAGGTGCCGGACGATCTCGGCGTAGACCCACGGGATGGGCTGGAACTTGCCCGGCCAGTCCTCGGCGTTGTGCGGCCAGGCGACCCACGTGGCGGCGTGCGGCTCCCACTCGGCGGGCATGCGGTATCTGACTTTGTCGCTAACGATGGTGGTAGTCCTGTCCGACAGGTTGCAATGGCATTAACGTCGAGGGATGATTCTCGAAGAGTTTAGATAATAGGCACTTCCCACGTGGTGTCACCACATACTCTACAATCACGGCGAATTCCGCCGCTCCATGGCTCAGATGGAGGAAGATATACCGTCTTGTTGTTACCCTCATAGCATTTTGGACAGAGAGGTTCCAACTCACCTCTCTTAAACCAATAGCCGAAAGAGCCATCACGATGAATGTCTTTAGACGCAGACAGCTGACGCTTAAGTTCTCGGTTATCCTCCTCAAGATCAAGCACAGTGCGTTTTGAGTTCAAGGATTCCATCGAAAACTTCGCTGATGGTTTGCTTTAGAGACGAGTCTTTTGAGGTCTTGGCAAGTTCCAGTGCAGTTTTTGCAGACGAAACTGTCGAGTTGATTAGAGAAAGTACAGTTGCTGATGTGTGCGGATCAAATGTCACGGAACCAAACTCCTTCTATCGAAGATCGTATGAGATGTATTCCTGTCTGCTTAGTCTAAAAACCTGCTCGTCATCCCACCATACGAGTCGATCCGCCGATCCCTTAGAAACGGCCAGTTCCGCCGAGTGTCTTCAAGCAGCTTGAGGTCGATCTCCGCGATGAGAATCTCTTCCTTGTCGTGCGAGGCCTGGGCGACGACGCGGCCGAAGGGGTCGGCGATGAAGCTGCCGCCCCAGAACTCCAGCCCCGCGCCTTCAGGCCCCTTCATCATGACGTCGTTGTGTCGGACGTCGCCATGTTCGAAGCCGACGCGGTTGACCGCACCGACGTAGACGCCGTTGGCGATAGCGTGGGCGCGCTGGATGGTCTGCCAGGCCGAATACTGCGCCTCGCCGAACTCGGCCTTCTCGCTGGGGTGCCAGCCGATGGCGGTCGGATAGAAGAGCGTCGTCGCGCCGCGCAGAGCGGTCTCCCGGGCGGCCTCGGGGTACCACTGGTCCCAGCAGACGAGCGTGCCGAGGTCGCCTTGGGTCGTCTTCAGCGCTTGATAGCCGAGGTCGCCGGGGGTGAAGTAGAACTTTTCGTAGTACAGCGGATCGTCGGGGATGTGCATCTTGCGGTACTTTCCCTTCAACGATCCATCGCTTTCAAGGATCGCCGCCGTGTTGTGGTAAATGCCCGCCGTGCGCCGCTCGAACAGCGACGCGATGACGACAACGCCCTCTTCCTTCGCTACCGCGCCCAGCCGATCCGTACTGGGGCCGGGGATAGGCTCGGCGGTGTCGAACAAGGCATGCTCCTCGCGCTGGCAGAAGTACTGCGCCCGGAAAAGCTCCGGCAGGCAGACGACGTTAGCGCCCGCGCGGGCAGCTTCGCGGACACGGTCGGCGGCCTTATCGAGGTTCTCGGCGGTGTCCACGCCGCAGGACATCTGGACGAGGCCAATTCGTTTATTGATTGCAGTCACCCTTTTAAACCTCAAGAAATTAGTAGATGCCTTGTTTGCCGAAGCGGAGAAGGGCATGATCGTGCGTGCAAAGAGTGAGGTTGTAGACTTGTGCGGTGGCGGCGATAAGCCGGTCGCCGGGGTCGCCATGGAAATCCTTCGGAAGGAGTGTCGTTACCACGGCAACCTCCGGAGTCAGCGGCAGAAGAACAAGATCGTTCTCCGCAAAGAAAGGTGAAACAGGCGGACAGCGGCAGGGCAAGGTCGATGCGGTGGTGCGAACGAGATTGGCTACTTCAAAGAGGGAGATCGCGGACACGTATAGCTGACCCTCTTCAGCGGCTTCGCTCAAGAGGCCCCTCAGGTGGAACGTGATCTTCGGCGAGTTCAGGGCCATCCAGAGCCACACGTGAGTGTCGAGCAGGAGGCCCTCACTCACGTTCACAGTCCCACAGTTCGGGGTCGCGGCTCACAATATCGCCATGGATCGTAACCGTGCCGCGGATGCGCTCCATGAGGTCTTCGAATCGGCTGAGTTGGGGATCTGAAGAGCCATCCGCTGCCATGGGCTGCGTGAGCGGTGCGGAAGGGCTATTAGGAACGGTCGCCATGATTGCCTCCCCTTCCAGTGTACTGCGAGCCCCGGTGCGGCTGGCGGCACGAACTCCGAGCCGCTTGTTGCCTTAGCGTGAATTTCTGGTAACTTAGGCGTGGATGCGTTTTCGCGCGTTTCGATCCCCACTTTAAGAGAACGTCCCCGTCGTTGAGGCAACCTCGTAGCCAAGATTGGAGCCAAGGAGCACTATGTTGAACGAATTCCGGAACTTTCTCGAACTCCCCTACGCCGAGCTCGAAGACCTCAACCTCGCCGCCAAGGACCAGCGCAAGCAGCGCGTCGCCGCCGACACGATCCAGGAAGAGCGGCTGAAGTACCTCGCCGACGAGCCGCGCATCAAGGCCGTGACGGTGGTCTTTTCGGACCTCGAAGGCCGCCTGCACATGCTCGACTACGACAAGAAATTCTTCGTCAAAGGATGGGACAACCTGACCTTCGACGGCTCGTCGATCCGCGGCTTTACGGCGCAGCGCGAGTCCGACCTGCGGCTGGGTGTCGATTGGAGCGCGTTCTACTGGGTGCCGTCCGACGTCTTCGGAGCGGGCAAGGTGCTTGTCTTCGGCGAGGTGGTGGACAAAAACGGCGGCACCTATGCGGCGGACATTCGCGGCGTGCTGAAGAAGTTCGCGAACGAGGCGTTTGACAAGCAGGGATTTACGCTGAACGCCGCAAACGAGATCGAGGGCTTCCTCTTCGACGGCGTGGACGCCGAGCGCACGTTCCACGAAACAGGCGAGTTCATCTACACAAACAAGGGCGGCTACTATCATTCGCTGCCGGGCGACCCTCTGCGCGAGTTCATTGACACCGCCGCCGAAGTCCAGCGTGCGATGGGCTTCGAGAACGAGAAGGACCATCCCGAGGTCGCGCCGTCGCAGTTCGAGATCAACTACACCTATGGCGACGTCGTCACGGCCGCCGACCAAATCCAGCTCTATAAGTTGATCTGCCGCCAGGTGGCCACGCAGATGGGCATGACGGCCAGCTTTCTGCCCAAGCCGGTCACCGGCGTCAACGGCTCGGGCATGCACACCAACGTGTCGATCACCCAGGGTGGCAAGAACCTCTTCTGGGACCCCAACGGCGAAGAGAAGATCTCAACCATGGCCTGGGAGTTTGTCGATCGTATTCTGACGCACGGCAACGATCTTTGTCTGCTGCTGAACGCAAGCGTGAATGCGTATCGCCGCCTGGACCCCCACTTTGAGGCTCCGAACCAGATTAAGGCGTCCGCTACGGACCGCGGTTCGATGGTCCGCATCCCGATCGGCAATGAGAAATCAGCCCGGGTCGAGGTTCGCTCCGTCGGTCCGGACGCCAACCCGTATATGGTGCTCTATTCCGTCTTCAAGACGGGGCTCGACGGCCACACTGCCAAGATCGACAATCTTCGCCAGGCGGACCGGTATCTGCCGGACAACATCTACACCGCGCTCGAAGATTTCCGCAGAGCCGAGTGGACGACGACGCTCCTGGGTGAAGATGTGAAGGCGCGCTACGCGGACTTGAAGCAAGCCTCGGCGGATCGTTGTGCCCGCCTGCTGGGGACGATCGTCAAGTCGCCGGAGATCCAGTACCATCACGACGTTTACAACCAGCTGCTCTGGACGAATTTCTAACTGCCTTCGCTGCAACGAGCGCCGCTCGCATCGTGGCGCTCGGTTCTATGTACTCTGCCGATCATGGATATGAATGGAAATCGTCGGCCCGCTGTCGACACCACACTTGCCCTTGGCCTGTGCGTCATGCTGGGCCTGATCGTGGGCGGCTGGCTGCTAGGGTCGGAGATCAAGGCGATCAAGCTGGCCGACCGGTACGTCAGCGTAAAAGGCTTGGTGGAGCGACGGGTCAAGTCGGACACCGGATACTGGCCCGTGTCGTTCAAAGAGGCTGGTAACGATCTGCCTCAGGTCTTCGCGAAGAGTGAGGCGAACAAGGCACGGCTCATCGCATTCTTCGAGGCGCAGGGGTTTTCGCCGGCCGAGTTGTCCGTCGGGCAGATAGAAGTGACGGACAACCAAGCGAACGAGTACACGCAGAATCGCCCGCTGAATCGCTATGTGGTGCAGCAGACGGTGACGATGCAGACGCGACAGGTGGACAAGTTGGCGGCGGCGGGGGAGAAGACGGCGGAGCTGTTGCAGGAGGGAATAATCATTGCGAGCACACCCGGGGGAAGGACCGAGGGCATCACGTATGAGTTCACGGGGCTGAATGCGCTTAAGCCCGACATGATTACCGAAGCGACGCATAACGCGCGCGCCTCCGCGGACCGGTTCGCCGCTGATTCTGGCAGCCAGGTGGGCTCGATCCGGTCGGCCAGTCAGGGCGTTTTCTCGATCTCAGACGCGGGAACAACTCCGGCGGCGGATGAGGAGGGTGGAGGCGGAGCGTCGCCGTCCACGTCCACCATCATGAAGTCAGTGCGCGTCGTTTCGACGGTAGACTACTACCTGGTGAAGTAAATCTAGCCAACAGGATTGCGAAGAATGCGGAAGAAAGTAACGATCATAGGTTCTGGCAACGTAGGGGCAACGGCGGCTCATTGGATCGCCGCCAAGGAATTAGCGGATGTCGTCCTGCTGGACGTAATCGAAGGGGTGCCCCAGGGTAAGGCCCTCGATTTGCTTGAGGCCATGCCGATCGAAAAACGCGATTGCAAAATCGTCGGCACGAATGACTATGCGGACACGGCCGGCTCGGACATTGTCGTCATCACGGCGGGCATTGCCCGCAAACCGGGAATGAGCCGCGATGACCTGCTGAACACCAACGCGAAGATCATGGCCGACGTGGTCGCGAAGGTAGTGGCGGCCTCGCCGGAGACGATCCTGATTGTCGTCTCAAACCCGCTCGACGCGATGGCGCAGGCGGCCTTCCGCCACTCCGGGTTTCCGCGCGAGCGCGTGATCGGCATGGCCGGGGTGCTTGATTCCGCCCGCTTCCGTACGTTCATCGCCGAGGAGCTTGAGGTCTCGGTTGAGAACGTCACCGCGTTTGTGCTCGGCGGCCACGGCGATACGATGGTTCCGCTTTCGCGCTACTCGACTGTTGCGGGCATCCCAATCACGGAGCTGATCGCGCCCGACCGTCTGAAGGAGCTGGAAGCCCGTACCGCCAATGGTGGCGCGGAGATCGTTAAACACCTCAAGACGGGGAGCGCCTATTACGCGCCCTCGGCAGCGGCGACGGAGATGGTTGAGGCAATCCTGAAGGATAAGAAGAAGATCCTTCCCTGCGCCGCGTATCTCGAGGGCGAGTACGGGATCAGCGGGCTGTTCGTCGGCGTGCCCTGCAAGCTCGGCTCAAAGGGCCTGGAGAAGATCATCGAGATCAAGCTGACCGCAGACGAACAAGCCGCATTGCAGAAGTCGGCCGACTCGGTGAAGGAGCTTTGCACCGTCATCGGCGTCCTCTACCCTGCTTGACAGGGTTGACATACATGCCTATCGAGACGAGAAATGGCCCGCAACCGCGCGGGCCCTTCCTTGCTTTGCAATGAATGCGGACCAGCATCATTGGTGCAGACCTAACGTCTCTTTTTTGAAGACTTTGAGACTTCATAAGGAAACTTACAAGTCTGCTCTACGCCACTCGCTCGATCGTGACTGACTCCAGCACAATCGGCGTCTTCGGCCGGTCCTGCCCATCTTTGCCGACCTTCGAGATTTTCTCGACGACTTCGTAGCCTTCGACGACTTCACCGAAGATGGTGTGCTTGCCCGTCAGCCAGCTCGTATCCGCCACGGTGATGAAGAACTGGGAGCCGTTCGTGTTCGGCCCGGAGTTGGCCATGGCCAGCTTGCCTTTGGCCTGGAAGCCGTGCTTTGAGCCTTTGGTCTCATCGGCAAACTTGTAGCCGGGGCCGCCCATGCCGGTGCCCTCGGGGTCGCCGCCCTGAATCATGAAGTTCGGAATGACGCGGTGAAAGACAGTGCCATCGTAGAGCTTGGCACCCTTCTTGCTGCGGCTGTTCCACTCCTTGCTGCCCTCGGCGAGGCCTATGAAGTTGGCGACGGTCTCGGGAGCGTCCTTCTCGAAGAGCTCGCAGACGATGGTGCCTTCGGTGGTCTTGAATGTGGCATACGTGCCGGATTGAGTGGGCATTGTGCGTGTTCTCCTTGGTAATGGGTGAGTTGCGGGCACGCTCGCAAACGGCGAGGGCAAAGCTTATCTAGGCGGAGATGCTGGCGCTGAGGGCGTTGCCGGAGCGGGAGGCGCGGCTGGTTGCGACGGCTCGGCAGGCATCGGCTGACCATCACGCACGACCGTGACGCGCTGGATCGTGACAGGGGCTGTCGGCTTATCGTTTGCGTCGCGGTCGACCCGCGCGATGGAGGCCGCGACGAGCTGGCTGTGCGAGTCGCACTGACCGAAGATGGTGTGCTTTCCGTTAAGGTCCGGTACGGCAACTTCGGTAATGAAGAACTGCGATCCGTTCGTGCCAGCTCCCGTAGGTCCGGGGCCAGCGTTCGCCATAGCGAGGCGACCGGGCACGTCGAACTGGATGGATGGGTCGATCTCATCCTGGAAGTAGTACCCGGCGTCACCCATGCCGGTACCGAGACGGTCGCCGCCCTGGATCATAAAGCCTGGAATGACCCGGTGAAAGGTGACGCCGTTGAAGAACGGTTTACCCTTGACCTTCTTGAGGGACTCGGGGTCGGTCCATTCCTTGCTTCCGTCCGCCAGACCGATGAAGTTAGCGGAAGCGACCGGCGCTTGCTTGTCGAAGAGCTTGCACGTCATACGGCCCATGGTCGTGTCGATCACGACCGTCGGCCCGGTGGGTACAGCCGGCGTCTTCACCTGACTGGACGTGCCCGGCGAGTCGGGAAGCTCGGCCGGCGGAGCTGACGGCGTGGTCTGAGCGGCGGAAGAAGCTAACAATGCAAGTGAGACGATCAGACTGCGAAGAATCATGCGCTACACGTCGCTCCAGTTACTAGGCTACCGCACAGATAGCTGTGAGGCAAAGATTCACACCCCCTGCGTTTGGCGGGCATCTTACGGCGAGGAGGATTTCGCGATGGTCAGATATGCGCTTTATGGTTCAATGAAGGCGAAGCCGGGCAAAGAAGCCGACGTCGAGGCGTTTCTAAAGCAGGGTGCCGAAATGGCGGCCGCCGAGACGGGAACGGTGACCTGGTACGCGGTCAACGAAGGGCCAGGCCGCTACGGAATCTTTGATACATTCAACGATGAGGCGGCGCGCGATGCTCATCTGAACGGCGACATCGCCAGGGCTCTGATGGCAAAGGCCGATGAGCTGTTTTCCGAGCCGCCGCGGATCAACAAGATGGATATTCTCGCTGAAAAGGTTTAGGGGAGAAGGTGCGGTCGAGTTTACGACCGCACCGAGTGACCTAATAGGCCGCCACGCCCGCTTCGGCGACTTCGTGGTCTTGCGCGCCGCTGCCGCCACTGACGCCAATCGCCCCGACGACCTTGCCGTCCTTCTTGATCGGGATGCCGCCGGCAAAGATCATCACTTTGCCGCTATTCGAGGCGTGAATGCCGAAGAACTGGTCGCCCGATTGCGAGTGCTTGCCAAGGTCTTGAGTGGTGATGTCGAAGGCGCGCGAGGTCCAGGCCTTCTTCTGCGCGATATCGATCGAGCCAAGCCACGCGTTGGTCATGCGCTCGAACGCGATCAGGTTGCCGCCCTCGTCGACGACGGCCACGTTCATGGGCTGGCCGATCTCGTCGGCCTTCTTCTCCGCCGCCGCGAGAATGCGGCGAGCGTCTGCTAGCTGGATCATGTGTGATTCCTCGTCTTTAATCATAACGGGTTAAACGCCTTCTGGGCTATGGCACAATACTCGCACCTGTTATGACGCCTGAGATCATCACCGCCGCCGTAGTTGCTGCCCTTCTACTGGCTGTTAAAACGAGTCAGGCTGATGGTGTCAGGAGAGCGGCTGCGGACGGCTATGAATTGCTAAAGGAATGTATCCACGTAAAGTTCGGACATAGGATAGCCCTTGCATTGGCAGAGCTTGAGGCAGAGCCGGCGTCGGACATACGGCGTCTGGTGTTCGCTGCGAGTTTGGCTCAGGTAAATGCCCACGATGACCCGGAACTCATCGCCGTCGCAAACACATTGCTTTCGACCGTTCGTGCACTGCTGACTCCCACAGAAGAAATCCATGCACAGGCTGATACAAGTCTCACACGTAGTGGCAATGTTTCGATACCACTTTCAATTATTGAAATACTTTACAAAGAAGAACGGCAGTCCACCCTATTCACCGGCATATTTGGCGGCTTGCAGGCCACTCCAGCGCCGTTATCATCAGCTCCACCCGTACCAATCCGACCAGCAGTTGTACAGTCAGCTCCTGGTGGATCTACTGAATTTACCGGCGACGGCCTTACACAGCTCCTGCGGACGCTGGACAGCACGCCGGTACCCAAGTACACCAATAACACAAGTATCGTTAGGGTTTTTTATGCCACGGACCGTATGCAGACACCCTCTTTTACAAATGTCCGGTATGACAAACGCCGTTCTCTCTTCGGTAAGATTCATTATGGAGAATGCGAAGTGTCTATCCCTAAAAGTCACCGTATGGGAAAACTTGAAACTCCTTCGTTGCTTCGGCTTGAATTCCGGCCAAACCCCGATAAACATATTGTGCTGAACAAGACGACTATTCTTCCTGCAGAAGGCTTCCTCCAACAGATCAGGGCGTCTGTTGACAAATCGGCCCGCAAAGAAGCATTCGTCTTCATCCATGGTTACAACGTCTCGTTTGAAGATGCAGCAAGACGAACAGGGCAGATAGCATTCGATCTCAACTTTATAGGAGCCCCTATCTTCTATAGCTGGCCGTCGAATAGCCGGGTTGCCGACTATATCAAAGATGAAACAAACATCACTTGGTCCTTTCCCCACTTTGAGGCGTTCTTACAAATGCTTTCACGGCACAGTGGCGCGGAGCGCATACACGTGATTGCTCATAGCATGGGTAACCGCGCCGTCTGCGAAGCCTTGAAAAACATTAGCCGCGATGCCAGTACTAGATTCAAACTAAACCATTTAGTGCTTGCGGCTCCCGACATAGATGCTGACACCTTCACCGAGCTAGCCGATACTTTGATAAAGCTATCCGACAGAGTGACTCTGTATGAGTCTTCACAAGATAAAGCGATCCAGGCCTCAAAACGTATTCATGGGCATTCCCGTGCCGGCGAACCGCTGCTGGTCCTTCCCGGACTTGATACGATCGACGCATCAGGAGTAGATACCAACTTTTTGGGTCATTCGTATTTCAGCGACAATTGGCCTCTTTTATCGGACATCCATTCAACGATCTCCGGAGATGTTGCACCCTCTGGAAGATTTGGACTGACTGAAATAAAGCACACTGCCGGTCAGTATTACGTGTTCAGACAGTGAAATGACTCCGGCACAATCACCTACCGCACGAAGAAGTCCTTTACCTGCTGCAACATCACATCGCGGCTTACATC
>CAXTUR010000098.1:0-11163 GCA_964247455.1 uncultured Acidobacteriaceae bacterium | reverse complement strand
AGGCCAGACCAAGGGCAAGCTCAACTCCGACATCGCCGGCACCGTCCAGGCCTTCATCAACGAGCGCCTCGGCGCATTCCTCGAACAAAACCCGCAGGTCGCTAAGAAGATCATCAACAAGGCCATTGACGCCGCCCGCGCCCGAGAAGCCGCCCGCAAGGCCCGCGACCTCACCCGCCGCAAGGGCGCGCTCGACGGCGGCGGCCTCCCCGGCAAGCTCGCCGACTGCTCCGAGCGTCAGCCCGACCGCTGCGAGCTCTACCTCGTCGAGGGCGAGTCCGCCGGCGGCACCGCCAAACAGGGCCGCGACCGCCGCTTTCAGGCCATCCTTCCCCTCAAAGGCAAGATCCTCAACGTCGAAAAGGCCCGCTACGACAAGATGCTCGGCCACGAGGAGATCCGCGCCATGATCACCGCCCTCGGCTGCGGCATCGGCAAGGACGACTTCGACGCCACCAAGCTCCGCTACGGCAAACTCATCCTCATGACCGACGCCGACGTCGACGGCTCGCACATCCGCACCCTTCTGCTCACCTTCTTCTTCCGCCACATGACCGAGCTCATCAAGCGCGGCCATGTCTACATCGCCCAGCCGCCGCTCTTCCGCATCAAAAAGGGCAAGTTCGAGCAGTACATCAAGGACGAGCGCGAGTACGTCGACGTCATGGTCAAGCGCGCCTCCGACGGCATGGTCCTCACCTACGGGCCTGAAAAGAAGCAGCTCACCGGCGCGGCCCTGACCGCCTTCATGGGCAACCTGAACGACTATCTCGGCTTCTTCGACAAAGTATCTAAACGCCTGCGGAATGACACCGCCCTGCTCGCCTTCACCGAGCTCTTCGCCCACGAAGGCAAAGATCCCGCTGTACGCACCGACTTCCAAAGCCCCGAAAAACTCGAAGCCATGCAGGCCCGCCTCGAAGCCATCCGCAAGGACTTCCAGTTCCGCGGCGTCGACGCTCCCCTGCTTGACGAAGAGCACGGCACCTACTCCGTCTCCTTCATCGACGCCCAGGGCGCCATCCGCAAGATCGACTGGGCCCTCGCCAACGCCGCCGAGACCCGCCAGCTCCTCGGCAAATATGCCCAGATCGCCGAGCAGCTCCAGGCCCCGTTCCACATCTCCTACGCCGCCAAAACCCCCGCCGCCGTCGCGCAAGAGGCCCTCGATGAGGCCGAAGAGGTCGCCTCCGAAGAGGGCGTCAACGACACCATCGCCGCCGCCCCTGGCACCGCCGCCGAAGCCAAGCCCGCCAAGCGCTCCAACAAAATTAACCAGGACCCCGTCGAGAAGAAGACCCCCCGCGAGGTCTTCGACTACGTCATCGAACAGGGCCGCAAGGAGTACCAGGTCCAGCGCTACAAGGGTCTCGGCGAGATGACCGCCCCCCAGCTCTGGGAGACCACCATGGACCCCGAACGCCGCACCCTCATGCAGGTCAAGCTCGAAGACATCGCCGCCTGCGAAGAAATCTTCACCACCCTCATGGGCGAAGACGTCGAGTCCCGTCGCAAGTTCATCGAGGAAAACGCCCTCGACGTCAAGAACCTCGACATCTAACCGGCGGCCTTTGTTCTACGCCTTACCCCGCTGGTTCGTCACTCCCCGCGATAAATCTGCGTCTTTGGGGGCCATCTTGCGGCAGAGTGTACTGGAACTTGACTTCTCGCAGAGGTGCGTATCGACTCTGCCGGCTTCCTTACCGCAGCCGTATCGCCCTAAGCACAGAACGGCACAGCCGAAGCCATGCCGTCCCGTCGCGGCACCTAAAGAAATTAGCTTGCCCACGCCCCCGACATCCCACCGATGCCCAGCATTGCCGGGAAGAACGGCATGGCTGATTTTGGCGCACGCTGCGAACACAACGTGTCGTTCGCGATCACCTCAAGCACATGTCCTACTGCGATGCGGCACTCTTCGATCTGACCCGCCGGTAACTCGAGCACGCTGCGCACCTTCAGGTGTACGGACGAGACGCGATTCGGTCGCATTTCGGGCCACAGCTTGACCACCCGCATGTCTGCGTCCAGACCAACCGCGTCGATCGTGAACCGCATGCCCATGGTGTGGATGCCGGAAGAGGGCTGAATCAGTAGACCGCTCCCGGTGTCCAAACCCGTGCGACCCAGCAAGCCAACCAGCCGCGTCAGCGAACCATCCGCGCAGCCGATGCAATGGCCGATCTCGGTACCCGCCGACTTGTTGACGATCGTAATTGTCTTCATATCTTCTCTCGAATTTTGGCCGTTTCGGTACGTGGACGCAAACTACACGGTCGCTTTCGACTTTCGGCGGTACATAATTAGCCCCAGGACGCTGACCGCCAGGGCACTGGCAACAACGCGGATGATGTCAGGATTCATAGCTCTTCTCCTTTTTGGTTGGAAGTAATCTGCGCTTCCATCCTCACTATCGGCACATGTGGCAAGTTCTTGAGCATGAGACAGCGGCTGTCCTGTGTCGTCCTTGGGAACAAAAGTACCTCCTGTCACGAGCATCCCCTATTCCTCAAAGCAACCCCGCCGATAGGGTGCGTAGGCGAAAGAAACACTCCTTTCAGCCTTACCGCCTTCCATCGTTTCGTCCGGCGACTGAGTTCGACAGCAGCCGCCTTTACATAGCACTCCATCTGGTCCATCGCCGGATGAATCGAACCACCTCCAAGGAGATCAACCATGCACAAACTCAACAAAACCTTCAACCTCTTCCTGGCGGATGAGTCGGGCCAGGACCTGATCGAGTACGCCCTGGTCGCCGCGCTCATCGGCCTCGGTGCCGTTGCGTCGCTCACCACCCTGCGCACCGCCATCACCAACGCGTTCTCCTCTATCGGCACTTCGATCACCAACGCCACCTAGCTCTCCCGGGCCGGCGCATCTCCCCGCTCCGGCCCGTCTTCACTCTTCAAGCTGTTCTCACTCCTGGTCTATCGTGAAGACTCCTCAGCGTTTCTTACAGGCGAGCGGCGACTTTCTCCGTAACGATTCCGGTCAGGACTTGATGGAGTACGCTCTGGTAGCCGCCATCATTGCCGTGGGCGTCATCGCCTCACTCCGAAGTGTCCGGACCGCAATTATCGGCGCCTACAACAGCATCACTACCGTGATGTCCTCCATATAGCGGCCCTGTTAAATTCGACTCCTTCTGCTCCTACCCTGAGGATTGCGGATGGAGTCGCCCTGCTGCCTTCCGCCGAGCTAGACTGCTTCAACGCTCTTTAGTCAAAACTCTCATCTTCCCGCCCTTCCATCCGATATAGCTCCCATCGGGGGCACCTTCCCGACGATCTCGAAGTGTTGCGGAACGTACCAGTCTGCACTCCACGTGATGCACAGTTCTTTCCTCGGAAACCTTATGCACTCTGCCCTCGCACAATTCGTTATTCCCGCCACAGCCCTGCTCTGCGCCCTGGCTGCGGCGGCGTTCGATCTCAAGAGCAGACGCATCCCCAATCTCCTTACCGGCCCAGCAATGCTGCTCGGGCTTGCTCTTCACTTCTGCTCCGGCGGATGGCGCGATCTGCTCGCCTCCTTCGGCGCGCTGCTGCTTTGCGGTCTTGTCTTTCTGGTGTTCCATCTGGCGGGCGGCATGGGTGCCGGAGACGTCAAGCTGATCGCCGCGCTTGGCTGTCTCCTTGGTCTCTCCCACGCCGCCTCGCTCCTCATCCTTACCGCGCTGGCCGGTGGCGTGCTTGCCCTCGCCTTTGCGCTCTATCGCGGCCGTCTTCGACAGACCTGCGGCAACGTCCTCGCGTTAGCCGCCCACCACACTGAGCAAGGCCTGACGCCGCACCCCGATCTCAACATCCAGAACGCGGCTACCTTGCGCCTTCCGTACGGGTTGGCTATAGCCGCCGGGTGCATCCTTACACTTTCGCTCCAGTCTCCGCAGGGTATGCCATGAACGCCCGCCGCCTTCTGCCCGCACTGTTCGCCGCGCTGGTCGTCTCCGGGCTGTTCACCTGGTTTCTCAGTCGCCGCTTTGCCAAACCCGTGGCCGCCGCGCCCGTGCGCGTCAAGCGCTTCGTCGCCGCCGCCAAGAACCTGGAAGCAGGCGAGCAGCTCCAGCCCTCCATGCTTACCTTGGCCGAGTGGCCTGCCAACCAGCCTCTCAAGGGCTCGTTCACCAAGCCCGAAGAGATCGCCGGCCGCGTCCTGCTCTTCCCCGTCGGCGCTGGTGAGCTGGTCCTCGACCATCATCTGGCATTGCCCGGCACCGGCAATGGCCTCACCGCGCGCATTCCCGAAGGCATGAGAGCCATCGCGGTTCGCTCCGATGAGGTTGCAGGCGTGGCCGGGTTTCTCCTCCCCGGCACCTTTGTCGATGTCCTCGTCACCTACCATCCCTCCACCGCCAGTCCAGCCGACTTCGGCCTCGCCACCACAACCGTCCTCCAGAACGCACGAGTGCTGACGGCCGGACAGAAGATGGAGGCCGACCCCGATGGCAAAGCCAATATGGCCTCCGTTGTGACCCTGCTCGTCACGCCGCAGGAAGCCGAGAAACTCACCCTCGCCAGTTCGCTTGGCAAGATTCTCTTCGTGTTACGCAACACGGCCGACCGCAAGGAGGTCGCCGGGCTCACCCCTGCGAACTTCGCCTCCGGTATCCCTGCGCACGCCGCCGAGCCGGCAGCCGCCCCTCAGCCGCGCGCGCATCCTTTGGGGAAGACAGCACCTGCGCCGAAACCCTACTCTGTGCAGATCATTGCGGGGAGCAAGATGTCCGAGCAGACCTTTGAAAGGAACGAGCAATGATGCACCCCCTGCTTCGCCGCTCCTCCTTTAGCACGCAAGCCGTCTTGCCCGCGCTCGTCTTTGCGGCTACCGGGGCACTGGCCCAGCATAAGGCGGTTCCCGCCACCTTAGGGACGCATCGTAACGATCTTGCGTCCGCAAAGGCGGCCTTTACCGCCGCCACCGGGAGAACCCTTACGGAGCGCACCCCCGCGTCGCTCACGTCGTCGCCCGCCCACAAGCATCCGGTTGCGGCTCCCGCTTCTCACAAGGCTCCCGCACGCCTCACCGCCGCCCTGGTCCCCATGCATCTCGATCCCTACCGCACCGCCGCCACCGCCAATCCCGCGCCCGCCGCGCCCATGAACACCTTTGCCTTTACCTCCACCGCGGCCACACAGCAGATCACGCACCTCGCCGTCGGCCACATCATGTTCCTCAACACGCGCGCCCGGGTCAAGCGCATCTACATCGCCAATCCCGTCGTCCTCGACTCCTACACCGTTTCGCCCAACCAGATCGTCGTGACCGCAAAGGCACCGGGCCTTTCCTCCGTCGTCGTCTGGGATGAGAACGATGAATCGGAGACCTACATGGTCTCCTCCGATATCGATGTCGACGAGCTCCGCGCTTCGCTCAAACAGGCCTTCCCCAACGAAGGACTGGACGTCCAGGGACGCGAGGGCAAGGTCGTCCTTTCGGGCTCCGTCGGTACCGACGCCACCTCCGACGCGGCCGTCAAGCTTGCCACGCTCTACAGCAAGGATGTGTCGAACTCGCTGCTTGTCAATCCCGCCCGCATCAAGCAGGTACAGCTCAAGGTTCGCATCGTTGAAGTCGACCGCTCGAAGGCAGACCAGTTCGGCATCAACCTCTTTAGTCCGGGTGGAAATTCCGTTATCGGTGGCGGCACGACAGGCCAGTATCCAAGCGGGCCCACATACACTCCTCCTAGCCCCACTTCGCCCGCCATCCTTACCCTCGCCGATCCGCTCAACTTCTTCCTCTATAGCTTCAAAAACAACATCGGCGCGGCCATCAAAGATCTCGAAAGCCGGCAGGTGCTCCAGATCCTCGCCGAGCCTAACATCACGACCATCTCCGGCCAAAAGGCCAGCTTCCTAGCGGGCGGCGAGTTCCCCTTTCCCGTCGTCTCCGGCGGCAACGGCGGCCTGCCCACCGTCTCCGTCCAGTTCCGCCCCTATGGCGTCAAGCTGGAGTTCACCCCGGTCGTCAACACCGATGGCACGGTCGCCCTCAAGATCATGCCGGAGGTCAGTGCGCTTGACTTCTCAAACGCCGTCAC
Source organism: uncultured Acidobacteriaceae bacterium (assembly GCA_964247455.1). Taxonomy (GTDB): domain Bacteria; phylum Acidobacteriota; class Terriglobia; order Terriglobales; family Acidobacteriaceae; genus Edaphobacter. The sequence goes on along the minus strand of CAXTUR010000098.1, from coordinate 5,120 downwards.
CATCTCCGGTTACACCATCCCCGCGCTCTCCACCAAGCGGGCCGACACCCAGGTGATCCTTCGCAGCGGCCAAAGCTTTGCCATCTCCGGCCTGCTCGACCGCCGCACCACGGACGCCTTCAGCAAGACGCCCGGCATCGCCAGTGTTCCCATACTCGGTCAGCTCTTCAAATCCAAAGGGATCAATCTCTCCACCTCGGAGCTGGTCATTATTGTGACGCCTACCGTAATCGACCCGCTGACCCAGACCGAGCCGGTCCAGCAGCCAAGCCCGGCCGTTCCCTACATGAGCGTCGACAAGTACGACAAGGCGCTGCCCGCCGCCGCGAGGAAGCCATGACCCCTCAAGCTGGTCACACCCCCAACGAAAGGATCGCGACCCCATGACCACCGCCTACGGCACCCGCTCCATGAACGCTACCGTCCTCTCCGTCTGCGTCGACGCCGAGACCATGGGCCGCATCCTCGACAGTGTGGAGTATCGCAACTGGGCGGTGCACGACGCGGCGTTCGACACCTACATCTCCGCCAAACGCCGGCCCCACTTTGGAGAACACCTGAAGACGACCGACGCCTGCGTGGCCATTGTCGACTTCGATCAGGACGTTGAACAGGCGGTTCAATCCACCGCGTACCTGCAGCAGGTCTTCGCCGGTAAGATCGTCATCGTCGCGCTCTCCGCTTCGAGCGATCCCAACCTTATGCTTCAGGCCATGCGCGCCGGCTGCACAGAGTTCCTCACTAAGCCCTTCGACGAGGCGATGTTTGAGGCCGCCTGTTCGCGCTTCGAGCAGCAGTTCTCCACCCGCGGCGCAAAGCTCGGAGCCTCCGGCACGGTGGTTGCTTTTTTTGGCGCAAAAGGCGGCGTCGGCACCACGACCCTCGCCGTGCATCTCGCCGCATATCTTGTGCAGAACAACAAGAAGAAGGCCTTACTGATCGACAAGCACAGTCAGTTCGGCCACGTTTGCGTGTACCTCGGCATCGATGGCTCCGGGTTTCACTTCCAAGAACTCGTTCGCAATGTGAATCGTCTAGACTCGGAGCTGCTTACCGGGTTTGTCACCAAGACTCCCGGCGGCCTCGATGTCCTCTCCTCACCCGATGTCGGCCATGACGCACGCGTGATGAACGCGGATGATGTCGCCAGCACGCTCGACTTCCTCCGCACCGAATACGACTACATCGTCGTGGATTGCGACCCCATCCTCGATGACACCAACCTCGCCGTCATCGGAGCCGCGTCGCAGGTCTATGTCGTGGCTACGCCCGAGATTTCCGCCATCCGCGATCTCTCCCGATACTGCGACGATCTCGTTCGCCTCGACGACACCAGCAATAAGATCAAGGTCGCGCTGAACCGCTACTCGTCACAATTCGCCGTGGGCCTTGAGCACATTGAGAAGGCCATCCGGCTTCCGGTGACCTTCACCATCCCCAACAGCTACGTCGAGCTCGTCCGTTCCGCCAATCTCGGCGTTCCTGTCTCGTGCGAACAAAAGTCCGTCTTCAGCGAGGAGATGCGCAAATGGTCGAACATGCTGGTCGGTGTCCAGGAGCCCGTGGCTCAAAGCGTCTCTGAGACGAAAGCCGCTTCCAGCCTCTTTAAACGTCTTGAAGCCAAACTCGGCGGCCTCCTCGACCCCGGCATCCTTTCCGCAAAAAAACGAGCTTAGAAACGGCCCTAAATGATGCTTGACACCCCCACATCGTCGATCTCCCGCAACGGCAGCGCACCCAGCCCCCGCATGGCTCGGGGCGTCGCCGAATCCGTCCAGCAGCAGATCAAATCCACGGTCCACAAAGAGCTGATCAAGCGGCTGGACCTTGAGAAGCTCACCGACATTAAGGCCACGCGCGGAGGGCAGCAACAGCTCTTCGCCACCATTCAGCAGCTCCTCGGCGAACAGGACGTCCCCCTCTCCGCCGTCGAACGCGACCGCCTCTCGCAGGAGGTCCTCAACGAGGTCTTCGGTCTCGGCCCGCTCGAGCCCTTGCTCAACGACTCCACCATCTCCGACATCCTCGTCAACAACTTCGATTCCGTCTATGTCGAGCGGCGCGGCAAGCTCGAAAAGACTGATGTCACCTTCAAGGACAATCGCCACCTCCTCCAAATCATCGACAAGATCGTTACCGGCGTCGGCCGCCGCATCGACGAGTCTTCCCCCATGGTCGACGCCCGGCTGCTCGACGGCTCCCGCGTGAACGTCATCATCCCGCCGCTCTCGGTCGACGGACCGGTGCTTTCCATTCGCCGCTTTGGCCGCTCTCCGCTACAAGCCGAAGACCTCCTCCGCACGAAGATGCTGACTGCGCCCATGCTTGAGGTCCTCGCCGCGGCTGTGAAAGCGCGCCTCAACGTCGTCATCTCCGGAGGAACCGGCGCGGGTAAGACCACCGTGCTGAATATCCTTTCCGGCTTCATCTCCGAAGATGAGCGCATCGTCACCATCGAAGACTCCGCCGAACTTCAGCTCAAGCAGGACCACGTCGTCCGCCTGGAGACCCGCCCGCCCAACGTCGAAGGCAAAGGCGCCATCAAGCAGCGCGAGCTCGTCATTAACGCCCTCCGTATGCGCCCCGACCGCATCATCCTGGGCGAAGTCCGCGGCGAAGAGACTCTAGACATGCTCCAGGCCATGAACACCGGCCACGACGGCTCCATCACCACGATCCACTCCAACACACCGCGCGACGCGATCGCCCGCATGGAGACCATGGCGATGATGGGTGAGATCCGGCTCGCCGACAAGGCCATTCGCGCCCAGATCGCCTCGGCTGTCCACCTCATCGTGCAAGTCTCGCGCATGTCCGACGGCACGCGCCGCATCACCCACATTACGGAGCTGACCGGCGCGTTTTCCGATGTCGTCTCCATGCAGGACATCTACCTTTTTGAGAAGAAGGGTCTCGACGCGCAAGGCAAGGTAAAAGGACGCTTCTTCTCAACCGGGGTTGTTCCCAAATTCGCCGAGAAGCTCGCCGCCGCCGGCATTCCCTTGCCGCCCGGGTTGATGGACCATTCCATGGATATTTAGTACCTGGTGGGAGTTTTTAGCAGCTCCAAGTTGCAAGGAAAGGAGGTCCCATGTTGCTGGCGGTGTCGTTCCTGATGACCTTTGCTATCTGTGCCGGGGCCATCCTGCTGCTCGACCGCAAAGCGCCCGACGACCAGCGTCTCGCCGCGCGCTTTGCCTCTATTCGCTCCCTCTCCGTCGCCGATCTTGCGTCCGGCCAGAGCAACGACCTGCTGAAAGCCGTACAGGATGCCGAGCCAAACCTGCTTGAAAAACTCCTCACTCGCTTTGCGCTCGCCACCAAGTTTCAGAAGCTCGTCCTGCAGGCCGAATCGACCACAACGGCTCGCAAGCTTTTCGTAAACTCCGGCCTCGCCGCCGTGGTCGTGGCCTTTCTGACCTTCCTCTTCTTTCCCAATCATCTGGCCGTTCTCGCCGGGGGCGCGCTTGGAGCCTATGCGCCGTTCTTTCTCCTTCTCCGCCGCCGCTCCAAACGCATTGGAGAGTTCAACAAAGTCCTTCCCGACGCGATCGAGATGATGTCCCGCTCCCTCCGCGCCGGCTACTCCATGGTGGCCGCGCTGGGCGTCGTTGCTGAAGGGGGACCCGAACCTGCCAAGTCCGAGTTCGCCGAGGTCTTTCGCAAACAGAACTTCGGCCTTCCCCTCCGCGACTGCCTCTTCCAACTCCTCGACCGCGTTCCCTCCGCCGACCTTCGCGTCTTCGTCACCGGCGTCCTCGTCCAGAAAGACACCGGCGGCAACCTCGCCGAGATCCTCGACCGCATCACGTCGGTGATCCGCGAACGCTTGAAGATCCAGGGCGAGATCCGCACCCACACCGCGCAGGGACGCATGACGGGCTGGATTCTCTGCGCCCTGCCGATCGTCATGCTGCTCGCCATCAACATCATCAACCCGGGCTACTCCAAGCCCCTGACCGATACGCCGCTTGGTCGCAAGCTCCTCTACGTCGGCCTCGCGCTGCTTGCGCTGGGTGCCTTTCTTATCCGTAACATCATCAGCGCGGTCGAGGTTTAGCCATGGTCGAAATCATCCTGCTCTTTGTCCTCGCCTTCGCGGGATGTTGCGTGGTGCTCCTCTTCCTGCTCCCCGCGATGGTCGGCCCCTCGCCCGACGCCATCCGCCTCCTCGCCATCGTTCAGAGCACGCGCCAGGACAAGCGCACCATCGGCGCTCGCGAACTCATCATCAACCGCGGGTTGAGCTATGCCCACAAGCTCCGCGCCGCCCTTGGCCTCCACGACAATCCCGAGATCAAGCGGCGCCTCGTCGCAGCCGGCATCCGCGACGCCGAAGCCACCACCTTCTTCTTCGGCGCACAAGGCATCGGCCTGTTTCTCGGCATCATCGCCGCCTCCTTCATCCAGGTCAACACCTTGTTCTGGGTGCTTACCTTCGGTGTTCTCGGCTTCATGGCCCCGGATTTCTGGCTCACCCGCGCCGCAAAGAAACGCCGGGACCGCATCCGCAAATCGCTGCCCGACGCCATCGACCTGCTCGTCATCTGCGTCGACGCCGGCCTTGGCCTCGACCAGGCCCTGCTCCGCGTCGGCGAAGAGCTCGACGTCTCCCACCCCGACATCAACGGGGAGTTCCGCCGAGTCAACCTCGAGCAGCGCGCCGGCACCCCGCGCCTCGAAGCCTGGCAGGGCCTCGCCGACCGCACCCGCATTGAGGAGTTCGCCGCCTTTGTCACCATGCTGACCCAGACCGATCGCTTCGGCACGCCCATCCTCAAGGCGCTCGCGTCCTTCGCCGAAGAGCTGCGATCTAAACGCCGCCAGCTCGCCGAAGAGGCCGCCTCCAAGACCAAGATCAAGATCATCTTTCCCCTCGTCCTCTGCATCTTCCCTTGCATCTTTGTCGTGCTGCTGGCGCCCGCGCTGATCAGTATCGCCTCAGGGCTAAAATCCATGGGTGGGCAGTAGGCCGAACCTATACCTCAATCACATCTGCTAATACTGTGACCAGATCGCATAAGCCTGCGTTATGCTCGTGACAGTATGGCTCCTTCCAATCACGTCCTCTTCTTCGACACCACCCTCCGCGACGGCGAGCAGTCCCCCGGCTGCACCAT
>CAXTUR010000097.1:0-11451 GCA_964247455.1 uncultured Acidobacteriaceae bacterium | reverse complement strand
AGCGCGAGGACACGGTTGAGACGGCTGTGGGCGACATCGTGGCCGTCGCGGGTATCCCGGGCATCACCATCGGCGAGAGCTTCTGCGCGCTCGAAGACCCGAAGCCGCTGCCGCCGATCAAGATCGACGAGCCTACCATCGCCATCGTCTTTTCGGTCAACAACGGGCCGTTTGCCGGGCGCGAGGGCAAATTCGTCACGTCCCGCAACATCAAGGAGCGGCTTGAAAAAGAGCTGCTGACGAACGTCTCCATTCGCCTGGAAGACACGGGAACCCCGGACAACTTCAAGGTGCTGGGGCGCGGCGAGCTGCAGCTCTCGGTGCTGATCGAGATGATGCGGCGCGAGGGCTTCGAGCTGATGGTGTCGCGCCCGACCATCGTGACCAAGCGCGTGGACGGCGAGTTGATGGAGCCGTCGGAGCTGTTGTCCATCGACATTCCGGAGAACTTCGTCGGGACGGTGATCGAGCGCCTGGGGCCGAGAAAAGGCGAGATGATCAAGATGGCCAACCACGGCTCGGGCCGGGTGCGTATGGAGTTCAAGGTGCCCTCGCGGGGCTTGATCGGGTTGCGCAACGAGATGTTGACCGAGACACGCGGGACCATCGTGATGAACTCCATCGCGGGCGAATACATTCCGTATCAAGGCGAGATTCCGCAGCGGCCTTCGGGCGCGTTGATCTCGGACCGGCAGGGGGTGACGACGACCTACGCGCTCGACGGCATCCAGGACCGCGGCATTCTCTTCATCGGCGACGGCGCGGAGGTCTACGAGGGGATGATCATCGGCGAACACTCGCGCGACAACGACCTCGACGTGAACTGCGTGCGCGAGAAGAAGCTGACGAACATGCGGGCCTCGGGATCGGACGACGCGCTGCGGCTGGTGCCGTTCAAGCAGCTGACGCTCGAACAATCCATCGAGTTCATCGCGGACGACGAGCTGGTGGAGGTGACGCCGAAGTCATTGCGGATGAGGAAGAAGGTATTGGCCTCGAACCGGCGGCCGAAGGGGAACCGGGGCGGGTCGACGCTGGAGTAACGTTTTACACAGCATAAGAGCAGAATCTTCCGCTTTGCTGCGGAATGATCAACACAGATGGCTGAACTCTCATTCGAAAAGTTCAGCCATCTGTGTTTGTTTGGTTAGCTACTTCTGGGCCGTGGCGAAGCGCTTGTTGATCTCTTCCCAGTTGACGGTGTTCCACCAGGCGGCGAGATAGTCGGGGCGCTTGTTCTGGTACTTGAGGTAGTAGGCGTGCTCCCAGACGTCGTTGCCGAGGATGGGGTAGAGGCCCTGCGAGAGCGGATTGTCCTGGTTGGACGTGGTGATGACTTCGAGCTTGCCGCCCTTAAACACCAGCCAGCCCCAGCCGGAGCCGAACTGCTTGGCGGTGGTCTCGTTGAAGAGCTTCTTGAAGTCCTCGAAGGAACCGAAGTCGGAGTCGATCTGGAGCGAGAGGTTGCCGCTGGGCTGACCGCCGCCGCCCGGCTTCATGATCTGCCAGAACATGGTGTGGTTGACATGACCGCCGCCATTGTTCTGGACGACTTTGCGGATGTCCTCGGGGATACTGCTGAGCTCCTTGAGGAGGTCTTCGGGAGTTTTGGAGCCGAGTTCGGGGTGCTTTTCGATGGCCCCGTTGAGATTGGTGATGTAGGTCTGGTGGTGCTTGTCGTGGTGGAGCTTCATGGTCGCTTCGTCGATGTGGGGCTCGAGCGCGGCGTAGTCGTAGGGGAGGGGAGGAAGTTCAAAGGCCACGTGGTGTTCTCCTGTAGTGCGTTGATCTCAGTGGGTTGGATGCGAGGCGGGGCCAGCCGGTTCATCGGGGCTCAGCGCAATGCCAGAATGATAGCGCAAACCGATGAAGGGTCAGCTATTTACCAGGATGTGGATGCGCGCGGCGCGCACTTAGGGTGTAATACGTCAGATGAGCGATCTTGCCGCTTCGTACCGTTGGCTGAACGACCAGGGGCCCGCGTTTGGCGCGCCGGGCCTCGAACCGCGCTGGACGTCCAGCCGTAAAGACGCCGTGTCGACCGCGTATGCCGCGTCGAGCCGGGTGTGGTTTACGCTCTCGCATGGCACGCTGAACGAGATCTACTATCCGACGATTGATCGCCCGCAGACGCGCGACATGGAGCTGCTGTTCTCGGATGGGGAGACGTTCTTCCACGAAGAGAAGCGGACGTTCCACTACGACTTTCAGTACATCGACCCGGATGCGCCGTGCGTGCGGGTGACGGGGACCGATCCCACGGGCCGGTATACCGTGACAAAGGAGTTCATCAGCGATCCGCATCATCCGGTGGTGCTGATGAACGTGAAGATTACGGGCGATGAGGCGGTGCTGGCGAAGCTGAAGTGCTATCCGCTGCTGGCACCGCACTTGAATGGAGGCGGGGCGGGGAACTCGGCGCGTTCGATTGAGGTGGCGGGGCAGCGGGCGATCCTGGCGTGGAAGGGCGATACGTCGCTGGCGCTCGGTGCCGACTGCGGATTTGCGCGGTCCTCATGCGGCTATGTGGGGACGAGCGATGGGTACCAGGACCTGTCGTCCGATATGAAGATGGATTGGGAGTTCGGGCAGGCGCTTGACGGCAATCTGGCCATTATGGGCGAGATCGATGTGGCGAAGAACCGGGAGTTTACGATCGCCATTGCGCTGGGTGATGGGCATCATGCGGCGTTGGCGGGACTGATGCAGACGTTGTCCACGCCGTATGCCGAGCACCTGGCCCGGTGCATCACCCAGTGGCGGCGTGCCCCTGCGCCGAAGGAGTTGGCGGCTGCTGCGACCGATGGGGGACGGCTAATGCGGATCAGCCACCGGATCGTGCTGACGCACGAGGACAAGACGTTTTCGGGGGCGTTCATCGCGTCGGCGTCGATTCCCTGGGGCGCGTCGAAGTCGGACGACGACCTGGGCGGCTACCATCTGGTGTGGACGCGCGACATGGTGCAGTCGGCCTCGGCGCTGCTGGCCTGCGGACGGATCGACAATGCCCGGGGGGCGCTGGTGTATCTGGCCTGTACGCAGCGGCCGGACGGCAGCTTTGCGCAGAACTTCTGGGTGGATGGGACGCCGTACTGGACGGGTATCCAGCTAGACGAGGTGGCGTTTCCGATCATTCTGGCGTGGCGGCTGTGGAAGCGGAACGGGTTGGGCAAGTTTGACGTGTTCCCGTTTGTGGAGGCGGCGGCGAGCTTTCTCGTCCGCTATGCGCCGGTGACGCAGCAGGAGCGGTGGGAGGAGAACGCGGGGTATTCGCCGTCGACGCTGGCGGCGGTGATCGCGGGCCTGATCTGCGCGGCCGACATCGCCCGGGCGCATGACGCGCCGGAGAAGGCGGAGTTTCTGGAGAGCTACGCGGACTGGATCGAGGCCAATCTGGATGCCTGGACGACGACGAACGATGGGGTGCTGCTGCCGGGGATGAAGCGGCACTACATGCGGATTCGTCCGCCGTCGGTGGGAGAGCCGTTCCACAATCCCGAGATCAAGCCGGGGTATATTCATCTGGCGAACCGCGCACCGGACGAGCAGTACGCATTTGAGGCGCGGGAGGTGATCGACGCGGGCTTTCTGGAGCTGGTGCGCTACGGGATTCGGAGGGCGGACGATCCGCTGGTGGTGGATTCGCTGAAGGTGGTCGACCATGTACTCAAGATCGAAACGCCCTATGGGCCGTGCTGGCGACGGTACAACCATGATGGGTACGGGCAGCGGAAGGACGGCGGCCCTTATGAGCACTGGGGACAGGGAAGGGCGTGGCCGTTGCTGGGCGGAGAGCGGGCGCACTTCGAGCTCGCCGCCGGACACGACGTGGCGCCGTTCATCACGGCTTTCGAAGGGTTCAGCTCGGTCGGCGGGATGCTGCCGGAGCAGGTGTGGGACCACGACGATCTCCTGTCCGAAGGGATGTGCAAGGGCAAGTCGGCCGGGTCGGCGCAGCCGCTGGTCTGGGCTCACTCGGAGTACCTGAAGCTGCTGAAGTCGGTGGTGGATGGACGGGTCTTCGACCGGGTTGCGGTTGTCGAAGAGCGCTACGGTCAGCCGATGCGGGAGCGCAAGGCCGTCAATCAGGTTGAGATTTACCAGACGACCCGTCCTGTGAGCACCATGGCTGCCGGAATGCGGCTGCGGATCGCCGATCCAAAGCCCTTCCAGGTGACCTACACGCTGGATAATTGGGCGACAACGCTGCATCTGGATTCGCGGGAGGTGGGGCACGCCGGCTCGTTTGCTGATCTGCCGACCGGCCCGGAGCAGATGGGAGCGCTGATCTTCACGCTTTATTGGCCAGGGGAGAACCGCTGGCTGGGGCATAATGTGGAGGTCGCGCTGAACGGAAGTTAGCGGTTGACCCCGTACTCCCCCGGAGCCGGTTTCTGCAACTAAATATGAGGCCTTGTACACTGGTGCAGGCTTTGGACGCACGAAAGTAACTGATCTTGAGAGAACGAAGCGCCTGCCGCTGTCCGCGCACGGCCTGTAAAGGAATAGAATGAGCGAGCAACCGCAGAACCAGCAACATGAACTCGACCAGCTATCGATCAACACGCTTCGCTTCCTGGCGGTCGACCAGGTAGAGAAGGCCAAGAATGGCCATCCCGGTGCCCCGCTCGGCTGCGCGCCGATTGCGTATTTACTCTTTCACAAGTTTATGAAGCACGATCCGTCGGACCCGAAGTGGTCGGACCGCGACCGCTTTGTGTTGTCGAACGGCCACGCGTCGGCACTGCTGTATGGGGTGCTGCATCTCTCGGGCTATGACCTGCCGATGGCGCAGCTTGAACAGTTCCGCGAGTGGGGATCGCACACACCGGGACATCCTGAGTACGGGGAGACGCCTGGTGTCGAGGTGACTACCGGGCCGCTCGGACAGGGGTTTGCGGAGGCGGTCGGGCTAGCGATCGCCGAGAAGCATCTCGCGGCCGTGTTCAACCATGAGAACCATACGCCGGTGGATCACCACACGTATGTGCTCTGCGGCGACGGCGACCTGATGGAAGGCATTTCGCACGAGGCGTCATCGCTGGCCGGAACGCTGAAGCTGGGCAAGCTGATCGTGCTGTACGACGACAATCTGATCTCGCTCGACGGGCCAACGGAGCTGTCGTTTACCGAAGATGTGACGAAGCGATTCGAGGCGTACCACTGGCATGTGCAGAGTGTCGCGGATGGCAACGATCTTGTGGCTTTGACGGAAGCGATCCAAGCCGCCAAGGCGGAGGTGACGCGGCCTTCGTTGATCAAGGTGCGGACGGTGATCGGCTATGGCAGCCCGAAGGCGGGGACGAAGGGTGTTCACGGCGAGGCGCTCGGGCCGGAGGCGACCAAGGCCACCAAGCGCAACCTGAACTGGCCGGAGGACAAGAGCTTCTACGTGCCGGAAGAGGCGGGGAAGAACTGGGGTTCGCTGGTCGAGAAGGGTAAGAAGCTCCATGCCGAGTGGCAGGCCAAGTACGAGGAGTACAGCAAAGCGTATCCCGAAAAGGCGTCCGAGTATGACCGCCGCACGTCGATGAAGCTGGCCGAGGGCTGGGAGAAGAAGCTGCCGGTCTTCCCCGCCGGGCCGGACGCCAAGCCCATCGCCACGCGCAATGCTGGGCAGCAAGTGATGAACGCCGTCGCCGATGTCGTGCCGGAGCTGTTTGGCGGCGCGGCCGACCTGACGAGTTCGACAAAGACGATCTTCGCGAAGTCCGAGAACTTCCATCTTGATCCGAAAGGACGAAACGTCTTCTTCGGTGTGCGCGAGTTTGGCATGATGGCGGCGGTCAACGGCATCGCCGCGCATGGTGGAATCATTCCGTTTGGCTCGACGTTCTTCACCTTCTCGGACTATTGCCGCTCGGCACTGCGCATGGGCGCGCTCCAGTCATCGCACTCGCTCTATATCTTTACGCACGATTCGATCGGCCTGGGCGCGGACGGACCGACGCACCAGCCAGTCGAGCACCTGATGGCGTTGCGCGCGATCCCGCAGCTGACGGACTTCCGTCCGGCGGACGCGAACGAGACGGCGGCCTGTTGGCGGCTGGCGCTTGAACGGCACAAGGCGTCGTTCATGGCGCTCTCGCGGCAGGACTTGCCGGTACTCGACGCCGAGAAGTACAAGATCGCCGAGGGTGTTCGCCACGGCGCTTATGCGCTCGATGATTCGGGCAAGGACATCATCCTGATCGGTACGGGCTCCGAGGTGGAGCTGGTGCTGAAGGCGGCCGAGCAGTTGAAGGCCGAAGGGATCGGGGCGACGGTGATCTCCATGCCGAGCTTCGCCATCTACGACGAGCAGGACGAGGCGTACAAGAGCAAGCTGATGCCTGAAGGCACGCCGAAGATCGCCGTTGAAGCGGGTGCGACGATGGGCTGGTGGAAGTATGTCGGGCATAACGGCGGGATCATCGGCGTGGACAAGTTTGGCGCGTCGGCTCCGGGGCCGCTGGTGATGGAGAAATACGGGGTCAGCATTCCGACCATCGTTGAACTGGCGAAGAAGCTGGTGAAGAAGTAGCTTCGCGCCGAACAGAGGCAAGTGCAAACGCAGATTCCCTTTGGGAATGACAAACAAGAGGGGAAGGGGCGGCATGATCGAAACGAGTGAACGCGAGATGGTGAAGCGGCCGGTCGAGCTTCCTCTGTCAGAAACGGCAGAGCGCTCGACCTCGCTCCAGCCGACGTATGAAGACAGCATCCCCGTTGCGGCGGATGACTGGGAGTTGGAGGAAGACCAATGAAGATCGCTATCGCCGCCGACCACGCCGGGTTTTCGCTGAAGGAAGAGGTGCGCGACCATGTGCGTTCGCTTGGGCACGAGGTGCACGATCTGGGCGCGTTCAACACGGAGCCTTCGGACTACTCGGACTTTGCCGTGCTGGTCGGCAAAGAGCTGATGGCCGGGACCGCCGAGCGCGGCATCCTGATCTGCGGCTCGGGGGTGGGCGTCTGCATCGCCGCCAACAAGATGCCGGGCGTGCGCGCAAGTATGTGCCACGACACCTACTCGGCGCACCAGGGGGTGGAGCATGACCAGATGAACGCGCTAGTGCTGGGCGCGCGCATCATTGGGTCGGCGCTAGCGTTTGAGCTGGTCGACGCTTACCTCAAGGCCAACTTCATCGGAACGGAGCCGCGCTTTGTCCGGCGGCTGAACAAGGTCAAGGCGATCGAAGCGCAGTATATGCCGACGGCCGCGGGCACGACGCTGGCCTCCTAAACGCATCCCCGGCCCTCAGTGCCGCATCTGGAGAGCATGACGCAAACTACGACAACACGGACATGGTTTATCACCGGGGCCTCGACGGGCTTTGGACGGCTGCTGGCGGAGACGGTCCTGGCCTCTGGCGGCAAGGTGATCGCGACGGCGCGCAAGATCGAGCAAGTAGAGGATCTGGAGCAGAAGTATCCTGGTTCCGCCAAGGCGATCCGGCTGGACGTGACGGACGCTGCGCAGGTGGCGGCGGCGGTTTCGCAGGCGTTTGAGCAGTTCGGCACGGTCGATGTGCTAGTGAACAATGCGGGGTATGGTCTATGCGGCGGGATTGAAGAGGCGGCCGAGAGCGAGTTTATGCCGGTCTTTGAGACCAATGTCTTTGGTCTGATCCGCGTCACGCGCGCCTTTCTGCCGCACCTTCGGAAGCAAGGATCGGGACACATCCTCAATCTCTCGTCCATCGCGGGCCTGATCGGTCTGCCGGGCTGGGGGTACTACAACGCCAGCAAGTTCGCCGTGAACGGGCTCTCCGAGGCCTTGTTCGCCGAGCTTGCTCCGCTGGGCATCAAGGTCACGATTATCGAACCCGGGCCGTTCCGCACGGACTTCCTTGGACGCTCGGGGGTTGAGGCGGAGCATCGCATCGCCGACTACGACGGCACTGCCGGCAAGACGCGCGCGTACTTCCACGATCAGGTGGGCAAGCAGAAGGGCGATCCGGCGAAGGCAGTCGAGGCGATGATCGCCGTGGTCGAGTCGGCCAATCCGCCGAAGCATCTTCTGCTGGGCGCGATGGCCTACGACCGCATGAACACGCGGCTCGGCCAGTGGCGCGACGAGATTGAGGCCTGGAAGGAGACGACGCTGGGCGCGGACTTTGCTGAAGAGCCGGTGCCGGAGGCCATCGCGCGTTGAACGGAACGAACAAGAGCGAGATCCAGGTGATCTTCTGGGACATCGGCGGTGTGCTGCTGACGAACGGCTGGGACAAAGACCAGCGTGCCCGCGTGCTCGGCGAGTTGGGCGTGGATCTGCCGGAGTATGAGGCGCGGCACGATGCGGCTAACTTCTTCTGGGAGCGTGGGTTGTCGACCGCGCGGGAGTTCTTCCGTAAGACGGTCTTTCATCCCAACCAGCCGGTGCGTGGCTTCAGCTACGACGATCTTTGGGAGCGCGTCTGCGGCGAGAGCAAGGTGCTCCATCCGGGCGCGTTCGATGTACTGCGCGGCCTTGCGGGACATTGTCGCTTAGCGACGTTGAACAACGAATCGCGTGAGCTAAACGAGTACCGGCTGAACGAGTTTGGGCTGCGCGGCTGTTTCGACTTCTTTATCTGTTCCGGCTACGTGCACGAGATGAAGCCGCATCCGGACATCTACCGGGCGGCGGTTGAGATCGCGGGCGTTCCGGCCGGGCAGACGCTGTTTATCGACGACAAGCAGGAGAACTGCGACACGGCACTTTCGCTGGGCATGAGGGCGATCCGCTTTGTTTCGCCCACGCAACTCACACAGGAACTCGCGCTTCACGGCATCGCTGCCGCATAGAGAGGAACACGATGGAACTCGGAATCATTGGTTTGGGCAAGATGGGCTTCAACATGGCGGAGCGGCTGCGGCTGGCCGGGCACAAGGTGGTCGGCTTCGACTTCAACAAAGAAGCGACCGCCAAGCTGACGACGACCGGCTCGGTGGGGGTGGACACGCTGGAAGACCTGATCAAGAACCTCGCCGCGCCGCGCGCTATATGGTTGATGGTGCCGGCCGGCGATCCGGTCGACCAGACGATCGCGAAGCTCGAGCCGCTCATGGAGAAGGGCGACACCTTCATCGACGGCGGCAACTCGAACTACAAGGATTCGCAGCGCCGTCATGCCGAGGCCGCCGCTAAGGGCTTTGAGTTCGTCGATTGCGGCACGTCGGGCGGCATCTGGGGCCTGAAAGAGGGCTACAGCCTGATGATCGGCGGGGACAAAGCACCAGTGGAGCGTCTGACGCCGATCTTCGAGACGCTGGCTCCCGCGAAGGATGAGGGGTGGGGGCACGTGGGTCCGTCCGGTGCGGGGCACTTCGTCAAGATGGTCCACAATGGCATTGAGTACGGCCTGATGCAGTCCTATGCGGAGGGCTTTTCGATCATGAAGGCCAAGACGCCGCTGAACCTTAATCTCCAGCAGATCTCGAAGGTCTGGCAGAAAGGCTCGGTCGTCCGCTCGTGGCTGCTCGACCTGACCGCCGACGCACTCCAGAAGAACCCGGAACTCGACGGCATGGAAGCGTATGTGCCTGACTCGGGCGAGGGCCGCTGGACGGTCTTTGAGGCGATCGATTTGGATGTGTCGGCGCCGGTGATTACTGAGTCGCTAATCCGGCGGCTGCGTTCGCGCGAGGCCAACAACTTTACCGATCGCATGATCTCCATTATGCGGAATGAGTTCGGCGGCCACGCCATCAAGAAGTCCTAAGCCGCATGCCGGATGCGGCAGGCCCGCGCATCCGGCCGTCTGTACTGTAGGAAGATTTAAGGAGTCGTTATGTCGAGTACCCCTACCGCGCCCGCCGATGTGGACGCAAGCAAAAAAGGGGAGCGCATCCCCGAACCATGCATTGTCGTGATCTTTGGCGCGTCGGGCGATCTCACCAAGCGCAAGCTGCTGCCTGCGCTCTACCACCTGGATCAGTCGGGGCTGCTGCCGCAGGACTTTGCGGTCATCGGGGTGGCCCGGCGCGACCTGAGCGCCACCTTTGGGCCTGATATGCAGGACGGCATCCTGAAAGGCGGCGGCGTGGAGGAGAACGACCCCAAGTTGAAGCCGTTTATGGATCGCGTGAAGTACTTTGCGACCGAGTTCGATAACGACGAGGGCTTCGACAAGCTGAAGGCGTATCTGGCCGATCTCGACACCAAGTTGAACACCAAGGGCAACCGGTTGTTCTATCTCGCGGTGGCGCCGGAGTTCTTCGCCGACATTACGCACCGGCTGGGCGCGCATGGCATGACCAAGCCGGCCGAGGGCGAGAGCCACTGGGTCCGCGTGATTATCGAGAAGCCATTTGGCACGGACCTAAAGTCGGCGCGCGAGTTAAACGATGCGGTGAACGCGGTGTTGAGCGAAGATCAGATCTTCCGCATCGACCATTATCTGGGCAAGGAGACGGTGCAGAACATTCTTGTTTTTCGCTTCGGCAATGGCATCTTTGAGCCGGTGTGGAACCGCAACTTCATCGATCATGTGGAGATTACGGCGGCGGAGTCGATCGGCATCGAGGGCCGCGGACCGTTCTACGAGAAGGCCGGCGCGGCGCGCGATGTGCTGCAAAATCACGTGATGGAGGTGCTCTCGTTCGTCGCGATGGAGCCGCCGGACTCGTTCCAGGCTGAGGCGGTGCGAACGGAGAAGCTGAAGGTTTGGCGAGCGATCGAAGGCATCCCGGTCGAGAACACGGCGCGCGGGCAGTACGGTCCGGGGCAGGTCGACGGCAAGGACGTGATCGGCTACCGGCAGGAGGAGCGGGTCAGTGCGGAATCGAACACCGAGACCTACGCAGCAGTTCGCTTGGAGATCGAGAACTGGCGCTGGGCGGGTGTGCCGTTCTACTTGCAGGCGGGCAAGCGGCTGGCCAAGCGCGTGACCGAGGTGACGGTCGTCTTCAAACAGCCGCCGCTGCATCTCTTCAAGGGGAACGCGACCGAGGACGACATTCAGTCGAACGTCCTGTCGATGCGCATCCAGCCGGATGAAGGGATTTCGCTGCAGTTTGGCGCGAAGGTGCCGGGGCCAACGACCAACGTTCGTCCCGTCACCATGCACTTCAGCTACGCCGATGCGTTCGGGAAATCGTCGGCTAACGGATACGAGCGGCTGCTGCTGGACGCCATGCTGGGTGACGCGACGCTGTTCGCGCATCGCGACGGGGTGGAGGCGACCTGGGCGTTGTTTACGCCGGTGCTCGAAGCGTGGGCGGCATCGAAGGCCGACTTCCCGAACTACGCCGCCGGCACGTGGGGACCGGAATCGACGAACGAATTGTTAGGCAAAGACGACCGCGCCTGGCGAAAGTTGTAGAGAGGAACGTATCATGCCGCGCACTGTTACTATCGAATACCGGGTGGCTGAGAGCTCTGGAGCGGTCGCTCAAGCAGCCGCGGAGAGGTTCACCGGGGTCGTCGCCGAAGCCGTGAAAGCACGCGGACGGGCGCGGGTGGCCATCTCCGGCGGCTCTACGCCG
>CAXTUR010000096.1:0-12086 GCA_964247455.1 uncultured Acidobacteriaceae bacterium | reverse complement strand
AGAAGCACTCGCCGCAAGGAATGTGATGGTAGGCCATGACCCGCTCCCCCACCGCAAACCCGCTAACGCCCTCGCCCACCGCCGCAATCGTTCCAGCCATCTCATGCCCGAAGACGCGCGGCGCAGTGTGCGACCCCGTATGGATCTTCTTCAGGTCTGTCCCGCAGATGCCGCAGGTGTGAATCCTAACCAGCACTTCGCCTGGGCCGATCTCCGGCATCGGCACCGTCTCCACCCGTACCTCGTTGATGCCGCGGTAGACCGCCGCCCTCATCGTCTTGGGAACCTCTACCAATCCACACTCCCCGTACGGTTGATCTCCGCAAAGTCTTTCGGGCCGCCCAAAATCGTAGACACCGCCGACGCCAGATTACGAGCGGCTGCGGAACTGGTTCTCCCTAGCCGCACCAATGAACCCCAGTACTTGGGCCTGACCGCCACATACCGCATGAACGCACTAATCTTCATCTGTCCATGTGGATCGACAAATGGATTGAAGTCCGGCAGCTTATCCCCGAGATCGTCCGAGATCGCCTTCACGCAACAGACCGGTATCCCGCGCATATGAGCCAAGCGCACAATGGCTGCCGATTCCATATCGACCATGGCTCCGTTGTAAGCCGCGGCAAGTCTGCGCTTCTCCGCCTCGTCAGCGACACGCGCCGTGCTCACGAGCACCATCTTCCGCTCCCCGTCCGCGAGTTGAAAGCGCTCTCCGGTCTGTGCATCGACGATGGCAGTTGCGACAAAGCTGCGTGGCGAGTGCACCTCCTCATTCAAGGCTCCGGCCCATCCTACGGAGATCACCCGATCAACGGTTCCGTCAGTCTCAGCCTCGGCAAATGCCCGGCGGGCGGCATTCGCCCCTATGCCTCCACAAACGGCGATCCATTGATCGTCATCCCCCGTCGTGCCACAGACCCACTTCTTCACTGTCTTCGATTGGGTTGGAACGCGCCGCCAGCCAGTATTCACAAGCGGCTTCAACTCTCCCGATAGCGCCGCGATGATCGCCACCCTCACGGCTTTGGAGCGTACCCATGCTCCACAAACCACTCGATCGCCGCCCGCAGCGCGTAATAGACCGGCACCACCTTGAAGCTAAGCTCTTCCACCGCTTTGGCAGACGAGGCGAACATCATCTTCTTGCCCATGCGCACCGCCTCTACCGTGGCGCGCGGCTCCTTACCCCGCAGCTTTCCGGTCACCAGCTCATCGAAGAACGCGAACGTCATTGCCACCCCATGCGGGACCTTTGTCTTTGGCGAGGGCAGCCCTGTAATCGATGACATGCGGTCGAGAATCTGCTTCAGCGTCAGATTCTCTCCTCCCAGGATGTACCGTTCGCCCGGGCGTCCGCGTTCAAGCGCGGTCACATGCATCGCCGCGACCTCCGCCACATCGACCAGGTTCAAGCCCGTATCCACATACGCTGGAAACCTGCGATTGAGGAAGTCCACCACGATGCGCCCGGTCGGCGTTGGCTTTGCGTCACCCGCCCCGATGGGCGTCGTAGGATTAAGAATGACGACGTGCTGCCCCGCGCGCGCCGCCGCCACAGCCTCTCCTTCGGCTAAAAACTTCGACCGCTTGTAGTGGCCGATCATGTCTGCCAACGCGACCGGTGACTCCTCATCGACGATCGTTCCATCGGCAAGGAACCCCATCGTCGCCACGCTTGACGTGTACACCACGCGCCTAACGCCTACATCGCGCGCCATCCGCAGCAGCTCCCGTGTCCCCTCCACATTAGCCTTGTACATCTCCTCAGGATCGCGCACCCACAGCCGGTAATCCGCCGCCACATGGACCAGCGCGTCGCATCCGGTCAACGCAGATCGTAAGCTATCCGGTTGCCGCAGATCGCCTTGAACCAGGTCGGCTTCCAACCCTTCAAGCCCGTCAGTGCGACTCGAAGCCCGCGTGAGCAGCCGCAGCGATGCGCCCTTCGCCGCATACGCCCGAGCCACATGCCCCCCAACAAATCCGGTAGCGCCGGTGAGGAAGACTCGCACCTACGCCGCCGCTCCGGCCAGCACGAACTCCACAATCGCGTTCACGTGCAACGACGTCGTGTCGAAGACCGGGAAACCCGGCAAATCATCCTGCCCGATCAGCAGAAAGATCTCCGTACAGCCGAGGATGACGCCCTGCGCGCCCGCCGCCCGCAGCCCGGCGATCGCCTCCAGGTATTTTGCCTTCGCCTCAGCTTTGAGTTCGCGCCGTACCAACTCGTCGAAGATGACGCGGTCTACCTCGACCGCCTCCTCGTGAACGGGAGCCATCACCTCCACGCCGAACCTATCTCGATACCGCGCCGCAAGCTCCGGCGACTCCATCGTGGGCAGCGTTCCCAGCAGCGCAACCCGAGTTAGCCCAGCCGCACGGATCGCCGACCCGGTGGGATCGGCGATGTGGA
The DNA here is from genome assembly GCA_964247455.1 of uncultured Acidobacteriaceae bacterium. Lineage (GTDB taxonomy): Bacteria > Acidobacteriota > Terriglobia > Terriglobales > Acidobacteriaceae > Edaphobacter. Next base: position 9,667 of record CAXTUR010000096.1, on the reverse strand, counting down.
GGAACGGCGTCGTGCGCGACTCCATCAGCGGCACGACCGTCCTGTGCATGGTGTTCGACACGCACACGATCACGTTCGTGCCGGCAGCTTCCAGCCGGTTTAGCTTCTCGCTGATGTAGGCGCTCGCCAGGTCCCAACGGTCGTTGCGGATGAACCATTCGATGTTGCCGAAGTTGACGGAGACGATGACGATCTCGCCGTTATCCCACCCGCCCAGCCGGGCATTTAGGCCCTCGTTCAACAGCCGATAGTATTCGCCAGTCGCCTGGTTGCTCATCCCACCCAGAATGCCAATCGTCTTCTGCGCCCACGGGCGGGTCCGTTCACCCTCCATCCATTCTCCTTGGCTCACGCGCCCAGCCATTCTAACTGCAGTTGTCTTGCCGATTCCAACGGCCGGAAGTCGCGAATCGCCTGTGAGGAGCGGGCATGCCAGCCGGATCGCCAGACATGCGGCGAAGCCGTCAGCATAGGAGATGCCGGATACTACCTTGAGGCGCGCTGCCGCGATCACGTCTTCATCGCGGGCTGAAACGAGTTCGATCGGCAGTTTTCGGAGTTGAGCGAGTATCTCCTCAGCGCGCGCCAACCCCCACTCGCGCGCTGAGTTGTAATAGACTTCGCCGCCGTTAATCATGCTCATAGAAAGTTCAATCTCTTTCTTATCGGCACGCGCAATTAGATCGTCGAGGATGTCAGCAACGGGAGTGCGGTCCTTCAACCACTCCATGACGGGCCATGTATCGAGGACATACTTCTTCCTAAGGTTTGGAAAACGGACCAAATTTCCGCTCATCATGCTCCGCTTCCCAAACCCGCTCTTCATGGCGGACCTTGCTTGTGTCGTGGTCCGGATGCCCGCTCAGCATTCCTCGCATCTTGCGCCAATCGTCGTTGGGAACATACCAACGGTTGCCGAGCCAGAACGGCTCGCGGCCGTTGACAGACGGTGGCTTCTCCCCAATCGGCTCTGAGCCCAACTCCTCCACGCTGCAAGAAGTGAACCCGAGTAGCTCGAACGCAGTCCGCCGTCTCTCTGGCGCAGCTTCAGGTTGCGCCGGTATGCTTTCTGGATTCATCACCTTGACCCTAAGGTCCACTTTACTCTAGCCGCTCCGGCTCGATCTGGATGTTTCGTTCCCCAACCGCCTTCTTCTCCCAGTACTTCTTAACCCAGGCCTCAAAGCTCTTTCCCGCCGCCGTGTCCCGCCCGGTGAAGACTAGCGCCGCCACATCGGCATAGGAGACGTTCACCTTGCCGCCGCCGGTCGTGGGCATAATCCGCACGATCGATTCGCGTAATGTCGCGCCCAACCTCCGGTCGAAAAGGTAACCCTGCACCGTTCCACCATCCTTCAGCGTGACCGTAACATCGCCGCGGTAGTCGAACGCCTTCTCGAGCGCGTCGCGCACCTCCGCCTCGGTCGCGAGCGCCGGGATCCATCCCTCCAACTGCTCCCGCTGCCGTCCGGCGGCAACCTCCTGCTCATCGGGCGCTTCATGGGCAAGCTGCTCGATCTTTGCGCCTTCCTGCGTGTCCGTCGCCATCGTCAGTCTCCCGAAACTTCCTGCAACTCGGCTGCGTTATGCGCCGCCGCGGCATCTCTGGCCGCCAGATCGGCGATCTGTACCAGCGGCAGATGCTGCGGACGCGGCCACTCATTCAGCAGCTTTTCGGCATCAGCATCCTTGTAGAGCGAGGGGAAGACATACTTCTTTGCCGTCTCGAAGAAACCGCCCAGCGAACTAAAGTTGTAGTCCACCGCCGATGCTTCGTGCCCCGAATGCACCATGCAGTTCGCACAGCGGGGATTGCCGCTCTTCGCTCCGTAATTCGCCCACTCGGTCGCTTCCATTAGCTCCTGGAAGGTGTCGGCGTAGCCATCCTGCAACAGATAGCAGGGCTTCTGCCAGCCAAAGATGGAGAACGTCGGCATCCCCCACGGCGTGCATTCAAAGTTCTGCTTACCCATCAAAAACTCCGCAAACAGCGGATGGGTATTGAACTGCCACTCCTTTTTGCGGTTCGACAGGATTGCGCGAAACATCCGACGCGACCGTGCTTTACCCAGAAAGTGGCTCTGGTCCGGGGCCTTATCGTAGGTGTACCCGGGCGAGACCATCATGCTCTCCACCCCCGCCGCCGTCAGCTCGTCGAAGTGCGCCCGCACACTGTTTGGGTCCGCGCCGTCGAAGAGCGTCGTGTTCGTGGTTACGCGGAAGCCCGCCGCCACCGCCGCCCGCACCCCTTCCATCGCGATGTCGTACCCACCCTCGCGGCATACGGAGAAGTCATGATGCTCTCGCTGCCCATCCACGTGGACGGAGAACGACAGGTACTTGCTCGGCGTAAACAGATGCAGCTTCTCTTTCAGCAGCAGCGCGTTCGTACACATATACACGTACTTCTTGCGCGCCACCAGACCGGCTACGATCTCCGGCATCTTCGGATGGAGCAGCGGCTCTCCGCCAGGGATCGACACCATCGGCGTTCCACACTCCTCGACCGCCTTGAAGCATTCCTCAGGCGAAAGCTCCGCCTTCAGGATGTGCGCCGGGTACTGGATCTTCCCGCAGCCAGCACACGCCAAGTTGCAGCGGAAGAGGGGCTCCAGCATCAGCACCAGCGGATACCGCTTCCGCCCCTTGAGCTTCTGCTTCAACACATACGTTGCGACCGTCCACGCCTGCGATACAGGAACCGCCATCTGTTCTCTCCTAACTTTTCGTCGCTTCCATCGCCCGCGTGTAGGTCGTCAACGCAAGCAGCGGAAAATACTGCTTATACAAGTGATATCCCAGGTAAAAGACTCGCGGAAATCCAGTGCCGGTGTAGTAGCTCTCGCCATTGCGCCCCGGCATCAGCTCATCCCAGCTGCCATCTTCGTGCTGCCGGTCGATCAGCCAGCGGACGCCTTTCGCCACTGAATCGGAACGAACATCGCCGCCCGCCAGCAAGCCGAGCAGCGCCCAGGCGGTTTGCGAAGCCGTGCTTGCGCCGATCCCCTTCTGCAGCTCGTCGTCGTAGGTCCCGCAGGTCTCGCCCCAGCCGCCGTCGGAGTTCTGCACCATGCGAATCCACTCCGTCGCCTGGAGCACACAAGGCTCATGACTCCAGACGCCCATGGCTTCGAGGCCGCGCAGCACCAGGAACGTCCCGTAGAGGTAGTTGACGCCCCAGCGCCCAAACCAGCTCCCGTCTGGGCTTTGCTCCTTGAGCACAAACTGGATCGCCTTTTCGACACGCTTGTCAGATCGCGTGTACCCGTATTGGGCGAGCATTTCCAACATTCGTCCGGTAATGTCGACCGTCGGAGGATCGAGCATCGCGTTATGGTCGGCAAAGGGGATGTACTCAAAGATGCGCTTCGTGTTGTCCTTGTCGAACGCCGCCCATCCGCCGTTCTTGCACTGCATCGCCCAGATCCACTGGATCGCCCGCTGACAAACCTCGTGCTGGTACCGTTCGCGCGGGTTCTCGACGCAGTTCAGCGCCATCAGCACCTCGCCCGTGTCGTCCACATCCGGGTTGAACTCATTATTGAACTGAAAATACCACCCACCCGGCTCGACGTTTTTGACCTTCTCCGCCCAGTCGCCTTTGTGCCGAACCTCTTTCGAGAGCAGCCAATCCGCCGCACGCAGCAGTCTGGGATCGTTCCGCGACACGCCCGCCTCACTCAGCACCGGCACTACCTGCGCCGTATCCCATACCGGCGAGTAGCAAGGCTGCATCCGGAAGGTCGGCGTCGGGTAGTCCAGCTCGCCGTCGGGATTGTCGATGCCCAGCTTCTCGAACTCATCCATGGCCCGGATCATCTGTGGGTCGTCGAAGGAATAACCCAAAGTACGCAGGGCGACAATGGCGTTCAGCATGGCCGGATAGATCGCTCCCAGCCCGTCCGACCGTTCAAAGCGTGCCAGCATCCATTGCTCGGCCTTCTTGATCGCCATCTTCCGCAGCGGACGAATATGCACCCGCTCGGCCCAGTGCATCATCCGGTCGAGCGCAAGAAAGAAGTTCCGCCAGCCGATCGGTTGCTTCGCGTCCCAGCGCAGATGCAAATCGGCGTTCGCGCGGCCGCCGACAAACAGCTCATCAATCCCCTGCTCCGGAGCAATCTTCTTAAACGGCTTCTTGGCGTAGATGATCGACAGGGGGACCAGAATCCCGCGCGACCAAGAGCTGATCTCATAGATGTTGAAGTAAAACCAGTTGGGAAAAAGGACGATCTCGGGTGGCACCGCTGGCACTGCGTCGTACTCATACTGCCCCAGTGCGCACAGATAGATTTTGGTAAAGGTGTTGCACTCCACCACGCCGCCGTTCGCCAGCACCCACTGGCGGGCGCGGACGAGCACTGGATGCTCCGCCGACCAGCCCATCAGCTTCAGCGCAAAATACGCCTTCACCCCATAGCTGATGTTTGACGGCCCACCGGGATACTGGCTCCATCCGCCGTCCGCGTTCTGATGCCGCAAAATCTCGTTCACCGCCCGCGCCATCTTGCCCGGGTCGCCCGTGCCGAGCAGCGTGTGCATATAGATGTAGTCTGCTTCAAGCATCACGTCCGCTTCGAGCTCGCCACACCAATAGCCGTCCGGATGCTGCTTGCCGAGCAGCCAGTCTTTCGCCTTTGCAATCCCTTGAGACACCTGCTCCAGACCCATATCCATGCGGCCAAAGCGAGGCTTTTCCGTTCGTGCTGCAGAGGTCGTACTGCGTGGTTGCGTGCTCATCGTATAGTCAAATCTCTCGTCAAAAGACGTCCTTCCGCCAGCCTTTGCCGCCAGCTTCTATTGAGCTATTTGACTACGCCAACGCGCTCATCGGTGCGGAAGTTGCCGGCTTGATCGCCTGCACGATCTCCGGAGGCAGCCCAAACCGCACGTTCTCCGGCATCACTTCCACCTCATCCACATCGCCATACCCTAAAGTTTGCAGATACCGCACCACGTCCTGCACCAGCACCTCCGGAGCCGACGCACCCGCCGTAACGGCCACCGTCTTTACCCCGTCCAGCCATTCCGGCTGAATCGCGTCTGCCGTGTCGATCAGGTAGGAGTTCGTATCGAGGTTCTTCGACACCTCCACCAGCCGGTTGGAGTTCGAACTATTCCGTGAGCCAACAACCAGCACCAGGTCTGCGCCGTGAGCAACGTTTTTTACGGCTGTTTGGCGGTTTTCTGTGGCATAGCAGATGTCTTGCGAGTGTGGCCCCACGATGTTCGGGAACTTGATCTTTAACGCCTCGATCATGTCCCGCGCCTCGTCGAGCGAGAGCGTCGTCTGAGTCAAATACGCTACGCGATTCGGATCGGGAACAACGAGGTTCGCCACCTCTTCCACGGTAGAGACGACCTGCGTCACATCTGGCGCTTCGCCCTGCGTTCCTTCGATCTCTTCATGATCGCGATGCCCCACCAGCACCAGCGAGTATCCCTGCTTGGCGAACTTGATCGCCTCCACATGGACCTTTGTCACCAGCGGACACGTCGCATCCACCACCTTCAGCCCGCGCTCTTTCGCCCGCTCCCGCACCGCTGGCGACACACCATGCGCCGAGTAGATCACCCGCGCGCCCTCCGGCACCTCGTCGAGCTCGTTGACAAAGATTGCGCCCTTTTTCGCCAGGTCAGTCACTACGTAACTGTTATGGACGATCTCCTTGCGGACATAGATCGGCGCGCCAAACGTATCGAGCGCGATCTGCACAATGTCGATCGCCCGCACCACACCCGCACAAAAGCCTCGCGGCTTCAACAACAGCACGCGTTTTGTGGCCGAATCAGTGCCCGTCACATCCACATCCGTGGGGTCCAACATAGTCGTCGTCACACCCTCAAGTATACCCCTTCACACCTGCCCAATGGACCGAAGCGTACCATCAAGTATTCCGCTACTGGGTCGTCCCGCCCGCGCTCAGGCTGAAGATCGGCAGATAAAGCGCGATCAAAATCGTCACCACGACCCCGCCCATCACAATCAGAATCAGCGGCTCGATCAGGCTCATGGCGGCGGTCAGATTCGTCTGCACGTCCTCCTCGAAGAACTCAGCCACTGAGTTCAGCATCTGCGGCAGCGCGCCGGTCGACTCACCCACCTCCACCATCTCGATGGCCAGCTCCGGAAACACCTTTGTCGACTGCAAGCTCGCCGATAAGCCCTTGCCTTCGCGCACCGTCTCCACCGATCGGTAGACGGCGTTCGAGATCTGCTTCGAGTCGATCGAGCGAGCGGCGGTCTCAAGCGACGGCACCAGCGGCAGCCCGCCTGTTAGCAGCGTCGCCAGCGTCCGCGAAAACAGCCCCACCTGATACTTGAGCCACACATTCCCAAATACCGGCAGCGCGATTCGCACCCGGTCGAGCGCCGTCGCACCCGCGTCCGTCTTCGCCCACCGGTAGAGCAGAAATCCGGCGACGATCGCCGCCGCGCCCACATACAGCCCATAGCTCTGCGCGTTGCGTCCCAGGTCCAGCAGAAATACCGTGAGCCCCGGCAGCTTCGTCCCCAGTTGATCGTAGAGCTGCGCGAACCGAGGCACCACAAATGTGATCAGGAAGATAAACAGCGCGATTACCATCACCACCAGCAGAGCCGGATAGATCAGGCTCGCCGTCAACTTCTTACGGAACGTCAGCGACACCCGCTGGAAATCCAGAAAGCGCTGTAGCACCTCTTCCAGATTGCCCGACCGCTCCCCCGCCAGCAGCGTCGTTGTATACACAATCGGGAAGCCCCCCTGCGCCTCAAACGCCGCCGAGATCGACTCGCCTGTCTTCACCCGCTGCCCGACATCTTCCAACTGCGCGCGAAAGTCCGGCTGCTTCTGCCGCCGCGCCAGCAGCTCCAGCGACCCCAGAATCGGCAATCCCGCGCGGATCAGCGTCAAAAATTGCTGGTTGAAGATCAGAAACTGCTCCAGTTTTACCTTCTTCTTGCCACCGGCCAGATTGCCCCGCGACTTCACCGAATAGACGTAATAACCCGCCTGGGTAAACCGCGCCCGCAGCTCGTCCGCCGTCGCCGCCGCATGGGTCTGCTCCTGCACCCGCCCCCGCTCATCCGCCAGCTTGATGACGTATTCGGCCATGTCTTCATCTTAGACGCGGAGCCGCGCAAATCCACTTCCCTTCCCCGCACCCCCGGCGCATACTAGACCCATGGCGACCGCAAGCGTCCAATCCGAATCAGCCCTCATGCAGCCAATTTCTTTCGTTAAAGAAAGACAAAGCGATGGAGGACACGATGGCGAAGCTGTCACCGTTGAGCAATACCTCAGTACGATGTACCACCCGGATTGCGACTATATCGATGGACATTTAGAGGAGCGCAACTTGGGCGAGTTCGACCACAACCGCATTCAGAAGAGGCTTCTTGTCTTTTTTACACAGAAAGAAGCGGAATGGGATGTGGAGTGCATACAGGAACAGCGTCTCCAGGTCTCTGCTAAAAATTACCGCGTTCCCGACTTCATGGTGCTCTCCGGCACCTTTTACCAAGAACAGATCGTTCGAACGGCTCCGATCTTAATCGTCGAGGTGCTCTCACCTGAAGACACGCTCAAGCGGCTGCTCAGGAAGGTCAAGGATTATGTCGCCATTGGCATTCAACATATCTGGGTCTTTGATCCCGACACGCGAGTTGCTTATCGCGGTGATGCGGCGGGATTCCACATCGTTACCGAAGACGAACTCACCGTGCCCAACACCCCGATCAGGCTCAAACTGACCGATATCTTTTCCGCCCTGGATCGCTAACAGACGCAGAAAAGCCCCGGCAACGCCAAGGCTCCTGTCTGGCAACTTTCCTCTAACAACTAAACACTGAAGCTCGACCCACACCCGCACGTGCTCTTTACCGCCGCGTTCTCAAACTTGAATCCCGCCGCCTCCAACGTCTCCACGTAATCCACAGTGCAGTTTTGCAGGTACATCGCCGAGGTCGCATCCACAAACACCTTCAAGTCGTCAAAGCGAACAATCTTATCCATCATGCCGCTCTGGTTCTCAAACGACATGGAGTACTGAAAGCCTGAGCAGCCACCGCCCACCACACCGATGCGCAGCCCGGCTGGCGTCGGATCCTGGGTCGCCATAATCTCCCGCACCTTGGCAATCGCGTTCGGCGTCAGGTTGACGGGCGTGGACGAAGCGGGGGTTCCGGTCACCACTTCAGCAGTCGGTGTAACAGTTGCAGTAGCCATTGATCTCTCCTTGTGTCGCAACTCTAAGTGTAAGCCTCGCTCACCCGCGAAGCAAACCCACGCTTATTCTATAGATGCCGCCGCCCAACTCAGGATGCAGCCTCGAATCAATGGAGATCAACACACAAGACGAGTTCTTTATGCGGCGCGCGCTCACCCTCGCCCGCGCAACGGTCGCCCTCGCCTCGCCCAACCCGCAGGTCGGCTGCGTCTTGGTTCGCGACGGCAACGTCCTCGCTGAAGGCGCACACCTCTACGACGCCCGCGACCACGCCGAGATCGCAGCGCTGCACGATGCCGCCCAGCGCGGCCATTCGGTGACGGGGACGACCGCCTACGTTACCCTCGAACCCTGCAGCCATCGCGGCCGCACCGGCCCCTGCGCCAACGCGCTCATCGCCGCCGGCATCTCCCGCGTCGTCGTCGCCACCGTCGATCCCAACCCCCTCGTCAGCGGACGGGGCCTTGCCAAACTCCATGCCGCCAACATCGAAGTCACCCTCGGCGTCTGCCAACAGCCCGCCCGCGACCTCATCGAGGCCTTTGCCCACTTCGTCCAGCACCGCCGCCCGTTGGTTACCCTCAAAGCCGCCCTCTCCGTCGACGGCAAGCTCGCTCCGCCTCCCGCGTCTCGCCAACCCGGCCAGCCATTCTGGCTCACCGGCCCCGCTGCTCGCGACGAAGTCCAGCAGCTCCGCCACGCTTCGGACGCCATCCTCACCGGCGTTGGCACCGTCCTCGCCGACGATCCCGCCCTCACCGACCGCACTGGCCTCCCGCGTCGCCGCCCTCTCCTCCGCGTCGTACTTGATAGCCATCTCCGCACACCGCCGGCATCCCAGCTCGTACGCTCAGCGGCCGAGGACGTGCTCATCCTTTGCGGGACCGACGTGGACGGCTCACGCGCTGCCGCCCTGGAACGCCTTGGCGTCATGGTCGAGCGCCTGCCTGGCTACGCGGGTCATCTCAGCCTCCAAGCGGCCTTTGCTACTCTCGCCGAGCGCAACCTCTCAAGCCTCCTCCTCGAAGGCGGTTCCGCCATCAACGGCGCCTTCCTTACTCAGAACCTTGTCGACAAAGCCATGCTCTTCTACGCCGACACTGAACTTGGCGAAGCCGCCCTCCCCTTTGCCCATGGCTTTCCCTCACCCTTCCTCTTTGAGCAAACTCTCACCCGCGTCACTCGCACGTCATTTGGTGCAGATGCCTGCGTCGAAGGCTATCTGCACGATCCCTGGGCCACAATCGCGTAAGCTAAACCCATGTTCACCGGCCTCGTTGAAGCCACCGGCACCCTGCTCGCCCTCACCCCCGGCGACGGTGCTACCCGTATTACCCTTGCCGCCCCCACGCTTGCTCCGCGCCTACGCACCGGCGACAGTATCGCCGTCAGCGGCGTCTGCCTCACCGCCCTTGACATCCAGGCTGACCGCTTCTCCGCCGACCTTGCCGAGGAG
>CAXTUR010000095.1:0-12275 GCA_964247455.1 uncultured Acidobacteriaceae bacterium | reverse complement strand
CCCCCGCGCCCCCCCCCCGGGCGGCGGCGCCCCCCCCCCCCGACCGGCCGAGCGGCTCGCCAACCTTCGATCCCATCGCCTCGCGCGACACCTCGAGCGACACCCGTACCGGCCCACTCTCCTTAATGCGGACCTTCGTCGGCCCCCCAACGTAGCCGGACGGCGCAGCCTGCTCCTGGTCGAAGTCCATGTTCCAGGCTGGCCACTGCTTCGGGGTGTCGTTCGAGAAGACCATCCGGATTGGAGCCGACAGCAGCTCCTTGTTCAAGCTCTTGTCGAAGACGCTCGAGACGTCGCCGTCTCCGTTTAGCTGTACTTTATAGCGGGCGTTCTCAAGCGAGTTCGGCGTGACGCTAAGCGCCGATCTGGCCGCGCGCGCCGGAGCTGCCACCACGTCATACACGGCGAATCCGACCGAGGGCGCCTTGGCCACAAACAACACCTTACCATCGTGCACTTGCGCCGGAATTTCTTCTCTGTTCGGCCCTTTGACCTGGACCGACCTCGGGGGCGCGCCCGTAAACGGCACCTGTGCTTCGACCAGATCTTCGCGATCGATGCTCAGCGCGTTGAAGATCACCAACGGTGTCCCGCTCCCCTGCGTGTTCATCGCGGAGGCGACTGCTTCGGTTGCGCCGGTCAAGACTCCCGCAAACTGGTTGGCTACGATGGCGTCGTCGTTCCAGGCAAACTCATACGCGCGCGGTGTGGCGGTTCCGGCGGCCGTATCGTGGAAGTGTCCGCCGAGCGCAAGCGTCCAGGCGTCGTTCAAGCGCTTCTGCGGATAAGCCGCGCCACCCAGCCAGGCCGCCGCGACCGAGGTCTCCTCTGCCGCTTCGGCCAGCAGCTCGTTCTTTATTACGGAGCGTTTGTGGAATGCCTGCGAGGTCAACGAGCCGGCGGAGTGGTTGATCAGCTCGAGATCGCCCGTGTACGTGGGCATCTTCGCCGTCATCGCGGGAGTTAGATCGTTGAACATCTGATCGGCTTCCGTCTCGATCACGTGGACCGGTCCCTCCCCGACCTTGACGCTCGCGGTCGAGGACGCCACAGGCTTTAGGAAGTTAGGCCGCGGCGAAGCGGGCAGTACGGTGCTGCTCTTGGTCGCGATAGCCTCCAACAGCTTGACCGAAGACTCCTGCGTCGCTCCACCGATGTCTCCCGTGCCGACGTAGTGGTAGTCGGCGAAGACGCCGGTCACCTTGCCATCCAGATCGATCCGCTTCACCCAGTCAGGCTCATCGTTTCCGCCCCGGTAGCGGGAGAGCTGGGCCTTCTGCCGCGTGGTCAGCGCCGCCATCTCTTCCGGCGAGACGACTGGCGGGGGCAGTGGTACATTTTCCTTACTGATGTCCGTATACACATTGCTGCCGTACCCACCCGGGTTGAGCGCGGCGACGACCTTGCTGCCGTCCGGCCCGATCCAAACGCCAACATTGAACGGGATACCCTCCGGCGTCTGCTCGGGTGACTCCGGGCCACCAACCTTGGGCGCGGGCTGCCATGCCGCACTCAGCTTCTGGGTCGAAAACCCCTTTACGCCCGTATGCGCCAGGATCGAGGGCAGGGAGGCGGGAAAGCCAAAGCAGTCCGGGATCATGTACTCACTGCTGGCCTTGCCGAAGTCTTTGCGGAAGTAGGCGTTTCCGTACAAGATCTGGCGAATGATGGCCTCGGCGCTCGGCAGGTTCACGTCACCTTCCTCCACCGACGATCCTGCCGGAAACCACCGTCCCGCGGCGACATATTTCGTCATCCGGGCATAGTCGTCCGGAAAGTATTCCTTCATCAAGCGATAGCGGTTCGATCCGGTCCAGTTGAAGACGTAGTGCGGATACTTATCGATGTAGTCGAAGTTCACCTTCATCGTCTTCAGCAGATATTCACTGATCGTCTGCGGCATCTCCCAGCGCCATTGGGTGTCGAGGTGCGCATAAGGAACGACATACAGCGTGGGCACCTTTGTGATGTCCGTCGCCTTATTGATTGGCCCTGTCTGCGCGGCCAGCGAGAGGCCGAAGATAAACGGCACCAGGCGGAGAGCCTTGGCCCTGCGGCGAGAGAGTTGCTTAGTCGAGCGGCGGCCGGTGAAGCCCTTTGTCCTCATGGAAAGATGCCCCTTGGTATTGTGTTAAAGCACGGGTAAGCCCGACCAGTGGAACACTCGTACCGGTGCGGGAAGTATGCAGAAAACGGATAATCATTCGTGTTGACGCGGGTTATGGCGGCTGACAAGCTCGGAGGTGAGGTCTTCTTCGAGATGAGTACGTCTGCCATTCCCAATGCCGCGCCCGTAATGCCCACTGTGTTTGCCGCCGCTCACAAAATCACGCTGCTCATGTGTACGCCCACTCTATACGAAGTCGACTACGTCATCAATCCGTGGATGGCGGGCAACGTTCACGCGGCGTCGCGGGAGCGGGCAATGGCGCAGTGGCAGAGGCTATACGAGGCGGTCTCCAAAGTGGCCGAGGTGAAGTTGGTGGAGCCGCGAGCGGGGTCGCCAGACATGGTCTTTACGGCGAATGCCGGGCTCGAGCGGGACGGTGTCGTCGTGCTGAGCAGCTTCTTCCATGCAGAGCGGCAAGGCGAGGAGCCGCACTTCAGGCGGTGGTTCGCGGAGGCGGGCTACACGGTCGTTGAGCTGCCGCGCGAGATGGCGTTTGAGGGCGAGGGGGACGCGCTCTTCTCGGAGGATGGCGAGCGGCTCTGGGTTGGGTATGGGCCGCGGACGGCGATCGAGAGCCATGATCGGCTGCGGGAGTTGTGGCCTGTTGAAGTCACGTCGCTCAGGCTAACCGCCCCGCGCTTCTACCATTTGGATACCTGCTTTGCGCCGCTGGCGGGAGGGTATGCGATGTACTATCCAGGAGCGTTCGATGTGGCTTCGTTAGCGGCCATCGAGCGGTACTACGCGCCGGAGAAGCGGATCGCGGTGAGTGAGGACGATGCGGTGCGGTTCGCCTGTAACGCCGTGAACGTCGGCCAGACCGTGATCTCGAACTGTGTGAGCGAGGGGCTTGTCCGCCGCCTGCGAGAGTGCGGGTTCGAGGTGGTGCAGGTGGATTTAGGCGAGTTCCTGAAGGCGGGTGGAGCGGCGAAGTGTCTGGTGATGCGGTTGGATTGAGGGTCGACGGCAAAAGGGCAGTTGGTGTATAGGTGCCTTGTTTTGCTTGTCATTCCCGAAGGGAAGTCGCGGCGTCCTCTATCAGGTTGAAGAGCGGAACGTAGGCCGATGCCGCGCAGCCATGCCTCCACATAGCCCAGGGCGACGGCGACGTTCTGGCAGACTTCAATCGGCACGAGGCCCGGGGCGAAGCGATCTGTAATTGAGGCTGTGAAAGTGATGCCTTTAGGATGGGTGTTCACCGTTCCTCTTCCATGTGCGGGTTCGGCTGCGTGCTCGGTGAGGCTGCGAATAGCTCCCTTGTATGACAGATTGGTGGTCAAGTTCCTAATTTAGGCGAAGCGAAGATTGACGCTTCCCGCGTGGGCGAAGTGGACATCCACCGTGGAGCTGTTGAGCCCCTGGAGGTTGCCGGTCCAGCTGCCGGTGGTGATCCACTGTCCAGCTTTGAGGCCGCCGGTGCGGGCCGCGCCTTCGTTGGCGAGCCAAGGAAGGAGGCGGAGGAGGTTGCCGGAGGTGTTGGAGCCGGTGCGCTCGACGCGGATCACACCATCAATCGCCAGAGTGACTTGCTCGGTGCTGAAGTCGAGGGAGTGCCAGCCAAGAACGGCGGGACCGTAGACGAAGCCGCCGTGCATCTGGAGGTCGGCGATCAAGGCCAGGCGTGTGGCGACGGCCGGGTCGGTGAGGCCGCTTTCTAAAACCTCGATCCCCGGATGGCAGCTGATGATGGCGGCTAGGACTTCATCACTTGTATAGGGCGTGGCGCGCGGAGGCAGGTCGTGGCCCAGGAGAAAAGCGATCTCGGCTTCCAGGCCGCGGTAGCGGTGGGTGCCGAGCGCCGCGCCGGAGGGGACGATCCAGGCCACGGGCATCGGCGCGAAGGTCGGCGTGGCGTCCGGAGTGGGCGCGCCCACCTTCCAGCCCCCGATCTCGCCATAGGCCGCGGCCACTATGTCCTGCACCGCATACGCTTCGGTCTGGTCGGCGGGCATTAGCTCGGCGGGCAGGTCGGTCATGGGCGTCGCGGTGCGGCGAGCGTCCAGCAGGCGGTTGGCGGCTTCGATGAGTATGGCTTCGCGGGCTCCGGTCATTTGTATAGTGTGCCCCATCGCGGTGTGAGCTGTCTCCTCTGCTCCGAGTATCCCTCTCTAATGTAGGAGTCTGCATGGTTTGTGTCGCAGGTGCGAGGGTGAGCCGCCATGTTGAAGGCGGCGCTTCCACCCCGTCCTGGCATTCCGCGCACGATCAGACCACTTCTTGCGCGGAGCTTTACATCATGCGATGGATGCAGACCGTCTAAACTGGTGCCATGTCTTCTTTGCGGTACTGGCTTGTCGCTGCCTTTCTGCTCTTGATCGCCGCCGAGCCGTTGCGGGCGCAACCTCCCGCCGCGCGCTTTGACCTGACAGGCCCCAAGATTGAAGTCCGCGTCACCCGCGACGGCAAGACGCTGCCCATCGCCGCGGTACCGAATCTGCAGCCGGGTGATAAGCTGTGGCTCCACCCGGACCTTCCACCCACGCAGTCGGTCAAGTATCTCTTGATCGTGGCCTTCCTACGCGGCACGACCAACCCACCGCCTGACGACTGGTTTACCCGCATCGAGACCTGGAAGAAAGAGGTCAAGCAGGAGGGTGTCTTCGTGACTGTGCCGGCCGAGGCGCAGCAGGCCCTCCTTTTTCTGGCGCCGGAGACGGGCGGAGACTTTTCCACCTTGCGGTCCGCCGTGCGCGGGCGACCGGGCATCTTTGTGCGCGCCTCGCAGGACCTGGCCGAGGCTGGATTTGAGCAGAGCCGGATCGAGCACTATGCCGCCGCGATGAAGCAGGTGCCGCCGGGCGACGCGAAGGCGCTGGCCGACCACTCCACACTGCTCGCCCGCACTCTCAATCTCCGGCCCAATCCAGACTGTTTCAAGCAGCCGGTCGACCTCCAGTACAACTGCCTGACCCAGAGCGGCAACCAGACTCTTCTTGACGATGGGCACGGGCAGACGCTGGCCGCCGCGCTTTCAAACGGGCCTAGCTCCGATCTCATCACGCAGGCCAGCTACACCCAGGCATTTGGAGGCGGGATGTACAGCGCCTACGTCGGGGCCATCGTCGATTTGTTCCGCCTAACCGCCAGCCTTCACACCGCGCAGTACCAGTACATCCCCGCCATCGCGTTTCCGGAAGAGGCCGACCTGAAGCTGCGGCTGAACACGGCACCATCCTTTCATAATCCCAAGTCGGTGATCGTGATCGGCCTGCCTGCGGTACAAACCGCCGTCGCGCCGCCCCTGCGCCCCAGCGATCCGAACTTCGTCACCTGCCTGCTGAAACCCGCCGTGGTGCTGCCGCTCGAGGGCGCGCCGCTGGTCTTCTCCACTGCCTTTGCGCACGACCTGACGCTGCATCTGAACGGCGGCAACACGAAGGCCGATCTTCCGCTGGTCCCTGACGCCTTTCAGGGAGGGTTGATGCTTGCTCCCGCGTCCACCCGCAAAGCGCTGCCGGACGATCCTGCCGCGAACCCCCATCCAGCCGCACCGATGAATGTAGCATCGACGGCCCCGCTTCCTACCGTTCCCCCCGGGTCGGTCGAGATCACCGGGACCTTGCGCGGCTTCTGGGGCTTCGATCCATTTACCGGGCCTACGCTTCGACTCCAGAACACTCCGGGCAAAGACTGGAAGATCGCCGCCGCCGATAACCTGATTATCGGGCGAGAAAATTACTTGGAGCTTGCGTCGACCGGCACGGCGTGTGTCGACACGATCACCTTGGATGGTGTCACGAACCAGGCCGAGACGAAGTGGAAGCAAGCCGCCAAGCCGGAGCACATCGATGTGACACTGGCGTTGAAGTCGACCGATCCTGGCGCGTTGCACCTCATGGTCAAGCAGTTCGGCGACACGGCCATCGCCAGCGTGACGGCTGAAAGCTACTCCGAACCCGCCAAGTTGAGTGGGCTGACCCTCTATGCCGGAGACCGCTCTGCCCTCCTGGCCGGGTCAAGCCTTGGTCAGGTCAGACAACTGATAATGGGCGGCCTCATGTTTAGTCCTGTTACCTCCACTCAGCCTGCTGACAGCACCTCACTCGAAGCCAACACCGCGCTCCTCGAGCTCAAGCTGGCTGCCGATGCGCCCGCGCCTAAGTGGACTCCGAACGAGCGGCTGACGGCGAACGTGGCGCTTAAAGATGGACGTACGCTTCCGCTTGCAGTTACTGTCCTGCCGGCACGCCCCGCCGTCACGCTGATCGGCAAGAGCATTGCCTTGTCCACGCATACCGTCATCGAACTCGCCAACCCGGACGATCTGCCGCTCGATGCCTCGCTTACCTTTTCCTTAAAGTCGGTCGCAAACTTTCCGCGCACGGGCAAGATTGAGATCGCCAGCGCCGACGACAGCCTGCACACGACACTGAGCGTAGGCTCCGGTTTGGTGCTCCAGAATCCGCACACGCTGCTGGCGACGCTGAACCCGCTGAAGGCCTTCGGCACGTCGGCCTTTGGGGTGCTGCGCCTGCGGGCGGTTGCGCCGGATGGCACGGCGGGCGACTGGCTCCCGCTGGCCACCCTGGTGCGGCTGCCGGTACTGACCGCCGTCCATTGCCCGATGGAGACGGCTAAGACCTGCACGTTGACCGGAAGCGATCTCTACCTACTTGATAGCATTGCCGTCGATCCCGCGTTTGCTACCTCCAACACGGTGCCTGAGGGGTTTGTCGGCACCTCGATTCCCATGCCGCGGCCTGCGGGGAACACCTTCTATGTTCGGTTGCGCGATGATCCAGCAGCGAGTGATCCCGTGACGCTGCCGCCAGTCGTGGACAAGGGTGTGCCGCTCGCAATGGCGCGGCAAGCGGGGCGGTAGCGCGACCGCAAGAAGCAGATTTCCCTTCGGGAATCACAAAGTAGAGGAGCGAAGATTACTCGTCGCGGCTAGGGCGGGCCATCAAGTCGCGGATGGCCTCGCGTGGCGCTTTGTTCCGAAACAGGATGGCGTCCATCTGCTCGGTGATGGGCATCTCAACCCCGTACCGCGCGGCGAGGCCGAGCGCGGCGCTGGTGGAGCGGACCCCCTCCGCGACCTTGCCGTGCATCCCGCGCAGGATGTCGTCCAGCTGGCGGCCGCGGCCCAGTTCGATGCCCACGGAGCGATTGCGTGAGAGCGACCCAGTGCAGGTGAGGACCAGGTCGCCGACGCCGGAGAGCCCGGCAAGCGTTTGGCGGTGACCGCCACAGGCGAGGGCGAGCCGGGTGATCTCGGTGATACCGCGGGTGATGAGGGCAGCGGCGGAGTTGAGGCCGAGATTGAGACCGTGGACTACCCCGGCGGCAAGCGCGATGACGTTCTTCAGCGCGCCGCCGAGCTCGACCCCGGCAACGTCGTCGTTCGTATAGAGGCGAAGCGTGTTGGAGGTGAACTCACGCTGAATGACCTGGCTGCAGGAGTGGTTGGCGCAGGCAACGACGATAGCGGTGGGCGCACCGGCGGCAACCTCCTGCGCGAAGGAAGGCCCGCCGAGCGCGCAGACCGGGTTGGCGGTGATTGACGCGATGACCTGCGACATCCGCAGCAGGGACGTCTCCTCCAGCCCTTTTGACGCATTAATGAGGATCTGGTCCCGGGTGAGCACGGGAGCGATCTGGGTAATGACGGCGCGAAGGTGCTGCGATGGCGTGACGCAGAGGATCAGGTCGGCCTCAAAGACGCTGCTGAGCAGATCCGGCGTGACGTCGATGCCGAGCGGAAGGGTGTAGCCCGGTAAGTAAGGGAGGTTCTCGCCGTGCTCGTGGAGCTGTTCGGCGAGTGCGGGGGAGTGCGACCACAGGCAGATCTGGTGATCTCCCCGGCGCGCCAGCGAGATGCTGAGCGCGGTCCCCCACGCCCCCGCGCCGAGGACGGCAATGCGGCTCATGCGGCCACCTTTTGCCCGAAGCGGCTCTCGGTGCCAGCCAGTAGGCGGCGGATGTTGCCGTGGTGCTTGGCGACTACCAGCAGCGGGATGAGAACGAAGCCGGCGACAACGACAGGGGTGCGCTGCGAAACAAAGTACAGGGCGAAGAGCGGGAGGGTGACGGCGGCCGCGACCGAGGCAAGAGACACGAAGCGGGTAAAGATGACGACAGCCAGAAAGACGGCGACTGCGCAGAGGGTGCTTGGCCACGAAAGCGCCAGGAAGGCACCGAGAGCACTGGCCACGCCTTTGCCGCCGTGAAAGCCGAGCCAGACGGGAAAGCAGTGGGCGAAGACAGCGACCGTTCCAGCGGCGACGGCGAGGTCGAAGTTGTCGGGAGCGAGATGACGGGCGAGCATGACAGCGGCCAGTGCCTTGCCAAGATCGAGCAGAAGCGTGGCGATGCCTAGGCTCTTCTTCCCGCCGCGCAGAACGTTGGTCGCGCCAATGTTCCCGCTGCCGATGGTGCGGATGTCTTGCCGTAGGACAAAGCGGACCAGCAGGTAGCCGAACGGGATCGAGCCGAGAAGATAGGCGGCTACGAGCGAGGTGGGCCAGGGGTTCATGTGTTTTTCGAGTCTAGCAAGTTGAGGTGAGGATAGACGATAGATTTGGTCTGAACAGGGCGAAGATCGTCTTCAGAGCAGATGGCGGCGAAGGAGTTCGAGGGCGTGCTGGGTGGCCCAGAAGCGCACCCGATCACGGTCGCCAAAAATGTTGATCTCCTTAATCTCGGTGCCTGCGCTGTGGGCGAGACCGATGTAGACGAGGCCTACAGACTTAGCCTCATCGGGCCCGGAAGCACCGCCGCCAGGACCAGCAAGACCCGTGATGGCGATTCCGAGCGAAGCTCCGGTGCGGGCGCGGATGCCCTCGGCGAGACCTGTTGCTACTTCCGGCGAGACAGTCCCGTAGGTGTCGATGATGCCTTGCGGTACATCGGCGAAGAGGGTCTTGAGGTGGCTGGAGTAGACGATGGCTCCGCCCAGGAACGAGCTTGAGGCGTTCGGGACGGCGGTCAGGCGCTGGCTGAGGAGGCCGCCGGTGCAGCTCTCCGCGGCGGCAAGGGTCTGCTTGCGGCTGCCAAGAAGGTTCAGCACGACCTCCTCCAGACTCTCGTTTGTGGAGGAGAAGATGGAGTCGCCAAGCTCGGCTTCGATGCGGATGGAAAGTTCCGCGACGCGTGCTTCGGCCTCGGCCTGAGTGGGCTTGGCGCAGAAGAAGTGAAGCTGGATCTCTGCCGATCCGGCGAGGATGGTGGTGTCGATGTCCTGATATTGCTTGTAGATGGGGGCGGTGCGGGCGTCCACCTGCGACTCCGGGATCAGCGCCATGCGGAGGAGGCGTTTGGCCAGGAACGCGGGCGGCAGGGTGGCTGCCAGGAGAGGCCTGCAGGCATCGGTGAAGAGCGCTTTCAGCTCCTTGGGCGGGCCGGGAAGAAGGATGACGATCCTGCGCTGGCCGTTTACCGTCGTGTCGAGGAACTGGCCGGGAGCGGAGCCGTTGCGGTTCTCAAGCACCGTCGCGCCAGCGAGGATGTCGGCTTGCTTTGCGTTGTTCGGGGCCATGGGGATGCTGCGGGCGGCGAAGCGCCTTACGAGCGATTCAAGGATCGCCGGGTCACGGTGAAGCTCAACGCCGACAGCGGCTGCAGCGGCTTCGCGGGTGAGGTCGTCTTCCGTGGGGCCGAGGCCGCCGGAGAAGAGGACGAGGTCGGCGCGGCGGAGCGCGGTGCGGGCGGCTCCGGTGAGGTGCTCAAGGGAGTCACCGACGATGGTCTTGAAGGCGACCGAGACGCCGAGGACGTTCAGTTCGGCGGTCAGAAAGAGGGAGTTGGTGTCCTGCCGGAAGGGCGTAAGCATCTCGGAGCCGACGGCGATGATTTCAGCGATCATGGTGGTTGGATGCAGCCGCTGGCCGTGACCAATTTCCCATGATCGGCCAGCTGGCGACGTTCAACTTGTTCTCTTTCAAAAAGCTAAAGGCTCGATTCTACTCAGATAAGGTCCGGACCACCTATCTCAGGAAGCTGATCTAGTCGGCGGAGGCGAGCGAGAGCTGGTGCCGGACGTCGGAGCCGCGAATCCAGAAGATAACGTCTTCGGCGATGTTGGTGGCGTGGTCGGCGGCGCGTTCGAGGTTGCGGGAGATCAGGATGGCGTTGAGGGCCTGCTCGGAGACGTGGGGGTGGAGCTGCATGACTTCGACGAGTTCGGCCTGGACAGCGTGATTGATGCTGTCGACATCGTCGTCCATGGTGAGGACGGATTCGGCGAGCTTAGCGTCGGCTTCCAGCAGGGCCTGGATGGAGGTGCGGATCATAACGCCGACCTTTGCGCCCATGTTTTCGATATCGACGGGAAGGGAGATTTTGGGCCGGGCTTCGAGGGTCTCGGCGCGCTGTGCAATGTTGGTGGCCTGATCGCCGATGCGCTCCAGATCGCCATTGATCTTGATGACGGACAGAATAAAGCGGAGATCGATAGCCATAGGCTGCTCTTTGGCGAGGAGGTCGTGGGCCATGTTGTCCACCTCGCGCTCGGCGGCGTTGACGGCGGTCTCGATTTCCCGGACGTGCTTGCAGAGGCCGAGGTCGGAGGTGAGATAGGCTTCGAGCGAGAATTCAAGGGCCTGCTGGGAGAGGGCGGCCATGGCGAGGAGCTTGTCTTTAAGAGCGTCGAGCTGTTGGTGGAAGTGGATGCGGGGCATGGCGTCCTCGGGAATGCAATGACAATGTTCTATTGTGCCGCAGATTAGGTGCAGATGTGTGAATGAGGCGTGAGTGGGTCAGATAGTTCTTCCTTAGCCTATTACAGCACCAAGTCAGAGATATGCATCACCAACGTCAATGGTGCATACTGAAGTTATGAGAACGACTGTAAATCTCGACGCTGATGCCTACAGCTTCGCTTCAGCCTATGCACGCGGCAAGGGTATTACGTTGTCCGTCGCCATGAGTGAGCTTCTCCGGCGGGCGGAGAAAATGCCGGAAGCGAGTTCGAGTAGATTGAGAGTCAACAGGCATGGGTATCTTGTGGTTGCCGGTACCGGCCATGTGCTCACGCCGGAGATGGTCAAAGAGTTTTCGGAAGATCAACTTCTCTAGATGAGTTCGTCTCCAGCCAAGTATCTCCTCGATGTGAATGCGTTGATCGCGTTGCTCACAGAGGACCATGTGCACCATCGGCTGGTGACGGCATGGTTTGGCACACCAAAGCTTTGGTGGTCGGTTTGCGCCTTGACGGAAGCCGGTTTTCTTCGCAATGCAACTGCGCCGCGTTCCGGTCAGATCACGATGTTGGAGGCAACGGCAGTCCTCACGAGGTTGGCGGGCGTGGCTGGGTACCATTACGTATCTATCACAGCCCACTGGCAAACGCTGTGCGAGCCTCTTCTTTCCAGGCTGTACGGAACGAAGCAGGTGACGGATGCGTATCTGCTCGGGCTTGCGGTGCGGGAGGGCTTGGTTTTGGTGACGATGGACAAGGGCATTGTGCATCTGGCTGGGCAGGAGTACGCGAAGCACGTTCTGCTGCTGGGATAGTGGACGTAGAACGCAGATCCCTTCGGGAATGACAAACAGAAAAGCTATGGGTAGAGGAGGAATGGCTGACGGCGAGTCTTGAAGGCGGCTAGATCCGTGGTCCAGGTGGCGGCGATCGTTCGGGGATCGGTGTTGATTTCGAGGGCCTGCATGGTGGCCGCGTTGGCGACGATGGTGTTGGCGCGGGCGAGATTGAACTGGGTTGGGTAGAGGTGGTGGAGGGCAGAGAGGAGTTCGATGCCTAGCTCGGGGGCATCGAGTAGTGTGCGGTCGGTAACGGTGAACCGCAGGCCGGGGATGGTTTGGCCGTGGTAGGGGTAGCGGTTGGCGTCTTCGGGTTTGGGGTTGTTGGTGGGGGCGATGGTGACGCCGGGGATGTGGCGGGCGGTCAGATAGGCGGCTAGTTCTTCAGCGTGGATGTAGAGGGCGCCGATCTGCTCGAAGGGTGCGTCGGAGCCGCGGCCTACGGAGAGGTTCGTGGTCTCGACGAAGGCGGTGCCGGGATAGAGGATGGCGGCTTCGAGGGAACGGAGATTGGGGCTCGGATTGGTCCAGGGGAGGCCGGTCTGGTCGAAGTACTCGGCGCGAGACCAGTTTTGCAGGGGGACGCCCGTGAGGTGGGGGTGGAGGTGTTTCTCCGCGAGGAAGGAAC
>CAXTUR010000094.1:0-12349 GCA_964247455.1 uncultured Acidobacteriaceae bacterium | reverse complement strand
ACGGGGCCTCCACGGTCAAACGGCAGATTCTGGATTGGTTGAGAGTAGCACGGCGTTCACAGATTGCAAGCCGATATCAAGTGGCAAATGTACACGAGACTGATGTACCTTGAGAGCGTCATGGCGATTACGGCTCCGCAATACCTCTACTTGCTCGATGAAGACCTATATCGTCTCGGCAACGCGACCTCTCCGAGACTCGATCATGTCAGGCAGAGTGATGTAGATACTTACGAACGAAACGGTATCGCGATGGTGCGAGCCAACCGTAAGGGAGTTTCTCTGCTCGACGAAGAACGGCTGAAGAGGACACGCGCTACGGGTTGGGTGTGGAAGATTCCTTCCGCCACTTCGATGCCCGCAGGGTTAGCGGTCACTCCCGATCCCGATCCAGACCCGAGAACGCGCGGTCACTTCCTGTTGTGTCCCGTAGTTGATATGCCCGTGGACAAGTACCGGGCCGCGCTTTCCGAACTGGCGTTGATCTGCGAAAGGATACGGAAACCATGAACACACTGACGATCACGCTTACGGATCGGGACGCGCGCTTCATCCTTGAAGCACTGCACGAGATGTCCGACAAGTGGCTGAAGATCAATCAGACCACCACAGACGAGGACGAACAGGCAGATTACGGCATGGATTTTATTGTGTTGGATATGACGCGGGAAAAGTTTGAAGAAGAAGCCGTAAAGGCCTTCGGTCCCAACATCACGAACTTCTTGCGGACATCATTATAGCGACTATTTGTGATATTGCTCGTCCGTGACGTGCTCCATCCAGTCAACCATCTTGCCGTCGAGACGTTCCTGTATGGCGACGTGGGCCATGGCGGTGGTCGGGGTTGCGCCGTGCCAGTGCTTCTCTCCGGGCGCGAACCAGATGACATCGCCTGAGTGGATCTCTTCGACTGCGCCGCCTTCCTTCTGCGCCCAGCCGCAGCCCGCCGTGACAATCAGGGTTTGGCCGAGGGGATGGGTGTGCCAGGCGGTGCGGGCACCGGGCTCGAAGGTGACGCTGGCTCCGGCGACGAAGGCGGGGTCGGGCGCGGTGAAGAGCGGGTCGATGCGGACGGTGCCGGTGAACCAGTCGGCGGGGCCAACGCTGGAGGGTTGGGAGCCGATGCGTTTGATTTCCATCGCACCATTCTAAGTCGCGGCACAATCCGCGTGGGGCTTAGGAAGCGGACGAAGTCAGAGGGGGTGCTTTCTGAGGAGGTTCAGCAAAGTTTGTAGAGGTCGTCATGCTGTGGTTGAAGCGAAATTCGGTCTCTCTCTCTGGTGAAGATGAAAGGTGTGTTGGACGCGCAGAACCTTGCGAGGCGGCGTTTTGCCAGGCTTCGAGCTCTCGATTCTCGTGGATTTGGTTGAGTCGCCGCGCAGAGAGGTTCTTCCGGCGCTTGACCCTCCGGTGCTCGCCATTGCCGCAGTTAGCGCCATCGGCAACCCCTTGCCTCCTAAGCCCCGTTCCGATTTCCTCCGGAAACGACGAACAGAAGAGTAAGAGCAGCCGCGATGGCAATGAGGAGTTGCCTCGCGACCGCTTACGCCTACTCGCCGCCTAGCCTGACCTTCAACCCGCTACGCACCGTAAATGGCAGCCCCGGGTAGCCGATGGGGCCAATGTGCTGGTTGTTGAGCAGGTTGTCTAACTGCGTGAAGACGGCGACGTGGTTGGTGGCGCGGTAGGTGAAGGTGGCGTCGAGTTTGGCGAAGCCGTAGTCGAGATCGCGGTTGGGCAGCAGCAGCGTGTTGCCGTTGGCCGTCGCGTCGGAGCCGCCGAGGAAGGTGGAGTCGTCGGCGCGGCTGGCGAGCGCGCCCTTGAAGGCGGCCGTCAGCTTCGTACCACTATATTGGACGGCGAAGAAGCCGGTGTGCGGCGGGCGACGGAAGGGACGTGCGCCGATCAGGGGCGATGTGCTGCCGATGGCGATGTTGGGGAATGCGGGGTTGGTGGTGGGAACGCCTTTGAGCGCGGCTGTTGCGTTCCCAGAAAAGGATTGACTGACGACCGCATCGAGATACGTGTAGCCGCCGCGCAGGAAGACACGATTGAACGGCTGGTACTGCACCTCAGTCTCGACCCCCTGAACGCGGAAGGCGAGCGAATTGACCTCTGCACCGTAAAAGGAGCCCAATGAGTAGCCGGGATAGTTTGCCGGAATGATGCCGAAGTATTGCTGTAGATCGCCGGAAGCTACGTACTCCAGTTGATGTGAGAACTGGTTGTGGAAGTACCCGGCTTTGGCGATGAGCTTCTGCCCAAAGATGTTCTGGTCGACGCCGACATCGAGCGTCCGGGAACGTTGCGGACCCAGCGGTGTAAGGCCAAAGGCGGCGATATCGGTAGCGTCGCCGGCGAGCTGCAGCTCTTTGTAGAGGCTGGAGAACTCGGTGGCGAGGTTCGGTTCCTGGACTCCGGTGGCGATGTTTGCGCGGAGCTTGGTGCCCCGGAACTTGCGCTCGCTGGGACGTACGGGGAAGTAGGCGAGGCCGATGCGCGGTGTCCCGGCGAGGCCGTAGAGATGGTTCTTCTCGATCGCGCCGCCCGCCGAGTAAAAGAGCCGGTTCTTGATGTCGCCCTGGAACTGGAGCGTGTACTGGAAGTTTGTGCGCTGGAGAGCGTTGTGGCTGCCATACGGCCCCGCCGTGTTGAAGACGCCGCGCTCCTTTTCATACTGAAAGCCAAGAAGGGCGAGGATGCGGTGCGGGAAGGTGTAGTCGGTCTGCCAAGAGAGGATGTCGCGGTTGGAGGCTTGATCGCGGTTGGTGGCGAAGAGCTGGGCCTGTCCTGTGGCGGTGTAGCCGTTGGCTCCGGTGAAGGTGACGGTCGAGCCGACGTAAGACTGGTAGTCGTATTTATGGCCGAAGGCGCTGGGGATAGTTACGAGCGTCCCGGAGTTGCCGAAGTAGGAGGCTTGTTCGCGCTTACGGGCGATGCCGTAGCGGACGAGGTTGTGCCATTTGCCCATCAGGCGATTGTCGAGTGCGATGCCGGAGTAGAGGTCCTGGTCGGCCTGGTGGCCATCCTGCGAGGTGCCGTAGAAGTCGTGCGCGTTAGGCAAGCCGGAGCCGGAGTCTGTGTTGCGAAGGGTAAAGCGCAGTTGAGTGTTCGGCAGCAGATCGTAGCCTAGGTTGGCGACGGAGGTGGCGGCGTGGAAGCGGTCGAGCGCGACGGCGTTCGAAGTGTCGAAGCGCGAGAAGGCGGCGAAGTAGTCGAGCTTGCGGTACGCTCCGCTGGCCGTGGCCTCGTTGCGCCAGGTGTGGAGATTACCGGCGTCGCCCGAGTAGTTGAAGACCGGCCGAAGCGAAGAGCCACGTGTGGTGGTGATGCTGAGGGCGGAGGCTGCCGCGTCCGAGCCATAGAGGACGGAGTCGGGGCCACGGTAGAGCTCGATGGCTGTGCCCTGGTTGCTTGTGCTGCCGATGCCGGTGCTCGACACAGTGCCATAGTCGAAGAGGCCGCCCACGTCTTCGGCAGGGATGCCGTCAATTAGGACCTTGTTGGCGTCGGAGTTGCCGCCTCGGACGAAGAGTGAGGTGACGCCGCCGGTTTGGCCGGTCTGGACGACGGCGACGCCGGGCGACTGACGCAATTCGTCCACAATGCCGACGCGGGTTTCTAGCGCCTGGGTGGGGATGAGCGTGACGGCGGAGCTGACCTGGGCAAGGGGCGTCGGGGTGCCGGTGGCGGTGACGGTGACCTGCTCGGTGATGTGGGCAGGGTCGAGCGTGATGCGGCGTGTGAGGACCTCGGAGCGGCCGCCATGGAAATCGTCCCCGACGCCGAGCGCAAAGGTGCGGGCGGAGGTGAGCAGCAGAAAACGGCCCTGGGCGTCGGAAAGGATCTCGTAGGTGCCATCCGCGCCGGTGAGGGCAAAGGCGACGGCGCGCTTACCCTGGATGAGTTCGACCTTGGCGAGGGGAATGGCTGCGCCGAGTGGGTCGGTAACGGTGCCGCGCACGATGACGGCGGAGGCGTCGATGGAGAAGACTGTGAGCGCGGCGATTTGGAAGAGGCCAAGGAGAGATGAGAGCGCGTGGCGTCGTGTTTGGATCAACATGGTTCGGCTCCTTCGCCCTCCCCTTGGACGCGTGATGATATGCGCCGCTACCAGAGGATCTCGACGCCATACTGTGGAAAGGAGCGATCGTACGTCACGATGGGCACCTGCTCGGCGAGCGCCTGGGCGATAATCATGCGGTCGAACGGATCGCGGTGGATGGGGTCGAGATGCTCATGACGGTAGAGATGCGCGAGGTTGACGGGGAGCGTGGTCATGCGCTGAGCTTGCATCTCGTCGACAACATATTGAATGGAGGAGCCGAGCACAGTGAGCTTCCCGGAGCGGATCTTCATCGAGAGCTCCCACAAGGAGACGATGCTGACCAGGAGGGTGTTGTTTGAATTACGGATAGCTTGATCAGCTTGCCGTGTGAGCTTGCCTGGATCGCTGAGCCACCAGATGGGAGCATTTGTATCGAGCAGGATTTTCAGCGTTCGTCCTCTTCAGCGGGCCACTCAGCAGGAAGAAAGTCGTTCGAGATGGGGCCGTTGATCATCAGGTCGGCGATCTCGTTGTCGAACTCCTCCCATTCCTTCTCCCAGTTGGGTGGGAGGATGATCTTGCCCGCGAGCCGGCCAGGTACGCGGTCGGGGAGCTTTGCCGGAGCGGGTGCGGCGGGCGCTTCGGTAACGGCGAGAACGAGCCTAACGGCGGGTTTGCCGTTGCGGGCGATGATGACCTCTTCGCCTGCTTCGGCGGCGGCGATGAGCCTGGAGAGGTGTGTCTTGGCGTGATGGACGTTGACTTCCATGGGATGAGTGTAGCGATGCGGGTTAGCTAAGGCAAGATTACTGAGGCAAGAGAAGCAGCTTGCCGGTGGTGCGGCGGCCTTCGAGGTCGCGATGAGCCTCTGTGGCATCGGCGAGCGGGTAGGTGTGCTCGATGCGCAGCTTGAGGCTGCCGTCGGCGACGGAGTGGAAGACGGCGGTGGCACGAGCTTCGAGTTCATTGCGAGTGGCGGTGTAGTGGCCAAGCGTCGGGCGCGTGACAAAGAGTGAGCCCATAGTCGAGAGCTTGATAAGGTCGAAGGGCGGGACCGCGCCGCTTGCGCCGCCGTAGAGCACCATCATGCCGCGCGGACGGAGGAGGGAGAGGGACTGGTCGAAGGTGGTTTTGCCGACGGAATCGTAGACGGCGTGGAGGCCGGCGCTGTGCTTGCGGATTTCGGCGGCGAAGTCGTGCTCTCGGTAGTTGATGATGATGTCGGCACCGGCGGCGCGGGAGAGCTCGGCCTTTTCTTCGGTGGAGACGGTGGCGAAGACGCGCGCCCCGAGTTGGTGCGCCATCTGGGTGAGGAGCAAACCGGTGCCACCCGCGCCGGCGTGGATGAGGACCTCGTCGCCGGGCTGGATGTTGTAGGTGGAGTGGGCGAGATAGTGGGCCGTCATGCCCTGGAGGAGCGCGGCAGCGGCCTGCTTGGTCGAAAGGCCATCCGGAACGGCGACGAGGCGATCGGCGGGCGCTAGGGCAAACTCGGCGTAGGTGCCGGGAACGCCGCACCAGGCCACGCGGTCTCCGGGCTTTATCTGAGATACATCGGAAGCCACGGAGAGGACGGTGCCCGCCGCCTCTTGTCCAAGGATGTAGGGGAGCGGGACGGGGTAACGGCCTTCGCGGTGATAGGTGTCGATGAAGTTGACGCCAGAGGCCTCAATGCGGACCAGTGCTTGGCCGGGCCCGGGAGTGGGCTCGGGTAGCGTGACGGTGTTGAGGACTTCGGGACCGCCGGTTTTTTCGATCTGGATCGCGTGCATTTCCTTTGGATGCGCGGGTATGCTGCGAAGATGATGCTTCGATTGCTGATGGTGTGGTTGTGCGCGTGCGGGGTGATGCGCGCCGAAATAGACCCATCCTGGACGACCAACCACGCTCCGTTTCGCATCGCCGGGAACCTCTACTACGTCGGCAGTCAGGATTTGGCGGCGTATCTGGTGGTCACGCCGGACGGCGACATCCTGATCAACAGCAATCTTCCGAGCTCTGTGCCGCAGATTTTCGGCAATATCAAGGCACTTGGCTTCAAGCCGACGGATGTGAAGGTGCTGCTGATCAGCCATGCGCACTTTGACCACGCGGCGGGCAGCGCAGCTATCATCCGGGCGACTCATGCGAAGTATGAGGTGATGGACGGGGATGCGGCGGTGGTCGAGAGCGGCGGCAAGCCAGACTTTGCGAACGGCGGTATCCCGCAGTTTCCACGTGCGAAGGTGGACCGTGTATTGCATGACGGCGACGAGGTGTGGCTGGGCGGCACGGTACTGGTCGCGCACCTGACGCCGGGGCATACCAAGGGCTGTACGACCTGGACGATGAAGGTGGTTGAGGGTGGAAAGCCTTACGACGCGGTGATCGTGGGTAGCACGTCGGTGCTGAGCGACTATAAGTTGCGTGGCGATCCGAAGTACCCCAACATGGCGGCGGACTATGCAAAGGCCTTCCGGATGCTGCATGGCCTGCCTTGCGACCTCTTCCTGGGGTCGCACGCGCAGTTCTTCAACCTCGACGCAAAGTATGCGCGAATGAAGGCTGGCGAAGCAAACGCCTTTGTCGATCCTGCAGGATACAAGCAGTTTGTGGATCAGCAGGATCAGGCGTACCGGACGCGGCTGGCCAGGCTGGATCATTGAGGTGTCGTATGCCAGCTCGTGAGGAGCAGATAGAACGTTACAGAGGGTCGTCTGAGCAGACGAAGTGATGTCGGGGAGCGGCCTTGAAGGTGAGAGGGTCTGAGCGGGGAAGACTCGTCTTCAACGAAGGCGATGAGGGCGGTCACGTAACATTGGGCGGGAGGAACTCGATGGGTACGATATGGGCGGCGACTTAAAAGTCGAAGTCCGCTGTGACGACGACGCTTTGTTCATGCTGCTGCGCGAGCACAACGACAAACGCGTCAGCTAAGACAGCTCGAGCGCGTTTTGAAAGATCGCCGCGCGAACGGCGTCTTGCGCGGTCACGGGCACCGCTTCAAAACCAAGATCAGTCAGTCGGGAAAGCACTTCTGAAGCGGCTTGAGTGCCGTGTCTCCTGCCAATGATCTTGGCGATCTCGCCCCACTGTACGGCCGAGATAGCAACCTTAGCATCTCCGGCGGCACGATCTTTCAGTATCTGTCGAACACGCTCAAACCCGCTTTGCGATCCAGATAGCGCACAACTGCGCTTGAATCAAAGACGAATGTTCCATTTCTCATTGAAGCGGCGCTCTTCTTCGCGGCGTTCTACGATCAGCTCTTCAGCCATTGACGGGCCTGTACCGGCGAACATCCCGCACGTCTCCTCGATCAACTGCTCGATGTGGGCGGGAAGCTTGCGAGGAGCTTTACCGACAGTGACGGTGACGGATGTTCCGGGCGTCAAATCATGCTGGGCCATGAAGTCCGGCGTAAGAGCAAGACCTTGTGGGATGACGGTGGCGGTCGTGGTAGCCATACGGCTATTGTACTGCGGAGCTTTCGATCAAGAGACGTGTGCTCATGTGGCTGAAATGGAAGCGAGAATCGGGTCGGCGAGGGGAAGTCTCAGCACAAAGGTGGTGCCCTGGTTGAGGCCGGGAGACTGCGCGGTGATCTCGCCGCCGTGCTGGCGGGCGATAGTGCTGACGAGGAAGAGGCCCAGGCCCGTGCCTTTGATCTTGACCATATCTCGTCCCGGGTCGCGTCCGGGAACGCGGTAGAAGCGATGGAAGATGCGTTTGAGCTGTCCGGCGGGGATGCCGACCCCGGTGTCGGTAATAGTGAGCGTGGCGGAGGTGTAGCGCGCGATGGCCAGGCGGCAGGCAATGTGGACGCCGTTGGGCGAGTACTTGACCGCGTTGTCGAGCAGGTTGAGGACGGCGGTGCGGAGGTCTTCGGGGATGCCGCTGACTGGCAGACGAACGCCGCCGGGAACGGGTTGGAGGAGGATGGCCTCGGCGGGCAGATGGTGGCGCCGGAGGGTGGTGGCGATGCAGTCGGCGACGAGGGCTTCGAGATCGATGGGAACGCGGTTGAGCTGGCGCTGACGCTGGCCTAGCTCGCCGGCCTTGAGCACCTGCTCTACCGTGGCGAGAAGACGGTCGGAGTCGGCCAGCATGATGCCGTAAAAGTGCTGGCGTTGGGCTTCGTCCAGGTTGGCCGCTCGGCGCTGGAGGGTTTCGAGGTACAAACGGATGGAGGCAATCGGGGTTTTCAGCTCGTGGGTGACGGCGTTGAGGAAGGAGTCCTGACGCTCGTTGCGGCGGATCTCGCGAACGAGAAAGACAGTGTTCAGGGTAACGCCAGCAATGAGCAGGGCAAAGAGGATGATGCCGAGGACCAGATAGGCGGCGCGCTCTTTATTGTTGACGATCCAACCGATGTTGAGCGTGACCAGCCCCCCGACAAGGAGCGCGCCCAGCGTGATGAAGAAGGCGATAGCTCCGCGGCGGCGCGAGATGTTCATAAGGACAGGGAAGAGGGAAGAGGGAAGAGGAAGAGAAGGCAAGGGCGGTTGCTTTTCCCTTATCTCTTTCACAGAGACAGGGTATAGGAGGGAAGAGGGAAGAGAAAGCAAGAGCGAGGTTTCTATTCCTCTTCCCTTCTCCCTCTTCCCTGTTTTACTTGCTGCAGGCGTTGCCGTGGTCGGCGCGCGCGCCTTTGGCTTTGGCGGCGGCTTCGGACATATAGCTGCCGGCTTTCGTCTTGCCGTAGAAGTCTGTCCCGGGGCAGTGATACACGTTCGAGGAAGTGTTGACCCAGACGAGGCCGGGACCGCCGCCCGGAGCCGCGGGGGTGTTGGCGAGGTTAGCTTTCGGGCCTTTGGAGGAGGCGGGCTTGGCGGCTTGCTGCATGGGAGTAGCGCCCTGTGCGGACGTGGGCGGCTTGGCGGCGGAGGTTGCCGTGGCCGCCGGAGCGGGTTGGGTCGTCTGATTGGTTGCCGCCGGAGTTGTGGCAGCGGCGTACCAGTCCTTGACGCCGTTATGGCCACGGCAGGCTCCGGATTTGCTGGACGCGGTGGAGTAGGAGCCGTCTTTGCATTGGCCGGTGGCGTTCGCGGGCTTAGCAGCTGCGGCGGGTGCCTGGGCGATGACGAGCGAGCTTAGAAGAAGGAAAAACGCGGCGAGGAGGTGCTTCGGGGATGCGGTGTACGTCATGGCGGCTCCGGACTAGTGTGGGTGCACTCCGATGGTAAAGATCAACGCCTGCTTTAGCTATGAAATTGTTAGCGGGCACGGCGGGTAAAATCCAGCGCATGGGCTCCGTCGATCGTTTGTGGAAGAAGATGAAGTGGTCGCTGGCACAGCGCGGCTGGGTGGGCAGTGTGCGCGCGGTGGCGAGCAAGCTGCTGCGTCGAGAGGATGGCAGCAGACCACACGCCTTCGATTGCGAACATGGCGTCGACACCAGCGGCGTCATTACGGGAGGCAATCTGGCGATCGGCCACGCGCACGATGTCCACATTACGGCATACGCCGGGATACCGCCGTCAAAGTTCCATGAGACGATCCGGCGATGGGTGACAACGCCGCCCGCTGGATTGGCCGAGAGCTTTGCATTTGTCGATCTGGGGTGCGGTAAGGGACGGGCGGTGATGCTGGCATCCGGGCTACACTTCCGCGAGGTGGTGGGGGTGGAGCTGAATCCCGGATTGGCGCGGCTGGCGGAGGCAAATCTGCAAGTCTGGCGCGCAGCGGGAAAGGCGTTGCGGCCGGTGCGTGTGGTGTGCGGGGATGCGACGGAGTTCGAGTTGCCTGCTGGGCCGTGCCTGCTGTATCTGGCAAATCCGTTTGGAGCGGTGGTGATGAGGCGCTTGCTTGAGAGGGTGGAGGCCCGGACGGACAAAGGCGTGGTGGAAGTGCTCTACCAGACGCCGCGTGAAGAGGCGGTCTTCACGGAGCGTCCCGCATGGCAGCTGCTGTGGAGCGAGGTGATGCCGGTGTCTTCTGAAGACATGGCCGAGGAGAACGTCTACGCGTCGACGGACCGGTGCAGTTTGTACCGGCTACACCGGTAAGCGTCGGGAACCGCAGGTCCTTCGACTCCGTCGGTCACGGTGAGGCTGTGACCGGCTTCGCTCAGGATGACAGGTTTTGTAAAGAACGGAGAGAGCAAGAACAGAGTGCGAGACGCAGCAACGCCGCCCCTTATGCGAGCGGCGTTCGTTGCTGGTTTAGTTATGCGCCTGCGGGCTTGGGGTCGTGGCGGTCGAACTTGGCAATCTGGACCTTCTCGGCGAGGCCGACTTTACTGAGTAGCCAGATGCAGTAATAGTTGATGTCGAATTCGTACCAGGCTAGACCGTGGCGCGCGCTGACGGGGTGAGCGTGGTGGTTGTTATGCCAGCCTTCGCCGCCGGTTAGGATCGCGACCCACCAGTTATTACGGGAGTCGTCTTTGGTCTCGAAGCGGCGCGCGCCCCACAGGTGGGTAGCGGAGTTGACGAGCCAAGTGGCGTGAAGGCCAACGGTGACGCGGAGGAAGGTTCCCCAGAGGACCATCGAGACCGCGCCCAGGATGTGGTGGCCCGTTGGGGCGAGAGTCGCGCCAAGAGCAAGTTGCGCCAGACCGGTGCCGACGAGCGGAAGGTAGTGGTACTTCGAAAGCCAGACATGGACCGGGTCGCGGGTCAGGTCGGGTGCGTAGCGGCCGAGCAGTGCCGTCTCGGAGTGGAGGGCGCGACCGGAAAGAATCCAACCGGCGTGAGCCCACCAGGTGCCGTCGTGCGGGGTGTGGGGGTCGCCCTCATGATCGGAGTTCTGATGATGGACGCGGTGAGTCGCGACCCAGAAAATCGGTCCGCCCTCCAGCGCGAGGCAGCCGCAGGCGGTGACGAAGTACTCGACCCACTTGGGAGTACGATAGCCGCGGTGTGTCAGCAAGCGGTGGTAGGCCACGCCAATACCAATGTTGATCGCGAAGAAGTACATCACGAAGAAGGTGATGAGGTTAGCCCAGGAGAAGAAGAAGAGCGCGGCAATAGCACCGACGTGGAACGCACCCATGGCAATCGTGGTGATCCAGTTGATGCGGCCCTGCTGGTGCTCGCGGCCCATACGGAGATCCTGCTTGATCTTGGTCTGGACCTCAGCCAAGGCAGGCATCGCGGCGACGTTCTTGACCGGCTTGTAGGCGTTGATCTTTTCTTCTTCGGGCGTCAGCAGAATGGGAGTCATGTGTTCCTTGGGTCCTCGGTCGAGCGTATGGATTGCTCTAATCAATAACGCTAGCAGGGTGCGGGCATGAGGGGGTGTAACAGTTTTGTAATCGCGGTCGGTAGCCTCATTTGGTACTGTTTGCGGATGCGATCTTTTCAGATAACGATAGCGGCGGGTGCGGTGTGCATGTCGATTGCGGCCCAGGGCCAGGACGCGGTGGTGAACCTGCCGACGAGCAAGGCCATCTTAGGGACGGTGCCCGGCATGCCGCAGCGCATCAACGGGCTGCCGATGTCGATGGCGGTATCGCCGGACGGCCGCTACGTAGTGACGGTGAATGCAGGATTCGGTACGTTCGAGTCGGAGTACAAGCAGTCGCTCTCGGTGATGGACACGCGGACGGGCGCGGTAGCAGACTTTCCCGACGACCGCACGCCGGTGCGCGCCAAGCAGACGCTCTACTCGGGGCTGGCGTTCTCGGCGGACGGCAAGCACCTGTACGCGAGCATGGGGTCGACCAGCAATCCGATCGGCGACGGGGCGAAGAACACGGGCAGCGGCGTGGTGGTGTACGGGTTCGCAGAGGGGAAGATTGCGCGGGAGCGGATGATTGCGATTCCGCTGCAGCCGTTGGCGGCGGGGCGGGTGACGAAGCTGATCGGGCAAGTGGATGGCGATAAGGGGGTGCCGTTTCCGGCGGCGATCGCGGATGTGACCTATACGTGGAAGGGTAAGGGGCGGTCGGAGGACGCTATCCCCGAGTGGCTCCTCGTAGCGGATATGTTGTCGGACAACGTACTGCTACTAGACCCTAAGACCGATCAGATCATGCAGACTTTCGATTTGTCCGAAGCCGATGCTGTGCCCTCCACGTACCCGGCGGCACTCGCAGTCACGAAGGACGGCAGACGGGCGTTTGTCGCGCTTTGGAATGCGAGCGAGGTGGTCGAACTCGATTTGGTAAAAGGCGTGGTGGGACGCAAGCTCCCGTTGTTGAAGCCGAGCGATCCGGTGAAGCCTGGTACGCATCCGTGCGCGCTGGAGATTTCGCCGGACGGGAAGACGCTGTATGTCGCGCTGGCGAACAGAGATGTGGTGGCGGCGGTGAACGTCGGGGCGGGACAGTTCTCGGTGAAGGGGTACTTCGACACGCGCCTGCCGGGGCAGAGCTAC
>CAXTUR010000093.1:0-12455 GCA_964247455.1 uncultured Acidobacteriaceae bacterium | reverse complement strand
GAGATCGACAGCACCGAGATCGGGATGCTCGCGGCCACCGTCAGCCCGGCCCGCAGCCCAACGTACACCGTCACCGCGCCGAACAGCACCCCAAACAACGCCCCAAGAATCAGAGCGCGCGGGGTAAACTCCGGACGTGTCGCAGTGGCGGGAACGAACGGCTGAAAGACGGGCTTCGAGACGACAGGCGTGACCATGGTCGGTTTTCTCCGGTGCGAAGGATGCATCGGAGTGTACCAGCGCGCCTACCAGTCGTTCTTCTGCTCCACCTTGGGCTGCTTGCCCTGTTTGCCGCCGAGCAGCCAGTCCAGCCGTGACCGCACGTCCCGCTCCCGCGCCTCGCCCTCGATCTTGCCGATCACCTGCCCGTCGGCGTCGAGGATCAGCGTCGCTGGCACCAGCACGCCCAGCTTCAGGTCGGCCAGCGTCCGCTCCGTCGCGCCCGTCCACACCGGCATCCGCAGCCCGCTCTTCCGCACCGCCGCGTCAATCTTGCCCTGCGTCTCAAGCGCGTCCAGCGACACCGCCACAAACCGGACTTGTTGCGGCGCATAGCTGTCGTTCAGCTTCTGCAAGCGCGGCATCTCTTCCCGGCACGGCGCGCACCACGTCGCCCAGAAGTTCACCACCGCCGGATGTCCGCGCAGCTCGGCCAGCGTATGCGCTCCGCCCGACAGATCACGAAACCCAGCACCCTTCAAGCCGCTTTGCGCGCCCAGACTAAACGCCATCCCAACTACTATCGCCAGATATCGCATTGCGTCACTCTACCTACCGCGCGCCACCGCACACACCCATCGTTCGATGGAGAACATATCCATCTTCCAGACGATGCGCCTTCCACACCGCCGCTCCTAGAGTGAGTGGGCCATGAAAAACACTTCCCTGCTTCCTCTCTGCCTTGTGGCCGCGCTCGCCGTGCTTCCGTCCGCTGCCAACCTCCATGCGCAGGGCTGCCTCGCCGCGCATACCAGCAGCACCATTCAGAGCTGCATCACCTCGCCCAACGGCGTGGCCGAGACCGGCGGCCCCAACTTCCTGCGCCACCATCCCCTTACCGTCGAGGTCGACTGGCGGTCGTTCAGCTCCTTCCGCCACTTCGTTGGCACGGTCGAGCAGACCCAACGCGCTGTCCTCAACACGCAGATCAAGAACCACCAGAACATCTACAACATCGCCGCCGAAATGCAGCTTACGCCGCGCTGGTCGGTCAACGCCTTCGTCCCGGTGCTCCAGGGCTCCCGCAACCAAAAGTACCCGCCCAACGGCGTCTACAATATCGCCGGCGTCGGCGACATGATCCTCGGCGCGCAGGCATGGGTGCTCCGCCCACCGGCTGAGAATGGCGGCAACATCGCCTTCTCGCTTGGCCTAAAGCTGCCCACCGGCCTCAGCAATGGCCAGGGCACCGGTCGCCTCGCCAACGGCACTGTGCAGAAAGTAGTCGCCGACCAATCGCTCCAGCCCGGCGACGGCACCTGGGGCTTTACCCTCGGTTCGCAGGCGTATAAGCAGACGCTCTTCCACACCGTCGGCTACTTTCAGGGCTCATGGCTCTTCAACCCCGCAGACACCAACGGCGTCCCGACGTACCGCACCGGCATCCAGTCCACTATGTCCGCGACGGATCAGTACCTCTTCCGCGCCGGGCTGTCGCGTCATGTTCCGCGCGTGCGGGGCTTGGCCGCCAGCTTCGGCGGACGCATGGAAGGCATCCCTGTCCGCGACGCCTTCGGCAAAAGCGACGGCTTCCGCCGGCCCGGCTATATCATCTCGGTCGAACCGGCGCTACAGTACCAGCGCCGCCGCGACATGATCTCGCTGACCGCGCCCTGGGCCGTGCAGCGGAACCGGCGAGCGTCCGTCTACGATCTGGCCAACCATACGCACGGAGACGCCGCTTTCGCCGACTACGCCGTCATCCTTGGCGCGTCGCACACCTTCTAAACAATTTCTCCGAACCCCAGTGGCGTTCTGCCGCGTCTCGGCTTATACTTCGGCCATGGCGCGGTCGGACCGACCTGGAGCGCCCGCGAGTGAGGTCCGCCTTCAGCGAAAGCTTGATGGTTCAAACGCTCGACCGGCCCGTCGGAGTTGCTTCGGCTCCGCATGGTCTTTCGTCCCTAGGCCGCTGGGCACGTTCCGTGCTCGACGATCTAGTCACAACGTTCTTTCCGTCCGACTGCAAGACCTGCCACGCCCCGCTAACACGCGCCGGGCTCTCCCCCATTTGCGATGGCTGCGTTAATCGCGTAAGGCCCCAGACCTCTACCCTCTGTTATTACTGTGGCGAAGCCATGCAGATGGATCTGGAGAGCGATCGCTTCGAGGCGCAGTATCCGGCAGAGGGTGCCATTTGTACTCCCTGCCGACGCGTTCCGCCCTCCTTTGATCGAGCTGCGGCTTACTCTGTCCACGAGAATGAACTTCGCGAGCTGATCCATCTGCTCAAATACGACCGTGTCCGGGCGGTCGCCAAGCCGATGGGCGGGATGCTCGCTCAGGCCATTGCTTCACTCAACCTCACCGGCGACGTTACCCTGATCGCCGTTCCGCTCTTCGCCACCCGCGAACGGCAGCGCGGCTTCAACCAATCCGTCCTGCTTGCCGACGAAGCCGCCGCGCTGCTGAAGAAGTCGCACCCGGCGCTCCGCCTGCGGGCGCAACACCGGCTCCTTCGCCGCATCCGCGACACCGAGAGCCAGTTCGCCCTCACCCCTAAAGGCCGCCGCACCAACGTCCAAGGAGCCTTTGAGGTTAACGCCGCCATTCCCGTCGCCGGTCGTACCGCTCTGCTGGTCGACGATGTGTTCACCACCGGCGCGACCACCCGCGAGTGCGCCCGCGTCCTCCGCAAGGCCGGAGCGGCCCGCGTCTTTGTCGCCACCGTTTCCCGCGCCCAGGCAGAAAGTGTAGTGCTTTGGGATGCTACCGCAACCACAACCGGCACAGTCCACACCTTTGGAGGGCAGTCATCATGCAGTCGGGCAAAACACGCAAACTGAAACAGCGAGCCAGCCAACGCCCCCACTCCGCGCACACGCACAGCAGCGGTCGCGTGATGACCGAACTCGATGTGCGCGTCGGCGTCTTCCGTCAGCCCGCCATGCAGACGCCGGTGCTGGTGCTGAACGCAAGCTACGAGCCCATCAACATCTGTGGGGCAAGGCGCGCCCTCGTCCTCGTGCTCAAAGGCGTCGCCCGCACCGAAGAGGAGCAGGGCACGATCCTCCACGCCGCCCGCTTTCAGGTGGCCATGCCGTCGGTCATCCGTTTGCTGGACTACCGCCGCATCCCACACCAGACCCGCGCGCTCAGCCGCAAGAACATCCTCCTCCGCGACCGCAACTGCTGTCAGTATTGCGGCATCATTCTTACCGCCGGGGAGTTGACCCTCGACCACGTTTTGCCCCGTTCACGCGGGGGCCTCTCCACCTGGGAAAACCTCGTCGCGTGCTGCCACGACTGCAACCGGCGTAAGGGCAACCAGCTCCTGCATGAGTTGACCGACATGAAGCTGATGCGGGAGCCGCGCCCGTTCTCGCTCCATACGTCGCGGCACATCATGCGGATGATCGGCTCAGCCGACCCGAGCTGGCGCCGGTATCTGTACTTTGAGAACGATGCGCAGACCGCCGCTTAATTCACGCAAGCAATTTATTATGAACCACTTGTATCTTTCTGCATGAATGCCGCGAGGTCGAACCTGCAACTTTCCAGCTTAAAAGATGCGCAAAAAGTAAGATATTTAGAATGAGGCGTTTAGAATGATACCTTGACGCAAAATATTCATTCTAAGGAGGTTATTTGATAGGATATCCCCGGTTTCTGCCTCCGCGGGTTAATCGGACTGCAGAAGTTCGGAGACGCAGATTTCCCTTTGGGAACGACAAACAGAAAAGCAAGCAACGGAGCGTATGTTTAGCCGGGAAGAGTGTACTCGCCGCGCGCCTTCTCCCCCGCCCGCTTGCGCCAGACGACTTTGACTTGGCGACGCCAGCGTTCGTCTAGCGCCACAAGCGTCCAGTCCACGCGTGGTGAGAGGTACTTGAGCACTACCTCCGTTGCGGGGTGGATGCGCAACGCGGGCGCGGCGAGGTAAAGCCGGGGAGCCTCCGCCGATAGCACTATGCCGCCGAAGTATCCCAGGCACTGAAACTCACCCAGCCCGGTCGCGGAGTCGGGGTTTTGCAGGTGATGCCAGCGCACCCGCACCCAATAGTCGAGTCCTTGCAGGGCCAGGTGGAGGTCTTCTTCGGCTTTCAGCTCGATGACCGCGAGCCGCCCGTCGGTGTCGACGCCAAGCAGATCGAGCATTCCGCGATCGGCCGCCGCAAAGGCCGGAACTTGGGTGTAGACGTGAGCCGGGTCAAGGTGCGAATCGAGCGGCTCCAGGTTACGGCGCAGCATGCTTTCCAACCAGCGCTCGGGCTGCATGCGGAAGAGCGGATCGCGCTGCCCACCGTCGACCGCGCGCCGGGCGAAGAGTCTCGACGTCATCTCGCGCAGCTCGGCCGCGTTCTCGTCCGTCAGCGGCGTCTCGTTCGCGCCCGCGCCGAAGGTGATCTCCAGCGCGCGGTTGAAGCTCTGCGCCGAGACGGCCATGCGTACGCGAGCGAACTCCAGGCCGTGGAGCAAGAAGCCAAGCTCTGTCCCGCTGCGCAGCCGCTGCTCCACCTCGGCGCGTGCTGCCTGCGGCACCAGCGCCATCACCTTGGCGGTTGCCTCGGCGAAGCGCTCGTGGCCGGCCTGCTCGTTGGGCGCGCGCACCAACCGTGTGGCGAGATTGCCGTGGTCGGCGGCGTCGCGCTCCTCCATCTCTTCGGAGGCCTCGTCGAGCTCCCACAGCTCCCACTTGGCGGCGTCAGCGTTGAGCCATGCCAGCCGCGAGACACTCAGCGTTCCCATACCGCGCGGCACGATCGCGCGCAGCCCCTGGAAGAGCCGCCGCCCACTCGCGCGCTCACGGCAGTCGTGCAGCCACAGGATGCCGAGCGTCAGGATGCCGTCGACCGTCGCTTGCGTCTCTTCTTCGTTGACCGCGATCACCGCCCAGGCTTGATTGCCTTTGACGAGCACGCCCCGCGCGTAGGCCGGACCGAAGCTTTTTTCAAGGTCCATAGCGGTGCGAAAGCTCTCGGCCTTCCACTCAGGAAAGACGCGCAGCAGAACACGGTCGAGCGTCTTGAGATAGCGCGCTCGTGTGGCCTCTCGCGTTGAAGGCGTGCGGCGGTCGCGGTCGGGGGCGAACTCAAGCATCTGCGGCTTGCTCTGGCCGAAGCGCAGCGTGCTCAGTCGCAGCACACCGTTCCGCATGGCCGTGGCGGAGACCCGCCGGACGAGGTTGCGCTCCTCGCTCCACAGATGCAGGGAGCACCGACCGTGTTCGGTGCTCAGCGTGTACTTAGCCTCGTCCATCGAGAAGATGGCCTTGCTATCCTCCAGCACGACGGCGCGCGGATGCTGGGCGAGGAAGTCCTCCAGCGCCGCTGCGACGACTTCGGGTGGTGCGGCGATCTCCGCGGAGGCGACACTGCGTGGCGGCATGGCTGGATGCTACAACGGAAGATGAAAGTGGAAACTCGAAATCCGCATCCCTTCGCGAAAGTAGAAGGCATGAGCCCCCGTCCGCTGGGTGCCAGAGTCGAGCGAGAAGCTGGCACAGCCCGCCGCTCGGGCGTAGTCGATGAGCCAGCGCAGCATCACCTCGCCATGCCCTTGCGACCGGCGCGCCTCATCCGTCACCAGATCGTCGACGTACATCGTTCGCCCGCTGTGCAGCATTCCGTAGACGCGAAACCCGGCGACCGTCACCACTGCGCCCTCACGCTCAAGAAACGCCAGGCGGTAGCCCTCCGCCTGCTGCGCCTTGATCCGAGCCACGAACTCGGCTTCTATCAGCGTCGGCCGTAACTGCGACATCACCGCAAAGCATCGTCCGATCGCGCCGGCGTCTTTGGCCAACGCAATCACCAACCCTCCGCCAATCGAAGCTGTGTGATATGCGCCAGATGGTGCCGCGAGTGCCAGGCATAGAGCATCGTCGCCGATTCAATCGTGGTCCGTCCGTTGACCGGATGCGTATAGCCGCGCTTCAACTGTGCTTCATCCAAGGAAAAAAGCAGCATCACCCAGCGCGCGTGCAATGCCTCAATCAGCTCAAGCGACCACTGCACCGGCGACAGCGCGTCATGCAGCTCCGCCCATGCCTTCTCGTTATAGGTCGTGATCGTCGGCCACTCCTCCGTGAGCGCCAGCCGGATACGGACGAACGCATTCATGTGGCTGTCGGCGATATGATGCACCAGCTGTTGGACCGTCCATCCTTCCTTGCGGTACGGCGTCATGAGCCGGTCCGGCTCTAAACCTTCCACGGCGTTCCGCAACTGCCCGGGCAGACCGGCGATGGCCATAATCGCGTCCTTCAGCTCGTCCGGCGAAACGGTTTCGGGCTTGGTGAATCGTCCAATCGGGTACCGCGCGTCGCTCTCCACCCTCATCTCCTTCTGAAACGGATCGTCCACCTCGCAAGGATCGCCCAGGCTTGCCTTACGACGCTCAGGCCGTCCTTGCAAGGAAGGTAGCACAGCCTCCGTATATCCTTTGGGTGTGATGAGAAACCGGTTCCAGCCCATCTGTCTGATCCTGCTTCTGGTATATGTCTTCGTGTTCCCTGTCCCCCGACTTATCGGCCAAAGCGGGCCGAAGACGTTTATCGGCATTGATAGCAACGAGTACCCGGGTAACGACGCGCTCGTCTCGCTGAAGCGGCACTTCGACTTCGTCGGCTATTGGCTAAACAATCCTCCGGGCGCGCGCCGGAACGAGTGGCTGGGCAAGCGGGAGGAGGTCATCCGCGCGGGCTTCGGGTTTCTGGTGCTCGCCAACGGCAAGCTGGATAAGGAGATCAAGGCGGCGTCTTTGAAGGCCGACGCGCTCGGACGTAAGGATGGGGAAGCCGCCGCAGCAGCGGCCACGCGCGAACACTTCCCTGCGCGTACGATCCTCTTTCTCGATCAGGAAGAAGGAGGGCGGCTGCTGCCGGAGCAGATGGCGTATGTGCTGAGCTGGACCGAGGCGGTGGCGAAGTCTGGCTTCCGTGCGGGGATGTATCTCAGCGGGCAGCCGGCGCCGGATGGGCCGGGTCATACGATGACGACCGCCCAGAATGTTCGCGAAGAGATTGCCGCGCGGCATCTGCACGAGGTGGCGATGTGGGTGTACCAGGATGCGTGTCCGCCGGCTCCAGGCTGTACGCTGCAGCCACCTCCTTTGTCAGCGAGCGGAACTGTGGGAGCGGTGGCGTGGCAGTACGCGCAGTCGCCGCGGCGTCCAGCGAATACAGCGGCGTGCGCGAAGACGTACGCCCCGGACGGGAATTGCTATGCGGGCGAGGCGTCGACAAAGGTGACGTATGATTTGACGGTCGCGGGCTCGGCTGATCCGTCGCAAGGACGTTGAGCGCGGCTTTAGCCATCACACCCTACTTCACGTGTGGTCATGGTGGAAGCGAAAAGCGGATTCCTCCACTTCGCTGCGGAATGACAGATTCGGTGGGTAAGCATTTGTTCATTTGCCCCTTCTCCGCGCAAAGCCTAGAATCGAAACAGATGACCCTCCCGCACGCGGACCACAAGCTCTACTTCATAGAAAAACTCGGCCTGTCGGAACGACTGATGGAACGCTGTCTCGGCGAAGCTCTCTCCGCTGGAGGCGATTACGCGGATTTGTACTTCGAGTCCGTCACCTCGACTTCGTTAGGGATCGATGAGTCGTTGGTCAAGTCTGCTTCGCAGGGGATCAGCGTCGGCTGCGGCATCCGGGTAGTTTCGGGGGAGCGCACCGGTTATGCCTATACCGACGATCTCTCGTCGGACCGACTGCTAAAGGCTGCGCGTACTGCCGCGCTGATCGCGAGCGGACCGGCGAAGCAGCAGATGTCGGGTTTCCGACATGCGGAGACGCGCAGCCTTTACCCCGTAGCTGGAGCTACTGCCGACGCGGAGATTGCGGCCAAGCTGCACTTGATCCAACGGGCCGACCAGGCTGCGCGCGCGTATGATTCGCGGATTACGCAGGTACGGTCCGGGTTTAATGACGAGTTACGCCGCATCCTGGTCGCGGCTTCGGACGGCACGTTCGCCTCGGACACCCAGCCCTTGGCACGCCTCAACGTCTTCGTCATCGCGAAGGACGGCGTCAACACGGCGCGCGGGACCTCAGGCGGCGGCGGGCGCGTCACACTCGACTTTTTCGAGGCAGAAAAGTCGCCGGAGCACTTCGCGCGCGAGGCGGCCCGGACGGCGATCTTGCAGCTCGGCGCGGTGGATGCGCCCGCGGGGGAGATGCCGGTTGTGCTTGGGCCGGGGTGGCCGGGTGTGCTGCTGCATGAGGCCGTGGGGCATGGCCTGGAAGCCGACTTCAACCGCAAAAAGACGTCCGCGTTCGCCGGTCTGATCGGCCAGCAGGTCGCGAGCACGAAGGTCACCGTCGTCGACAACGGCCTGATGCCGAACCGGCGCGGGTCGATCAACATGGACGACGAAGGCCATCCGACGCAGGAGACGGTGCTGATCGAGAACGGCATCCTGAAAGGCTTTCTGTCGGACAAACTGAACTCGCGCCTGATGGGGATGCCGAATACGGGCTCTGGACGACGGGAAAGCTACCATCACATCCCGATGCCGCGCATGACGAACACCTATATGCTGAACGGCGACGACCAGCCCGAGGACATCATCAAGTCCGTCCAGCGCGGCCTCTACGCGGTCAACTTCGGCGGCGGGCAGGTCGACATCACAAACGGTAAATTCGTCTTTTCGGCCTCGGAGGCGTATCTGATCGAGGACGGCAAGGTGACACGGCCGGTCAAAGGCGCGACGCTGATCGGCAACGGACCGGAAGCACTCAAGTACGTGTCGATGGTGGGTAACGATCTGGCGCTCGATGAAGGCATTGGCACCTGCGGCAAGGCCGGGCAGAGCGTCCCGGTTGGCGTCGGCATGCCGACAGTAAAGCTCGACCGCATGACGGTCGGGGGAACGGGAAGATAATGGCACCGGAACGCGAAAAGATGTACGAGTGTGAAGTACGCCGCCGCCGCTTGAAAGAGGGCGGAGGGTACGAGCCGTATTGGAAGGTCAAAAAGGTTGCCGTCGCGCTCGTCGACAGTGACACGGAGTTCCGCTGCAAGGACTGCCATGGCGCGGTCAAGCTGCTGGGCCGCAACGGCAAGGCTGAGACAGTCGCCTACGCCGAGCACAAGCTCCCCGCCGACTCCGAGTACTGCGCGGGCGGAATGCTCTTCAAGAAAGCCACCGACGGACGCGAAGCCAAGCTCTCTGAACATCCCGTCGAGTAGACGGAGTCTGCACCGCACCGGAAAGAAGTACTCACGCTCCACTTCCAGTACGCTTTACGAGGGAACCCCATGCCGGCAGTCGAACGCGAGATGATCCACGAGTGCCAGGTAAAACGCCGCCGCGTCCGCGCAACGGGCGGCTATGAGCCGTTTTGGAAGCTGAAGACGGTGGCCGACGCCCTTGCCGACTTCGACACGGAGTTCCGCTGCAAAGACTGCTTCGGCGCGGTCAAGCTCAACGTTCGCACCGCCGCGGACGAAGCCACCCGGCACATGAAGCACAAGATCAA
The DNA here is from genome assembly GCA_964247455.1 of uncultured Acidobacteriaceae bacterium. Lineage (GTDB taxonomy): Bacteria > Acidobacteriota > Terriglobia > Terriglobales > Acidobacteriaceae > Edaphobacter. Next base: position 2,804 of record CAXTUR010000093.1, on the reverse strand, counting down.
GTCGGACTCTGAGTTCTGTCCGGGTGGGCTGCACTTTCAGCAGGCGACGGATGGCCGCAGCCCGCGGCTCTCCGCGACGCCTGTACGGTAGCGTGGACGCTACGGTATCTGGTTATCTGTGAAAACGGCTCTAGCAATATGAGCGGCTTCGCACCCGACGTTCCCGGGTGCGCCAGCACGGGCCACACGCTCGAAGAGATGCGGCAGAACCTTCGTGAAGCGATCGAGTTTCACCTGAAGGTTTGGCGCTGGACGGCCAGCCGCTTCCCGCTGCAAAGACGCACCTGGTTGAAGTTCCGGAAGATGGCTTTGCGGAGTGGCTCCATGTTGAGCTGCCTGTGGCGGAAGCGATCTCTGCTTAGACAGGGTTAACAGCGCAGCAACGAAGACGCAGATTCCCTTCGGGAATGACAAACAAGAGAAGCAAGGTATCGCTACATCAGTAGCACTTTGCTCCAGGCTACCTAGCGCGCGGGTGCGTTTCGTCGTAGACGCGCTGCACCTGGCCCACCGTCAGCTGCGTATATCGCTGTGTGGTTGAGAGCCGTTCGTGACCCAGCATCTCCTGGATCGCGCGGAGGTCTGCGCCTTCTTCCAGCATATGCGTGCCGAAGGCGTGGCGCAGGGTGTGCGGATGGACGTCCGCGGTCAGCCCGCGCGACTCGGCGATAGCCTTGACGATGCGACCCACGCTGCGGGTGGTCAGGCGGCAGTCTCCCCGCAGACGGAGGTTCAGCAGCAGGGGTCCGGTATGGACCAGCGCTCCTTTGTCAGCTGCAAACAGCTTCGCCTCGCGCAGCGGCAGGTACTCGCGGAGCGCAACCGCCGCCATCTCCCCGAGCGGGACAAGGCGCTCCTTCTTGCCCTTGCCGCGCACCAGAACCACGTCGTCGCGCAGGCGGAGGCTGAGGAGGTCGAGTCCCACCAGTTCCGAGTTACGAATGCCGCAGCCGTAGAGCAGCTCGAAGATGACGCGCTCGCGTTCCGGCCAGGCGGCGATCTCTTCTACGGATGAGTTCGCCCGGCCTTCGAGCGAGTCGAGCACACGGTTGACCTCTTCCATGCTGGGCACGCGCGGGAGGTGCAGCGGTCGCTTCGGGGTCGAAACCAGCACCGCCGGGTTCTTTGCGACGTGGCCCTCTTTAGCGAGCCACTTGAACCAGCTCCGCACCGCCGCCAAGGCCCGCGCGGCACTTGGTTTGCTCAACCCGCGGTCATATAGAAGACCCAGGTAGGCGCGAATGTGCAGGTGCTCCACGGAGCCGATCGCGGCCTCCTTGCCGAGAGCTTTGCCCATATACTCCGCAAACCCGCGCACTTCCCGCGCATAGGCCCGCACCGTATGCTCCGAGGCACCACGCTCCGCTGCCAGCATCCGCAGAAACTCTTCGGCCAAACCCTCAACGAGCGACGCCTTAGGCACGCTCTTCCCCCTTCCCTCTTCCCTCTTCCCTGCCTCTTCCGCGCGGATGATGCAACCGATGCACCGCCTTGAGGTGTCCAAGGGCCACATGCGTGTAGACCTGCGTGGTCGCAATATCCGCGTGGCCGAGCAGCGTCTGGACGCTTCGCAGATCGGCCCCATGCTCGACCATATGCGTCGCGCAGCTGTGCCGCAGGGTGTGCGGACTGGCCTTGACGCCGTCCAGTTTGGCCGCGTCGCGCACCATCTCCCAAACCCAGTTGCGGGTGAGCGGACGGCCGCGCACGCTGAGGAAGAGGCCGCGCTCTACCCGTCCCGCACGCACCAGAGTCGGCCTGCTCAGCGACAGATACCGTTCCAACGCCGCGACGGCTCGTTCGCCCAGCGGCACGATGCGCTCTTTGTCCCCCTTGCCGCGCACCTGCGCCCGCGCCTGGTCGAGGTGCAGGTCCTCCACGCCGAGCGCGCAGATCTCGCCCACGCGCAGCCCGCCCGCGTAGAGAAGCTCCAGGATCGCGTGGTCGCGCAGGGCCAGACCGTCGGCGTCGGCTGCCCCGGCGGCGGCTCCGAACAGCTCCAGCATCTCGGCCACTTCACCCTCGGCCAGCGATTTGGGCAGGACCTTCCAGCTGGCCGGACTCTCCGTGTTGACGGTGGGATCGTGCGCGATACGCTTGTCGAGCAGCATCCAGCGGAAGAAGCCGCGCAGGCAGCTTAGCTTGCGCGCGATTGACCGGGACTCGACCCCATGGCTTCGCAGATCCTGCATGAACGCGCCTACGTCGGCCTGCCCAGCCGTGGCCAGCAGCGCGTCGTGCTTCTCCAGATGCTCGGCAAACTGCGCCAGATCGCTTGCGTACGCCTCGCACGAAGCGGGCCGCATCCCTTTTTCCACGTGCAGGTACGCCAGATACTCGCGAATGAGCGGCAGGTTCGCGGGAGTCTCAGGAACGGGTCGCATCTCTCGATTATGAAGGCTAATCTAGCGTACGTGGCCCTTCCGTCAGCAAGGGCATCCACATTGCCAGTATCCTCTTGCAGGGAGAACACGATGCCGCTCTGCGAACACCTTGCCCACAGCAAGTATCATGCGCCGAAGGTCCACGTCTGCGGGGAGTGTGTCGCGCTTGGCGATCAGTGGGTGCATCTCCGCACCTGCCTTGCTTGCGGACACGTCGGCTGCTGCGACTCATCGAAGAACAAGCACGCCACGAAGCACTTCAAGGCATCCAAACATCCGGTCATTGCCTCTGCGCAGCCGGACGAACGCTGGCTGTGGTGCTATGTGGATGAGAAAATGGCGGGTTAAGGTCATAGCGAAGAGGAGGACTCTTCACATTGAAACGATATTGTGCCTTTTTGCAATAGTTTACAGCATCGC
>CAXTUR010000092.1:0-12788 GCA_964247455.1 uncultured Acidobacteriaceae bacterium | reverse complement strand
TTGGGGGTGGGGGGGGTGCCGGGCCGTTCGGGGGTTCTCGTGGGGGGGGGGGTGGGGCGGGGGTATGCTGCTGTCGCGGTCGGCGTGGGCACGGCGTTGGCCCATCTTATCCTGAAGAGCCGACTTGGCTTGCGAGTCGAGCAGCCGGTACTTCGCCTGCGCTTCGTTGGACGCGGGAATGTTGTGCGCACGACGGTAGGCGCGCGCGAGTTGAAAGTAGGCGAGCTTGGTGGTCTCGGCGTCGAGATGCTCGTCGATGGTGTTGGTGAAGTCGACGATGGCGGCCTGGTCGTTGCCGAGCTGCGACTCGGCGCGGCCAAGATAGTAGCGCGTCATGGCGAGCGAAGGGTCAGCGGTGAGGACGCGTTCGAGCAACGGTTTGCCTCCGGCGGCGTCAGAGCGGTCGACGCGCAGGCAGCCGAGTTTATAGAGGGTAAGGGTGTCGTCCGGGTCGAGCTTGAGGGCCGTCTCGTAGGCCTGCTGGGCCTCTTCGTAGCGTCCGAGCCGCCACAGCGAACTGCCGAGCGCCTCATACAATCCACCTTGCGGCGGGGCGGCGGCGATGGCGAGCTTGAGTTGCTCGACGGCGTCCTTGTCGTTGCCCGACTCCACATCCGCCTCGGCGAGGACTTGGTTGACGTGCCATGACTTGGGATCGAGCTGGAACATCGTCTCATAGCTCTGGCGGGAGAGCGCAAGGGCTGCGCGGCCGCGATGATAAAGAATGTCGACGTTTTTCGGGTCAAGGGAGGCGGCGCGATCGAGGTCCTGCACGGCACCGGTAAGCTGTCCGCGCGCGAGATCGATGATGCCTTGCCACATCCAGGCCTGCGGATTGGGGGCCGTGGCGGCGGTCTCTTTGCGAATGGCAGCGGCTGCTGGCTCAAAACGGCCAAGATGGTAGTCGGCAATGGCTAGGAAGAGATGCGCGCCCCGCAAGGTAGGTTTGAGGGCGATGGCCCTGTCGAGCGCCTGGGCGGCCTCTTCGTTGCGAGAGAGCTGCGCCAGGCCAAGCCCAAGATTGAGGTAGCCTTCGGCAAAGCGGGGAGCCTCGCGGGTGACCTGCAGGAAATTGTCGACGACCTCCGCCATGCGCCCGGCGTGGAGGGCTTCGGTGCCGCGCTGGAAGGCTTCGATGGCAACGGGGCTAAGTGCGTTGGGCTTCGCTTGACCGGTCAGATTTGGCCTAAGAACCAAGGCCAATAGAAGGCAAAAAGCTCGGCGCATTGTGAAGAGAATCATCGGCGGTCTCGTGCTAACTGGGAGCAAGGAGAAGCGGCGCCACGAGGACGCCGCCGTGTGAGAGAAGCATACAGCTCAGCTAAAAAGTGTAGCGGAGGATGAACTGCCGGATAGTTGGTGTCCCGAAGTCGCCGGTGTATGAGCCGAAGTGGTTGTTAGGATCGGTCGCTGTGGGCTGATCGTTTGGGTTGGTGTTCAGACCGCCCAGGTGGACGCGGTTGAAGGCATTGAAGAGGTCGACGTGGAGCTGGATGTCGCCAAACTCGCCGAAGTTGGCGACGTGCTTGATGATGGAGAAGTCTTCGTTCTTGTAGACCGGCGTGCGATAGCCGGCGTTAACACGCGGAGAGTTGCCCAGGGCGATTGCGCCGGCCGTGCTTGGGTCGGTAAAGGCGGCGGGGTTGAAGACCTGCCGCGCTTGCGGATTAACGGCGTTCGCGCCCGCGCCACGATTCACAATGCCAGAGGCAATGTCGTAGCGCAAGCAGGCGAGCGACGCGCCGACGGTGGTGGGCGTGCAGTTGAAGGCGGTGGGCGTGCCGCTGACATAACGGTCAATACCGCCGACCTGGAAGCCGCCGACCACGGCATTCACGACCGCGTTGTGATTAAGGAACTTCTTGCCTTTGCCAACCGGAAGCTCATAGAAGTAGCTGACGACAAGGTTTTGCGGCACGTCCTGGAAGCTGACCGCCTTCTCGCTCTTCAGGTTATAGGGGTTCTGCACGCTGCCTGGCGCACCGTTGAAGGCCGAAAAGGCGGGCATGGTTGAGTCGGCGTCCGTCAGCGTCTTCGACCAGGTGTAGGCGGCCAGCAGGTTCAGGCCGGAGTGGAAGCGACGCTCGAGCTTGGCGGTCAGGGCCTGGTAGCTGGAGTGGCCAAGATTCTCGATGCCGCCGCCCGAGTAGATGTCGTGATACTGCGGGAATGGTCGCAGTGATTGACCGAGCGTACCGTTGAAGCCGGCGAAAGGTATCGGCGCACCCGCGGGAAGGGCCGAGTTTAAAGCAGTGCCGAGGCCGAAGTACTTTGGGTTAAGGTCATTGATCTGGAGCAGGTCTGAGTGGAGGTGTGTGCCGGTTGTTCCGATGTAACCGAGAGTCAGGATCAGGTCCGTCGCCAGCTCCTGCTGCACCTGAAAGCCCCAATTGTAGACCGCTGCTGGACGGCCAAAGCCGGGAGCGATGTATTGGCCGGCGAGCTGGTTGCCGAGGTCCTGATTGTTGCCCTGATTGGGGTCGAGGTTCGGTGGCAATGCAAATTTGGGAAAGGACTGGTCGAAGCCGTTAAAGGTGTTGCACGTGGTTGTCGTGCCGACGGTCGCCGCTCCGTTGCAATAGGCTTGGCTGAAGTCATCTGTGTTCCGAAACGACGGATTTGCGGTGAAGCCGAATTGATTGGCGGAGCCGAAGTCGGAAGAATCGAGCGGACCGTAGTAGATGCCGAAGCCGCCACGAATCGAGGTCTTGCCATTGGAGGAATCGGGCGAGAACGCGAAACCGATGCGTGGGGCAAAGTCCTTCTTATAGGTTTGCGCGAACTCGCCGCTGCCGCCGATGCGGCCTGTGCCGGTGCCAGCAAAATAGAGTGATCCGGGGATGCCGCCCGCCCCGGAGTTAGGCAGCGTTGGGCTGAAGTTCGAAAAGTTGCCGTGGGCCTCGTTGCGTGGCTTATCGATGTCGTAACGGAGACCAAGGTTGATCAGGAAATTATGCGTAATCTTAAAGTCGTCCTGAATAAAGGCGGCGTAGTAGGCCTGTCCAATGCGGGGTGCTTGGCTCTGTAGACCGGCGTTGGCCTTGAAAACATTGCCCAGGAGCAGGCTCGCAAAGCCGTCGCCGGATTGCACATCACCCGGCGCTGCACTGGTCTGGAACTGCGCGAAGGAGAAGCTGCCGGAGTTTGCGCCCTTGTCTTCGTTGGTGAATTGGTCCTTGCGGAAGTCGAGTCCAAAGTTGAGCGTGTGGCGGCCCTTCGAAAGAGTGTAAATGTCGGTAACTTCGAAGAGATTGACCGGCTGGATGGAGTCATTGTTGTACCCAAGGCTGTTGTAGCTGGGAACAGCGGTGCTGGAGAAGGAGATGGCTGGAAACGCCGGTCCGCTGAGACCCTGAATGCCGAGAAGCTGGTCGAAGTCCGGACTAAAGCCGACCGAACTTGCCCGATTGAATTGGTAAAGCCGGTCGAAGCCCGCGACGAAGTGGTTGAAGGACGATGTGGTGACGGTATAGTCGTTGCCGACCCGTAGATATTTTGCGAACGCCGACTGCACCTGCACACCGCCCGCAGGCCCGGGATAAGGCGGGTGGCCGTTCGTGATGTCGTTGTCGCGATCGGTATAAGTGCCGAAGATCTTCGACTTGGCAGACACGTTATGGTCGACGCGCACGGTGTAGACGGTGTTCAGCACGGGGAAGTTTGTCGAGTAGGAGTAGTTCTGGGTAGTTGCGCCCGGAGCACCCTGATTCGGCAATGGAAGGTAGGTCAGCACCGTCTTGGCTACGCTGCTGAAGCGCGCTGGATCGATCTTGTTGCCCGGAAAAGGATTGCGGCACACGACGCCGTTTCGGAAACTGGTCGTGGCCGGGTCGAGGATTTCTCCCTTGAACACTTGATTGCCGTTGCAGTCCACAAGCGCGCCGTCGGGCGTGTTGGTCAGCTGTGCGGAGAAGTCTCCGCCGCGCACCGCCGCCGTGGGGATGGAGCTGACGGATACAGCGCTCTGCGACTGGCGGAATTGTTCGAAGGAGAAGAAGCCGAAGGTGCGGTCATGTCCGTTGTAGAGGTGCGGAATGGAGATTGGTCCGCCTACCGCACCGCCGTAATCGTTCTTCTTGTCGACGGAACGCTGGTTTGCGGCAAAGACCGCGGCGTTCCCAGGATTTTGCGCGATCCGAAGCTTGTTGAAGTAGTCATTTGCGTTCAGGTCTTCATTCTGGAAGATTTCAAACGCGGTGCCGTGATACTGGTTGGTGCCGCTCTTGGTGCTGAAGTTCTCAACGCCTCCGGTGGTGCGGCCGGCAGTCGCGGGAATGATGCTGGTAGTCACCTTAAGTTCAGTAAGTGCTTCAACGCTGGGCGCGTGTTCGTCGAAGGCCGAGTTGCTGTCTTCCCGACGGACGCTGATGCCGTCGAGCAGTTCTTCCGTGCCGAAGTTCTGACCTCCCGCCGTCTTCGACTGGAACGCGCCGGAAGTGGAGCCGGCAGTGCCAGGCCCGACCGTGCCAGGAGCGAGAAAGATGAAGGTCTCGACCGAACGCATTGCGCTCTGGCCGGTCAGGCTCAAGGGCAAATCGAGGATCTGCCGCGTGGAGACGGTGTTGCTCACCTCGGAGTTCTCGGTCTCGACGACCGGCGCGTTCTCATTCACCGTCACGGTATCGTTGGTGCTGCCGGTGGTCAGGTGCGCTTCGGCGGGCGAGATGTTGCCGGTAGTGACCAGGATGCCGTCGAGCCGCAGCGTGCTGAAGCCCGGCGCGGAGATGGCCAGGTTGTAGCGGCCAAGCTGCATCTGCGAAAAGCGGAAGGTGCCGGCCGAGGTCGAGACGCTGTTATACACCGTGCCCGTGTTGACACCCGTCGCGACGATGGCCGCGTTCGGTACCAAGGCTCCAGTAGGATCGGTAACCGTGCCCGCGATGGTGCCTCCGGTGGATTGTCCGGCGAGGGGAAGAAGGGCGGTCAACGACAGAACGGCGGCGGCGAGAACTCTGGTCCAGCCTAAGAGCAACGTACGGCGTACGGTAGGGCTCATGCAAACATCTCCCATGTATTTGGTAAGTCTCCGTTGAGACCCAACCTTTTGGTTGAGGGAGTCTTCATCCAAGTAACTGACTCTACTGATAAACATGGTGTGAACATCGTTTGTCAAGGCGAGATGGTGTTCACCATTGCCTCACGATTACGCGCGCCGCATATTGTTAGTGTCCTGGCCATCAAGGGATGGTTGGCTTATATGCGGCCAAAAGAATCCGCATATAAGCTGGCCGCCATCGCGCTCTAGCTTTCGAGCGCGTCGTGCACATCCCGGACGAGATTGCGGAGGTAGCTGCGGCGGTTAAGAAGCGCGGTCAAGCCTTGTTTGGCGGTTTCCTTTTCGGCGTCATCGTGGGCGTCTGTGGCGGCGTCCCAACGGCTCCAGAGGGCTTCGAGGTCAGTCTGCGTTTCGGCCATCTTGGCGGCAAAGGTGGTCTGCGCGGCGAGGAGGTCGCCGCGGAGTTGCGGGTCATCCTCACCCATCTTCTTGGCCATGCGCATCTCTTCGAGCTGCATATTCAGCTCGAAGGCCTCTTCGAGGAGGTCAGGCGGGACGATCTGCTTCTTGGCGACGCCGGAGGTGCGGGCGGCGTCGGTGGCGGCTTTAGACTGCTCTTCGAGCTCGACGCCTTCAAGGGTCAGGAGATGTTGTGTGCGGAGGATGGGGTCTTTAAGGGTGCGGTAGGCGTCGTTCAGCAGGGAGGATTGGGCAAGGGCTGCCTCCTGCTCGGCTGGCGGCTTGGAGGCGAAGCGGTCGGGGTGGAGCTTGCGGCTGAGGGTGTAGAACTGCTTTTCAAGCGCGGGGACGTCGAGGGTGAGCTTGCGCGGGAGTTTGAAAAAGGCAAAGAAGTCTTGTTCCATTTAGGCGGCTTGGACATGGATCAGCTTAGCGTAAGAGACTGGGACTGGAATCGGCTGACCGTCTGCGCGAAACTCTTCGAGGTAGATGACGATGCCCTCACGGATAAGCTCGCTGACTTCCTCTTGTGTTTCGGCAGCGACTCCAAGACCTGGAAGGTCGGGTACATAGGCACCCCAGCCGCCATCTTTGCCTTGCTCGAAGATAACTGTATACCCAAGCATTGCTCACTCCAATTCTGCTTACTTCAGGATACTCTTTAGAGTCCCTGGCGGCACATCCTTTGCGCCATGATACGAGATCACGACTGTACCCATCTTCGTAGGGTGCTTATACACGCGGTGACTTCCGGACGTGCGCTTCCAAAGCCAGCCATCCCGCTCAACTAATCTTGTCAGCTCTCGATATGTCAGTGCGGTTCTCCCTTCCTTCACCGTACGAAGTTATGGGAGATAATTACGATGTTTGTTAGTCGAAGCGGCATTTTGCCGATTGTGCGTTATGTCGAGAACGACGAACCGCACCCGCAGCTTTTGGTCGAGTGCGGATTGATGAAGTTGAAGGCTTGCCGCATCAGCGTCTCTTCATAGTCGAGGACCATGCCGTGCAGGTAAATGAAGCTTTTGGGATCGACGAAGATGCGAATGGGTGGAGCGTCCGCGGCGGTGGGGTCGAGGTGCGTCTGGGTAAAGGCGTAGACGCGGTCGCGGTCGCGGGGCCGGGTCTCGAAGCGGATGTTGTACGAGAGGCCGGAGCAGCCGCCGCCCTGGATGCCGACGCGCAGGCCGCCCTGGTCCGGGGTGATGTTCTCCTTGGCCATAGCGATGCGAATGCGCTTGAGGGCTCGCTTGGTAAGCTGAATGCCCTTTTGACCCGGAGCCTGGCCGTCGGCGTTAAGCACGACTTGTCCGGCAAGCGGGTCGGTTGGCAGGGGAGCCGACGCGCCGGGTGCAGGTGCGCCGATTTGAGTGAAGGTGGCCATAGGTGTTCTCGGGGCAAGTAAGAAGCGCAGCGACGATCTCGCTGCGCCTTGGGTTCTACTGGAGCTTAGTGAGCGCCGACGGCGACCTGCTCCGTCTCGGCAACGTGGTTCTTCTTCTTCCAGTCTCCGATGGCCGCGCGGATCGCGTCTTCCGCGAGCACCGAGCAGTGAATCTTGACCGGAGGAAGCGCCAGCTCTTTGACGATGTCGGTGTTCGAGATGGTAAGGGCCTCGGCGATGGTCTTGCCCTTCACCCACTCGGTCGCGAGCGAGCTGGAGGCGATTGCCGAGCCGCAGCCGAACGTCTTGAATTTTGCGTCTTCGATGACCTGCGTCTCGGGGTTGACGCGGATCTGGAGGCGCATCACGTCGCCGCATTCGGGCGCGCCGACCAGCCCGGTTCCGACGGCCTCCGAGCTCTTGTCCATTGAGCCCACGTTGCGGGGGTTCTCGTAGTGGTCCACTACCTTATCGCTGTATGCCATTTTGTTTATCCTCATTTGATTTGATGGTACTCCGGTGCAAGGTTCAGTGCGCCGGGTTGGCGGCATGGCTCAAGCCACGCCCGAAACTTAGTGGGCCGCCCACTCGATCTTGGTCAAGTCGATGCCTTCCTTCACCATCTCATACAGCGGCGACAGTTCTCGCAGCTTCAGCACCACATCGATCACCTTATCCGAGACGTAATCGACCTCCGCCTTTGTGTTGAAGCGGCCCAAACCGAAGCGGATCGAGCTGTGCGCCACATCGTCGCCCAAGCCCAGCGCCTTCAACACGTAGCTTGGCTCCAAAGTGGCCGAGGTGCAGGCTGAGCCGGAGGAGACGGCGATGTCGTTGATGCCCATCAGGAGCGACTCGCCCTCGACGTAGACGAAGCTCATGTTCAAGTTGCCGGGAAGGTGGTGGTCCATGTTGCCGTTGACGTGGACGTAGTCGAGCGCGTTCTCAAACTTGGCCTTCATGTAGTCGCGCAGTTCCTTCAGACGGGCCGACTCGGTAGCCATGTCCTGGGCGGCAATCTCGCAAGCCTTGCCCAGCCCGACGATGCCGGGGACGTTGAGCGTGCCCGAACGCATGCCGCGCTCGTGGCCGCCGCCGTCGATCTGCGCCTGGATCTGCACACGCGGGTTACGGCGGCGAACGTACAGCGCGCCCACACCCTTCGGTCCGTAGATCTTGTGCGCTGTCAGCGAGAGCACGTCGATCTGGTCCTTCTGCACGTCGACCGGGATTTTGCCGACCGCCTGGACGCCGTCCGTGTGGAAGAGGATGCCCTTCTCATGGCAGAGCTTGCCGATCTCGGCCATCGGCTGCACGACGCCGATCTCGTTATTGGCGTACATGATCGAGACGAGAATCGTCTTGTCCGGACCTTCGGTCACGATGGCGCGCTTCAGGTCTTCGAGGTCGATCAGCCCATCGGCCATCACCGGCAGATAGGTCACGCGATAGCCGTTCTTTTCGAGCCGCTTGCAGGTGTCGAGCACGGCCTTGTGCTCGGTCGCCTGCGTGATAATGTGGTTGCCGCGCTCGCGGTACATCTCGGCGATACCCTTGAGTGCCAAATTGTTCGATTCAGTCGCGCCGGAGGTGAAGATAATCTCTTTAGCGGTCGCATTAATGAGCTTGGCGATCTGCTCGCGTGCGGTCTCGACGGCCTGCTCCGCATCCCAGCCGAAGGCATGGTTGCGGCTGGCGGCGTTGCCGAACTTGCCGGAGAAGAAGGGGATCATGGCTTCGAGGACGCGCGGGTCCATCTGCGTGGTCGCATGGTTATCCATATAGAGCGGAAGGCTTACGCCCGCCGGGAGCGGCTTGGCCGAGTCCGTAATGATGAGGCCGTTGTTCGCCATATCGTTGAAGCTGCCATTGTTGCTGATCTCTGCGTTCATCGTTGCTCCTATTTCCTGTTCCTAAACTTTGGCTATACGGCGATGCTGATCAAGCCACCCGCCAGCGTTGCGCCCGAATCCTGTTTTTCGACCTCGGCCATGTCCACCAGGTCGCCAATGCGTATGCCGTTCAGCAGGTCCTTGATGCTGTCGTTCACCTTACGCAATGGTTCTTTGATGGTACAGTGTCCGGCAAGGTCGCATGTTCCGTGGATTGTAATGCAGCTGGTAATAAATAGCGGGCCATCAATTGCCCGTATTACTTCAAACGCCGTGATCTCCCGCCCCGCGCGGGCCAGCGCATAGCCTCCGGTGCTTCCCGCCGTCGAGATGAGCAGGCCAGACTTGGCGAGCGTCTGAAGGATCTTGGCCAAGAGCGGCGGTGGAATGTGGTACGCCTCGGCGATATCTTTCGCACTGCGGGCTGTACTCTGGGGCGTCGCGATCGCCTGCTCGGCCAGATACTTCAGCGCCATCAGCGCGTAGTCCGCTTTTTTTGTCAGACGAAGCATGGCAGTCAGACCCGATTAGTCCTATATCAGTGTACGGCGCAACGGACGCGGGCGCAAGATGCTAGGCCACCGGCGTAAGCGGCTGCGAGGGGGCGCCTTCGTTCAAGCGGCGCACGATGATCCAGGCGTACTCCGCCGCCGAGAGTGGAGCTAGAATGGCAATAGTCTGTACCATAGCCATTTTCCATTCGGCAATCTGGGCGGAAGACGCGATCTGGGCAAAGAGCACGATGACGAGCATGATGATCTGTAGTAGCGTATAGAGTTTGCCGAAGCGGCTCGGGCGAAAGTTCCGCAGCGTACCCGTGGCGAAGAGCAGCGTCGCGATCAGCAAGATGCCAAGGTCGCGGCTGAAGACCAGCACTGTCACATAGCGCGGCATCAGCCCGACGTGTGTTAAGACAATAAAAAGCGTGCTGAGTAGCAGCTTGTCGGCGATGGGGTCGAGATAGAGGCCAAGCGTCGTACGCTGCTCCAACCAGCGCGCCAGCAGGCCGTCGAGCCCATCGCTCAGCCCGGCCAGCATGAAGAGTGCAAAGGCCATCCGGAAGTGCCCGTCCAGGATCGCGATGACCAGGAAGGGAATGATGAAGAGCCGCAGCAGCGTCAGCAGGTTGGGCGCGGCGCGGAACTGGGCAAGAAAGCGCATCAGGGCGATAGGCCATCGTAGACTATTGGAGAAGGCCGCCGGGACCGGGCGAGGAGGTTGCCCTTCCGTCAGCATTGCTCTAGACTGGTAAGACGCACGCAGGCGCGTAGCTCAGTTGGTTAGAGCGCTACCTTGACACGGTAGAGGTCAGCGGTTCGAATCCGCTCGTGCCTACCATTCCACATCCGAGCTGATCGTCTGATCGCTCAATGATGGACTCTGCGAAACGGATTGGAGCAACTCTCATGGCAGCTAAATGCGATCTTTGCGGCAAAGGCCCGCAGTTCGGTAACAACATCTCCCACGCCAACAACACGACGCGCCGCCGCTGGAACGTAAACCTGCAGCCAGTGAAGGCGAAGGTCGGACCGACGGCCACCAAGCGCATGCGCGTCTGCACCAGCTGCATCAAGACCGGCAAGATCGTTAAGGCCTAGCTCCGCTAGTTAACGTTGGAACGCCCAGCCGCGCTGAAGCGGCTAGGTGTTCTGTTCGCTTGTTTTTCTTTGTCATTCCCCGAAAGAATCTGCGTTCCCGCCCTACTGCTTCTCAAACGCCAGCGAAGCACTATTCATGCAATACCGCAGCCCCGTAGGCTTCGGCCCATCCGGAAAGACATGCCCCAGGTGCGCTCCGCACGTCGCGCAGGTCACCTCCACCCGCCGCATCCCATACGCATTGTCCTCATGCGCCTCAATGGCATCCGCTGAAACCGGCAGCCAGAAGCTCGGCCACCCGCTCCCCGACTCAAACTTTTTCTCCGACGTAAACAGCTCCGCATTGCATCCAGCGCAGTGATAGATGCCGTCCTCGTGGTTACTGTTGAGCGTCCCGGAAAACGCCCGCTCCGTGCCCTTCTGCCGCATCACGTGGAACTGTTCCGGTGTTAGCAGCTCGCGCCACTCAGCCTCTGTCTTGTGAACCTTTTGCTTCGATGTCGCTGTCTCGGCCATAGTCATACTCCTCAGCTATTGGATGCGACGCTCCTAGAGACGCTTCTAGTCCTCTTTGGCGATCACTTCAATTTCGATCAGCGCATCCTTCGGCAGCCCCGCGACGGCGACGGTTGAGCGAGCCGGCGGCACCACACCCTCCGGTGCAAGGTAGGTGGCGTAGACCTCATTCATCGCACCAAAGTCGCTCATCGAGCGTAGATACACGGTTGTCTTCACCACATGCACCATGTCGATCCCGGCCTTGCCCAGCACCGCCTTCACGTTCTCGAGCGCGCGCTTCGTCTGCTCCACGATCCCACCGGGCACCAGCTGGCCCGATGCCGGATCAAGCCCGATCTGGCCGGAAGCGAAGAGCATATCGCCCACCCGGATAGCCTGCGAGTAGGGGCCGATAGCGGCGGGAGCGTCCTTGGTAGCAATGGCGGTCTTGTTCTGCGGAGTCATAGCCGCCATTGTCGCCGGTGCGGCCCCCGTGTGCAACCGGCAATTCAGCAAGATTCACAGAACCCCAAGCTGCTAAATGGAAGCAATCACCCTCTAACCCACCGAGGGCAAGGATAAATATGGGACTACTGGACGAAATTGGACCTCTCAGCGGCATGACACAACAGGGTGAGGGTGGCGGCGCGGGCAACATGGCGGGCACGGTGATGCAGGCGCTGCAACAGCACCCAGGCGGTCTTCAGGGCGTGATGGACAGCTTTAAGCAGAACGGCATGGGCGATCATGTCGACGCGCTCGCCTCCGGGCAGCAGCAGACGACCACCCCGGAGCAGGTGCAGCAGGGCCTCGGTGGCACGGGCTTGATTGAGTCGGTCGCGCAGAAGTCGGGCGTCTCCCCGCAGGTGGCACAGATGGCTATTGCCGCGCTGATGCCTATGGTGGTAAGTCACTTCGCTTCGACAGGCCAGGCGCCGGGCGAAGGCCACATGGGCATGGCACAACAACTCCTTAGCCGTTTTCTCTAACTCGCATCAGACTTCCAAGGAGATTCAGTATGGCCGACCTCGAGCAGTTGAAGCAAAAGTATGCTCCCGTGATCGCTACGGTAGAGTCGTTCTACCCCTACGACGCACACCTCGAAGCGATCGATCTTGATGGCGAAGCCTTGCACATCAAGGGCAGCGTTCCCTCGACAGTCTGCGCCAATCGTGTATGGGACGTGATTAAGGAGTGCGATCCGACGTACAGCGATCTGCACCACGAGATCGCCACCACCGGCGGTGAGAAGCAGCCCTACACTATCAAGGCCGGCGACACGCTCTCGCACGTTAGCAAGCTCTTTTACGGCAATCCCAACCACTACATGTTGATCGTCAAAGAGAACCATCTGCCAGATCCAAACAATGTGCCTATCGGAACGACGTTGCAGGTGCCGGTCAAATCCTGATCCTGCACTCAAAAAAGAAAGGGAACGCGACGGACCGGCTCCCCCTGGCTCGTCGCGTTTGTTTCAGGCATCGTACTGTATGTAGTTGGACGGAGACTGGTACATGAAGATGAAATGGCTCTGCAGCGCAATGACGGTGGCTGCTTTGGCGGCACCGGCATTTTCACAGGTAGGGATTTACGTCGAACGGACACCTCCTCCTCTTCGTTACGAGCGCCGTCCTCCTATGCCCGGGGAGGGTTACTCCTGGGTCGACGGATATTGGACTCCGAACGGTGGACGCTATGCGTGGGTGCCGGGACGCTGGGATCGTCCGCCGTACCAGGGAGCATACTGGAGCCATCCGCACTACGACCACTACCAGGAAGGTTGGCGGATGCACGAAGGCCATTGGGACCATGAGGATCATGGCGACCACCACGACGATCACGGCGACCACCATGACGATCACGACCGCCATTGATGTCTACTGTCCAACGAAGCCCCCCATAAAACCACACCGGAAAAACCCCGCATTATTTTAAGTAGAACAAACCCATAAATGTACGCA
>CAXTUR010000091.1:0-12797 GCA_964247455.1 uncultured Acidobacteriaceae bacterium | reverse complement strand
CACCGGCACCATCCCCGACATCCGCCACCTCGATACCGCCACCTTCGACCTCGGAACCCCCGGCATCCCCGCCGCCACGCTCCTTACTTGGCTTCGGATCGCCAGCCCCCGCATCCCAGCCGACCTCGCCGCCACCGGCACCCTCTCCGGCACGGCCGCCATCCATCCCGGCTCACCCTTCGCGGCTCAGCTCGCCCTGGCCGACGCCTCGCTCACCCTCGGCACCGATTCCGTCCCCTTCTTTGCGGGCGACCTCACGCTCCACTCTACTCCTACAGAGGTCCTGCTCTCCCCCGTTCCTCTCGCCCTGGGAGGCCGTACCCCCGCCACCCTTAACGCCGGCTTCGCGCAGACCGGCTACACCCTCCATCTCACCGGCCCCGTCACGTCCACCAGACTTCGCGCCTTCAGCACCGCGCTTCCCCAACTCGGCGACGGCCTCTCCGAAGCCCTTTTACCGGAGAGTACCCCCGAGGCCGCGCTCCGCCTCGATCTCACCTCCGTCCGCACCTGGACCGGTCCCCGCACCTGGCAGTCCCCCAGCCTTCCTCCCCCCCGGCGTCGACGCTGAACCAGTCATGACAGCCGTTGCTTTTCTGGTTGTCATTCCCGAAGGGAATGCGCGTTTGCAGCGTGACGGGGAGTTAGGACGTAACTACGGACCCGTATGAGCCTGCACCCGCATCGTATGCACTCCGGCCCGCACCTCCGGCACACTTCCGTCGTTCACAGAAACCTCCTCCGGCACCGCCTGAAACAAGATCCGGGTCGAAGCCGATGCCCGGCCCGCGACATGCACAGTGGCTGTAGCCGTGAGCGTACCTGATCGCACTGTCACCGGGACCTCGGCCGCCGCATAGCCGTCGTTCCGCACCTCCACCGCGACCAGCCACCCGCCAGTCTTCCCTCCGGCAGCGGGGAGCTCGCGCGGCGTCACGCTGGCGATGCTCAGGTCCGGCAGGCCACGGTCATGGTACACCCAGTCGTCAAAGAACCACCGCAAGTCCTTGTGCGACGTCGCCTCCAGCAAACGCTCGAAAGCCATAGGGTCCGTGTCCTTCGCCGAACGATAGCCCCGCAGAGCCTGCTTCAAGGCATCGTCTCCAGCGATCGTCCGCAACATCCAAAGTATGCCAGCAGCCTTGGTACGGTAGATGACATCGTCGCTTGCACCAATCTGCTCCTTCGTGAGCGGAGCCAGAGCCTGCCCGCTATTTGCCGCAACCTCCGGCTCAGCCAAGGCAAGCGCATGGGCACCGTCGCCCAGCGAGTCGAGCGCCGCCTGCCGTCCCTTCGTCTGCTCCAGCCAAAGCAGCGACATCAACTGCGGCACGCCTTGATGCAGCCACGCGCGCTCCGACCGGAACCACACATTCGCCAGGCTATGCACCAGCATCGGCGCAAGCGCAGCCGGAGTTGTCGCCCGCATCGGCATGACCAACAACGAACCATCTTCAAACGGCTGGCCAGCATGGTCGATCACTTGAAGCTGGGTGAAAGGAGCCTCGCCCAGCCAGTCCGTGATGAGCGGCCTCACCAGCGCCGCCGCCACCGCGTACTGCGGCACCGCGTCATAGTGGTCGGTTACTGCGGCGATCAGTGTGTCGTCCGTCACCGTCGGTGCACGATCGGTCACAAAGAGGCTGAGCGACCGGAATTCCAGCGGCTCGGCCGCGAACTCCGCCGTTGCTATACCCGTAGCGTCGGCAGCGGGCAAGTTCGGGGCTTCGCTGACAGACTTCAGAGCCTCGCGCCGCCCGCAGAAGATGGCCGCGGGGGGGGGGGGGGGCCCCCCCCGCCCCCCCCCCCCCCCCCCCAAGGTTTGGGCCGCGTGGCGGGGTCGCCCACGTACTCGACCGCCAGCCGCAGCCGAATGGTTGCGCCGGCTTGCCGTAGCCGAGCCCGCCCGACGGCCTGGAAGAGCTTTGCGCCATCGCCCAGGAACACAGGCTCCGCCGCCACGGGATACCACAGCACATCGCCAAATCCCCGCAGCGCGGTCAGCTCCGGCGCGATCACATCCCAATCTGCGTTTCCCGCGTCTGTAAGCGGCGCACCAATCCGCTCCAGCCGCTCCGCCGACGCATGGACCTCGCCAGTGTAGAAGGCCGTCAGCTCTACGCTCGCTCCTGGCGCAAGCGGCTGCGCGAGCGTCACCAGCGCCTCCGTCGCTCGACCCGTGTGGTCGGCGTCCGTGTCGGCTGGGTGCTGCCCGAAGCTCACCACGCCGGCACCGGTCACGGTCTCCCAGCGCAACGAAGAGGAGATCTGCAACGGCACATGTTTCTGTGCAGAAGCGCTGTCGTTTCGGACCGTGAACCGCGCCCGCACCGTCATCTCCGCGCGCGCCGGGGCCAGATGAACGTCGAGGTCGTAGGCGGTAAAGGTCCAGGCCTCCCGCTCCGCCGCCGTCACCTCCGGCACCGCCTCCGCCTGGGGGTTTGCGGCAACGGGAGGCCCCTTCTCCGTCGAGAAGACGACCGTACCGGTAGGCGGAGGAAGCGGCTCCTGCGCTTGAGACATCGGACACATCGCCGCCAGGAGCAGGAACGTTAACAGTCTCAAGAGCCCAGCCCCTTGCGCTTCTTCGGCACAACAGGCGCGACCGGCACCACCGCGGGCTGACGCCGTTGCCGCATGGCCTCATACATCACCACCGCCCCGGCCACCGACACATTCAACGACGACACCATCCCCGCCATGGGAATCCGCAGCAGATGGTCGCAGGTCTTCTTCACCAGATCGTGGAGCCCTGCGCCTTCGCGACCGAGCACCAGCACGCAGTCCGTCTTGAAGTCGAAGTCCGTGTAGTCCGGGCTGCCGCGCTCGTCCAAACCCAGCACCCAGACGTTCCGCGCCTTCATCTGCTCGAGCGACCGGACCAGGTTGGTCACCCGCGCGATCCGAACATGCTCGGACGCTCCCGCCGAGGTCTTCGCCACCGTGCCGGTCACCGGAGCCGACCGCCGTTCGGGTAGGATCACGCCGTCGACGCCAGCCCCTTCGGCCGTCCGCAGCAGCGCACCCAGGTTGTGGGGGTCCTCCACGCCATCGAGCGCGAGAAAGAAGCGGAAGCCGTCCTTCTCGCCCGCCAGCAAGTCCTCAATGGCCAGGAACTTCCGCTCCCGCACGACCGCCAGCACGCCCTGGTGCATCTCCGTCTTCGCGAGCCTTGAGAGCGTCTCGCGCGACTCCTGCGTCACCCGAATGCCTGCCGCGCGGCAGAGTTCGACGACGCGCTCCAGCTTCTCATCGCGCCGGTCCCGCGCCACGCTCACATGGTCGAGCGCCCGTGATCCCGAGCGAATCGCCTCCTCCACCGGATGGAGACCGTACAGAACTTCCATGGAGCTAGTTTACGTCGCGCTTAAGAATGCTAGGGGAAGAGCCGCATCTTCGACCATGCGTCCCCCTCGCGCGTGAAGACGATACGGTTGTGCAGCCGGTCCGCGCCCTCCTCCCAGAACTCGATCCGCTCAGGAGCCACGACAAAGCCGCGCCAATAGTCCGGCAGCGGCACTACGCCGGTGTATTGCTCGGCCACTTCTTTGGCCCGCGCCTCCAACTCCTCGCGGCTGGCCAATGGACGGCTCTGCTGCGAGGCCCTTGCGCCGACCTGGCTTCGGCGCGAACGGCTATGAAAGTAATCCTCGGCATCGGCGACCGGCAACTCCGTTACCGCACCTTCGATCCGGATCTGCCTCCGTTTCGACTTCCAGTGAAACAGCAGCCCGGCGCGGGGATTCTCAAGAAGCTCCCGGCCCTTTTGGCTTTCGGTATTCGTGTAGAAAGCGAATCCGCGCTCGTCCAGCCGCTTCATCAGCACCATGCGGACGGAGGGAAATCCCCCTGCTGTTGCCGTCGCGAGCGCCATGGCGTTCGGGTCGTTCAGTTCCGTTGCGGACGCTTCATCGAACCAACGCCGGTAGAGCGCAATCGGGTCGTCCATTACTTCAGGCTCAAAAACAAGAGCAGCGCTTGCGGAGCTCATCGGTACACCTCCAGAGATCCATACAGCTCTCTCCAAACCATACCCGTCTTAGCCTGCTTATTCACGTGGCCTCGCAGCGTCCGCTATGGTTTCGCGGCTGCTTTTCCATGCTGTGGAAGTGGCGCCGGGAACGCTAGTGATGGCGTCCTTCTCCCCTATCTGGTAGACGCGGCATGATGCGCGGCTATAATCTCGCGAGATTGCCGAAGGAGCCGTTCATGTGTTGCAAGTTCCCCGCGTTACGTACCTCTTCCCGCCTGTGCCTTGCCCTGGGAGGCTTAGTGATGGCGTGCGCCGCGCCGCTGACGAGCGCGCAGATGACCGAATCTCCTGCCCGCGCCGACAGCATCGTGCATCTCCGCATCGCGAGACCAGAGCATCCGGTGACCATTCCCGAGACCTTGTTTGGCAGCTTTCTGGAGCCGATCGGCCACTCCACCTACGGCGGTCTGTGGGCCGATGTGATTGAGAACCCCTCTTTTGAAGAAGGGCTCTGGTCGGCCCACAACGTCGAGGTGATGGTGCGGGAGCGTCCTGAGCTGCGCCGCGCCTCCGAGCTTGGCCTGCCGCTGCCATGGGAGCCGCTCGTGTACGCACAGGGCAATCGCTACGCGCCCGTTCGCGGCGACGCCGCCAACTCCGCGCAATCCGTGCTCATCATGTCGCTTCCCGGCAAGGAGGTGGGCATCTCGCAGCAGGTTTACCTGCCGGTGCATCGCGAGCTTGCGTACAACGGCAGCGTCTGGATCAAGCACGTGCGCGGCGGCGCCGCTGTTACCGTTTCGCTACGCCGCCATGCCCATCCCGATCAGACCTTCGTCTCGGCGACGATCGACGCCTCCTCATCCACCTGGACGAAGTACAGCTTTGCGCTGACGTTGAAGTCCGGGCAGGTCGCGCCGCACGAACCATGCGACCTGGTGATCTCGCTGGCTGACGATGCGCGCGCCATGGTCGACAACGTCTTGCTCAACCCGGCCGACGCGGTAGATGGCATGGACCCGGACGTGATCGCCCTGGCCCGCGACCTCCATACGCCGGTGGTGCGCTTCGGCGGCAACTTCACCTCGGCCTATGATTGGCGGGACGGCGTCGGTCCGCTCGACAAACGCGTCTCGAAGCTCAATCTCTCCTGGGGCATTCCGGAGTACAACACCTTCGGCATGGACGAGTTCCTGCGCTTCTGCCAGCTTATCCATGCCGAGCCGCAGGTCGCATTGAATCTGGGCACGGGCGATCCGCAGGCCGCCGCGGATTGGGTGCGCTACATCGACGACCACTGGGCCGATCGCAAGGGCGGCAATCTGTGGGAGCTGGGCAACGAGCTTTGGGGCGACTTCCAGGTCGGCTACCCGAGCCAGCAGCGGATCGCCGCCGTCACGCTTGCGACGAGCCAAGCCGTGCATGCTGTAGACCCGCGCTCGCGGCTGATCGCGACCGGCGGCGACGAGGATTTCTTTCACGATTGGAACGCCCAGCAGCTCTCGAATCCACCCGGTACGTTCGACTTTCTGTCCACTCATTTTGTGGTGAACGACTTTGTCCAACTACCCCATGCGTCGAACGAGTTCCGCTCCATGGCCGCGCTTGCTTTGCCGACCGGCCTGGGTGGAAAGATGCGCGCCATCCGCGAGCAGAGTGCGGGAACGCATCCCGACGTCCACGTCGCGTTTACGGAATGGCTCATGGTGTCGGACTCGCGTTCGGGTCCGAACTTCACCAACATGGGTGGGGCACTCTTCGCGGGCGGCCTGCTGAACATGGTGATCGCAAACGCCGATGTCGTCTCGATCTCCGACATGACGGGCATCCTGGAGTTCGGGGGCATTTGGAAGAAGCGTTCGCAGGTCTATGCCGCGCCGGCGTATTGGGTGCTGCGCGCGTACGCCACCGCGCAGCCGCACAGCTTGCTGAAGATCGTGTCCGACTCGCCGGCTTACTCCATTAGCAAAGGCATCACGCGGCTGCCGGAGATCGCCAATGTCCCCTACCTGGATGTGGTTGCCGCGCTTTCGCAGAATGGAAGTAAGCTCGTCCTTCTCTGCGTCAACCGCGACCTGCATCGCAGTCAAGCGGCGGAGATCGATCTTTCCGAATGGATGGCGGCCGCCGCTCCGGCGAAGGTGACCACGCTGACAGCCGAAAACATCTTGCAGGAGAACGATGAAGAAGAGCCCGGCAGGGTCGCTCCCGTGACGCAGACCGAAGCCGCGGGGAAGACCTTCCGGCATAAGTTCCCGAACGCGAGCGTGACGGTGATTGAAGTACCAGTCCCAAAGAAGTAGCACGACTATCGGCTGGACTCGGCGAGCTTTCTCCAATCCTCTCCCTGTTTGGAGGCTTGCTTCTCGTCTGCGCGCATCCTGTCGTAGCTTGCAAGTGCACGCTGCTCGTCAGCAGAACGGTGTAGCTTACGATAAGCCCGCGCCAGCTCATAGAACGACCGCTTAGCGATCTCCCGGTCGGCGCCCTGCGCGCTCTTGCCGAGCCACGCGATCGCCTCCTGGTCCTCGCCGATGGCGGCCAGCCCGCGCCCCAGGTAGTACTCCGCCACGGCAGAGTTTGGATAAACCTCGATCATCTTCCGCAACAGCGCGACGCCGCCCGCGTTATCGCCGTTCTCGACCTCCGTCGAACCCAGGTTATACAGCGCGACCGGATTGGCCGGGCCAAGCTCCAACCCCTTGCGGTAGGCCGTCCCCGCCGCGTCCAGTTGGCTGAGGCTGCGGTACTCGTCGCCCAAGCTTTCGTACAAATCAGGATTGTTCGGCTGCAACTTGATGGCCGCCTGCAGCTCAGCGATAGCCTCCGTATGCTTGCCCTCATCCGCATAAAGCTGGGCTTGCACACGGTGGACGTGCCAGTTGCCCGGTGCCAGCGTGGCCATCCGCGCGTAGCTGCCCTTAGCCACCAGGCTGTGCGCTTGGCCGCGCAGTTCCAGCACGTTGAGGTCGTCTGGCATTAGCTGGCTGGCGTGATCGAGCGACACGATGGCGCGCTCAGGATGGCTAAGCGCCAGGTCGATCGTTCCCAGCCAGGTCAAGGCCTCGACACTGTCGGGATGCTGCGCCAGCTCCGCCTGCAACTGTTCGCGGGCCGGACCGGGCTGGTTGTTGTTGTACAAGAAGATGCCAAGATAGAGGTGGACCGAGGGCGCGGCCGCGTCGAGCGCCAGAGCCTGGTGGAGCGTGGCGATGGCTTCACCCATCTTTCCTTCCCGTCCCAGCACCAAACCCAGGTCGACATACGCCTCCGCCATGCCGGGCGCAAGCCGCACCGCGTCGCGAAAGGCCATCTCCGCCGCCGCGGTTTGCCCGCTCCGCATGGCCTGCGCGCCCCGCTCAAAGGCCGCTCGTACCTGTGCGTCCTGCGCTTCGGCGATGCGGGGACCGATGCGAGAGGCCAGAAGCAGCCCACAGAGAACAAGGCGCGCCCGGTAGGTACAACAAATGCGCTTGGTCATGGCTGCGATGAGCATACTCCCGAGGCGGACGCCCCTGAAACAGGAACACAGTTCGCCACTAACCGGAGCGAAGGCTGCACATGCCCGGACATTGACACGCGGGTAAAACGATTACTATGATGAGTTGCCGACCATTACGCATGTGCGAAAGTTCCTGCAAGAGAGCTTCGCGCCGGCAAGAAGCATCAAGCTCCGCCGTCATAGGCGGCGGCTCATCCATCGTTTTGCATCACCTCGGGGGCTTCATCATGGTAAAGAATATCGCGCAGTGGCTGACAGTCAGCCTCTGCCTCATCCTTGGACTCGGAACATCGACGATCGTCCAGGCACAAACGAATGAGGGCCAGCTAGCCGGAAACGTGCTCGATCCCTCCGGCGCAACGGTACCCGGAGCCATCATTACTGCAAAGAGCGAAGAGAGCGGCACCGTCTACACGGCAAAATCGTCCGCCGAGGGCAACTATCGCTTCCCGTCCATTCAACTCGGCCGCTACACCGTAACCACCACCGCCGCCGGATTCAAGCAGATCGTCAACACCGGCGTTGAAGTCCGTGTCGGCACGACCACCGGCCTCGACATTAACCTGAGCGCGGGCGGCGCCACCGAGACAGTCACCGTGGAGTCAAACGCTCCCAAGGTCGAGACGGAGTCCGCCGAAGTCGGTGGCACCGTCACAGACCGGCAGATCATCGAGCTTCCCCTTGCCCTGGGCGGCGTCGGCGCCATGCGTTCCCCGGAAGCGTTTGCCTTCCTGATTCCCGGCACAGTCGGACCAGGCTCCGGCAACAGCAACAACGGAATCTTCATCTCGAAGATCGGCGGCGGCCAGAACTTCGGCAACGAGGTCCTTCTCGACGGCGCCAGCCAAACGCGCTCGGAAAACGGCTCGTCCTTTGACGAAGAAGCGCTTTCGGTAGAAGCCATCGCCGAGTTCAAAATCACCACCTCTACTCCGCAGGCGGAGTTTGGGCGCACCACGGGCGGCATCGAGAACTTCGTCACCAAAGCCGGCACCAATCGTTATCATGGCAGCGTCTTCGGCCTCTTTCGCAATGAGTTCCTGGACGCCAACGACTGGTTCAACAATGGCCGCAAAGCCTTCTACACGTCGACCGGTGACACCACGGACGCCTTCAACAATCGGCGGCCTTCGGACAAGCAATACGACTTCGGCATTAGTGCTGGCGGACCGCTATCGATTCCGCACATCTACAACGGCCGCGATCGCACCTTCGGATTCTTCTCCTGGGAGCAGTTCCGCCTCACATCCGGTGGTGTGGCCATCAGTACAGTACCTACGGTCGCGGAACGAGCGGGCAACTTCAGCGATCAGCTCATCGGCGGCCCCAACGGACAGGTAAACCCTTGCGATGGCACCGCCATCCTGAACGGGCAGATATTTGACCCGGCAACCACGCAAACCGTGGGCGGATTCCGCTGCCGTACGGCCTTCCAGAACAACACGATTCAGTCGGCACGGTTTAGTGCTGTTGGCCAGAAAATCGCCGCGTTCTATCCGCTTCCAAACAGCAATGCGCTGGGCGGAAACTACTCTCTTGCTTCTTCGTCCCAGCTCTACAACACCACTTACACCATCCGCATTGATCACAGCGCGGGCAGCAAGGACAAGATCTTCGGTTCTTACAGCACTCGCGAAAACACCAGGTACAACCCCCAGAACCTCACCTTGCCGTCACCCGTCGACCCGAACGTGCAGACACAGGATTTCCTCACCCACTTTGGCCGAGGCGGCTGGGACCATATCTTTACGCCCTCGCTGCTAAACCATCTCAACGTGGGCTACAACCGTTCGAACTCGATCAATGGATCAATCGAAGCGGGTACGGGGGTCAACTACAACCCGCAGCTCGGCACTCCTTTCACCACGGGCTTTCCCCGCGTGGACGTGGGCGGCTACGTGTCGCTTAGCCGCAATCAACTTGACGACGAGATCGACAACGGTTTCCGGGTCAACGATTCCGTCAGCTGGCAGAAGGGGCGCAACAGCTTCAAGTTTGGCGTCGATTATCGCTACCAGCAGTTCTCGCCGATCGGACATACTACTGAAAACGGTTACCTTAGCTTCCAGGCAAATCAGACAAAGGCAACGCAGACCGGTGCTTTCCAAAATGGCACGGGCAACGGGTTTGCAAGTATGCTGCTCGGATTGGGCGACTATGCCTCGTCGCAGATCAACGCCAGTCAGCCGCGCTGGATCTCCAACTACTGGGCGGGCTTTGTGCAGGATGACTTCAAGGCCACCAGCAGCCTTGTACTCAATCTGGGTTTGCGGTACGACGTCGACCAGCCACGTCGCGAAGCACACAACCGCACCTCCAACTTCAGCACCACGGCCATCGATCCGAAGAGCGGTCTTCCCGGGGCGCTTATTTTCGGCACGACCTGCACGAACTGCAATACGCGTTGGGCGGACACCTACTTCAAGGACATCGCGCCGCGTATCGGCTTTGCCTTTACCCCGTCATCCCGCAACGGTACGTTCGTCATTCGTGGCGGATTTTCCACGCTGTACGGCCCGCTGATTTACACCGACTTCGGCGGCGGCACCCGTACAGGATATGTTGCGCCAACGATCCAACCATCCAACGGTTTCGACCCGGCGTATACCGTCGACGGCGGTATCAAACCGACCATCATCGGCACCGATCTCGATCCCGCGTTCTATGACAGCGGTAACGCCAACGCTCCCACTTCCTTTAGCGACTACATCAAGCCTTCTTACGGTCGTCCGGCCCAGGTAAACCAATGGAACCTGCAGATGCAGCAGGAGCTTGCCAAAGACCTTATCCTGACAGTCGGCTATATCGGTTCCGCCGCTTCGCATTTGCGGTCTGGTATCGAGAACGTGAACAACATTCCGGCCAGCAACTTCACTCGGGGCGACGCGCTCACGAACTATGACCTTGCCACAAACGGAGTAAAGTCGCCCTATACCGGCTTTAACGGAAACGTACAGCAAGCGCTTCGGCCTTTTCCTCAGTACGGCTTTATCGCCACAGATTGCTGCCTGCAGAACGTAGGCCATTCATCCTATGAGGCCTTAATCGCCTCGCTTGAACGGCGTTTCTCCCAAGGGCTCAACCTTCAGGCTTCCTATACCTGGTCGAAGAGCATCACCAACGCCGACTCCGCTCTGCCGGGCATCACTGCCGGCGTCAATCAAGAGCAGAATCCATTCGACTCAAGAAGCCAGAAGTCCATCTCGATCCAAGACATCCCGCATACCTTTGTCACAAGCTTTATCTATGAGCTTCCGTTTGGAAGGAACAAATCCTTCCTCAACTTCAACAACCCCATCGCCCGTTCGCTCGTGAGCGGCTTCGAGATCGGCGGCGTACTTCGTTACCAGTCTGGACAACCGACTTCCTTCGGTGGCGCCACAGGCATTCCCGGATGGGACAACTTCATCGAGTTCACACGGGTGCCCGGATCGACGCTTGCCAGCAACGCGCGCAAGGGGCACATCGATCCGTTCCGTCAGTTGCGGGCGGGGAACAGCTTGCCCGCTCCCGATCCCAACACAGACTCCGAATTCAACGGCCTTCAAAGGATCGACAACCCAACCTACAGTGCTCTGCAACCTTCGCCTGCTTTGTACGACCAGAATCGCGAGGAAAATCGTCAGCAGCATGCCGTCATCTCGTGCGTTGTTCCGAAGGGCCAGACTCCTCCGCCCAACTGCGACAACGGCGCGTACTCGTTTGGCAATGTGCCTCGCGTAACCGGTGAGGTGCGCAACTACCTTTACAACAACGAAGATTTCAGCTTCCTTAAGAAGACGCCGCTCAGTGAGGGCGTAACTCTCTTCCTCAAGCTGGAAATGCTAAACGCCTTCAACCGCCACATCTTCGGCACTCCCAGCACCAACCCGTATACACCCAACGGTGATGTGAACACCTCGTATGGTGTGCCGACCTTCACCATCGACGGTCCGCGCAAGATGCAGTTGACGGCCCGCTTCCAGTTCTAAACCGTACGCAGTACCATCGGCGGGAGCGGCTAGACCAGCGCTCCCGCCAATTTCTCGTTTATGTCTCCCCCTTGGCTCATCCATTTCGCGCTTTGGTTGGTCGGCGCCTCGTCCCTGTACGCGCAAGGGCTTGCGGCTACGGAGTACGCCCATTCCATGGAAAGTGCCGAACGCGTCCTTGCAACCGATCCTCATAATCCTGTGGCGCGCATGGGCGAACGCGAAGCTGCCATCGCCTGGGCTTTGCAACTTCGGCGCAGCGGCAACGATCCAGAGGCTTTACGTTGCCTGGAGCGCGCCCGCGCCGTGCTTCCGGACGATGCGACGATCCTGACCGACCTCGGCATATTAGCCGACGCGCTGCACCACTTCAACGAGGCCGCCGAGGCGTTGCAGGCAGCACTTGCCCTCGATTCCGGCAACCTGACGGCGCAATACGCGCTCGCCCGCACCGATGTGGACCGCAACCGGCCCAAGGAGGCGGAGCCACTCTTTCGCAGCTATCTCGCCCAGCGTCCGAACGACGCGTCCGCTCACTACGGCCTGGGCCGATTGCTTCAACTTGAAGAACGCACGGACGAGGCCGCCGCTGAGTTTCATCGCTCCATCGCGCTCCAACCCGTGCAAACCGAAGCCTACTTCCAGCTGGGACAGATGGCACTCGATGCGAACCACGACGAGGAGGCACGCGGCTTCTTTGACAAAACGCTAGCGCGACTACCCTCCCATGGCGGCGCGCTCACGGGATTAGGCATCCTGGATTACCGCCGCAAGGAGTACGCGGCCGCCCGTAAAAGCCTGGAGTCAGCCGTCGAAGCTTCTCCCGATTTTCCGACCGCTCACTACTATCTCGGCCTGACGCTCGGTCGCCTGCGCGACAAGGAAGGGTCGCGGCGCGAGCTTAGCATCGCCACCGATCTCACCGCGAAGCAGCAGGACAAATCGCAGCCGGTCGGCGCAGACGGGTATCCGCCCTAGATCGCTCCTGATTCGAACTAGAGAAGTTTACAAGCTAGAATCATCCGCATGGAAGATACACATTCTTCACGACGCCATTTTCTGGCGCAGACCTCCCTTGGCCTGCTTGCGGCGGCCATCACACCCGCCACGGAAGCGCAGGCTCCCACGCCGCCGACACCCGGCGCGCCACCGGCCTTCGGGACCTCGCCCGCGTCCGGCCCCGCTGTTTCTACCGCGACGTTCGCTGAAGCCGAGAAGCTCGTTCAGGTGGAGCTAACCGCCGCAGACCGCGCCGAGGCAGCTGGAAACTGGCGGGTCTCCATGGCTCCGCTGTACGAGCGCCGCACCGGTCCGCGCAAGGTCGTCATCGAGGATTCGATCGCTCCCTGGT
>CAXTUR010000090.1:0-12957 GCA_964247455.1 uncultured Acidobacteriaceae bacterium | reverse complement strand
CCTACAACGCCGCTGCCCCCAACCGCCCCTTGCCGCCCGTCATGGCGGGCACCCAGCTCAGCGGCCCCTACTTTACCCACCCCTACCAGGTCACGGCCTATAAGATGGCCGCGAAGATCCCCGGCGTGCTCCATCAGCAGCCCTGCTACTGCCACTGCGACCGCGAAATGAACCACAACAGCCTGCATAGCTGCTTCGAGGGTACCCACGGCGCTGCCTGCTCCACCTGTATGCGCGAGACCGTTTACGCCTACCAGCAGACCAAATTAGGCCGCACCCCAGCCCAGATTCGCGCGGGCATCGAACGCGGCGAGTGGCAATCGGTTGACCTTGAAAAGGCCGCCCTCTAGTGCCCCTCCCATCGACGTCCGGTTGGGTCTTCTGGGCGCTCCTCTCCGCCGGATTCGCCGCCGCCACCGCCCTCCTCGCTAAGGTCGGCATCTCAGGCGTTGACTCCAATCTAGCCACGGCCATCCGCACCACCGTCATCCTTGTCTTCACCTGGGCCATCGCCATCGGCCTCGACAAGCATCAAGGCCTTGCCCACATCGGCCGCCGCAGCTGGGTCTTCCTCGTCCTCTCCGGCATCGCCACCGGCCTCTCCTGGCTCTGCTACTTCCGCGCCCTCCAGCTCGGCCCCGCCTCGAGCGTCGCTCCCGTCGACAAGCTCAGCGTCGTCCTCGTCATCCTCTTCGCCGCCCTCTTCCTTGGCGAAAAGTTGACGCTTGTTAAACTGGCTGGCGGGTCACTGATCGCCCTCGGTGCGGTCCTCCTCGCCTTTGCCTGAAGCTTGCCTCCAAGTTCACTCCTGGCTGGTAGCATCTCAACATTGTGATGCTAACTATTTCCAAGAACCAGATGTACGCCCTTACTGAAGATTTTAGGCGGCGACGCCGCGAAGATCGCATCGACAGCCTGATCGAACGCATCCGGCAACAAGCTCCCGACGCTCTCAAAAGCTACACCGGCGAACAGGCCCGCCAATATGCCGGCGAGGCCTATGATGCGGCCGCCAAAGTGGGCGTGACGAACCTCGAATACATCCTAAACTGGGCCTACATCCGCCTGCTCACCGGTACTGACTTCTACAACTCTCCCAGCTTTACCGACGTTCTGGAGCATCCCTTCCTCCACCCGGACGCCAAAGGCAGGCACATCGTTCTCTCGTTCTTCGCCATTCAAAAGCTTCGCGAGGTAACGCTCTAAACCATGGCCGCCGCCGCTCTGCCCGCCCTCACCTTCGGTCCACCGGGATGGGCAGTCTTCGCCGTCGCCGTTCTCGGAACAGCCGCCATCGGCGTCGTGGCCTATGAACGTTCCCCTGCTCGCAGCCGAGCTGACGCGGACACCAAAGCCGACGCCATTCCCGTATAGGAATGCCCCAACAAGCGGCCTTGGTCCGTCCGCGTTCAGGCGCAAGGCATCGATATCGGAGGCACCTCTGGAGCGACCATCGGCGCGCCACCCGTTGTTCAACAATCACCTGTTGCAGTTGCTCAAGGGGTGGCATTGGCATCCGCCACCTATGCGCTTCTCACAGCGCGGCAACAGAAAGCACGAACGGTGGCATACCCTAAATGTGTCGCCTTCATAACAAGATGCGGAGGCTTTCTGGGCAAGAAGACCTTTAGAGATGATCCTGCAATAAGCATCCGCTTTGACGTAGATTCTTTCGGACCAAGCCCCAACTTTCTAAACTAGGAAACAAGAGGACACTAGAAGAAATCAAACGGCATCCCTACCATCCGTTCCACGATTTTGAGACGAACGATCTTTCCTTTCTTCTCGTCGAGCTTTACTGGGCCGAGTTTATTAAAACGATCCTATTAGGCTCAGAAGGCCTCAGCAATCCTCCGAATTGGGCACCGGCGGTGCCCGCGGATCGGCTGGACGGCAATCCGATACTACAGATTATAAATCGTACTGTAATTCCGCCGCGACAGGTACGCATTATCCAGAGCTTCAACCTACCCCCGCTTCCCGAATTTGACCTGGCTACTCTGACGCCGCTGCGATATACGGGCAGCGCGTACCTGGCATTCAGCCCAAGTCTCACTTACGAAGCTCTCGATGAAGACGGAGCCACGCCGTTGGAAGAACTCCTTATCTTCTCTGATATCTCCGGCCCATGCGAATGTCTTAATAGGCAGTTTATCTCCAAATGGTGTCTCGAACGTATTTCCTTTTCGTCGATGGAGGCGATGTTGGCTGGATATTGGAGCATCATACGCTCGAACTTGATCAATCTCTCCCCAGACCTGGACTGACGCACGAACAGCAATGGTGTTCCTTATAAAGTTAGACGACATCAAGCGTCACCATCGCTATCCGTTTGCCGATTTCGTCACCAACGATCTGTCACTCTTAATGTTGGAAATGTATTGGGCGGAACTGATTGGATCGATCCTGATAAAAGCTGGCAACGAAACCTCCGCGCTTGGATGGCTTCCGGCAGTACCTGCGGACCGACTTGAAGGCAATCCCATACTTCAAATCATCGACCGCGGCACGGTACCACCCCGGCAGCTGCGAATCATCCAAAAGTTCAACTCGACCGACGCCCCCGCCTTCGATCTAGCAACGCTCGCCAAACTTCGTTATACAGATGAGGTGTATGTTCCTTACAGCCCTAGCCTGACGTACGAGGGCCTGGATGAAGACGGGGAAACGCCGATCGAAGAGTTGGTCATATTCTCCGACATATCAGACCCGTGCGAACGACTACACCGGCAGTTCGTCACGAAATGGTGCATCGATCGTGTCTCTGTTCCGTCCATGCACGAAATGGTCGCGGAGTACTGGAAGCTCATACAGGCCAACCTGATCGAAGTACCCCCGCTGTGACTTGCGTCCGCAACGCGCTATACTAGTGAGAGTTCTTTGCAATGCTCCAACGCAACGTCTAACCAGCTCCACAATGGGGGCGTCACGGCTTCGACGGGATTGCTTGTGGCAGAGAGGCATGCCGGGGTGGGTACACCCGTAATCGCGCCCAAAACTATAAGTGCCGAACCTCAGTTCGCTCTTGCTGCCTAATTAATTAGACAGCCGATCGCTCAAGCTTTGCCTACGGGCCTGTACCGATCGTCGCACAGTAGGCTGGTCCCGACTGCTCCGCCTGCGCGGAAGGGATAAGACCGATCAGGCTGGCCGCCGGCGCATCTTCGCCCGTTCTAAGTACCGGCGGCGAGACAAAATGAACACTGGGAAAAGCATGAACGCTCTCTGTTGTCGGTAGTTTCGGACGCGGGTTCGACTCCCGCCGCCTCCACCGTTTTTAATCATTTCGCATCAAGAGTGCGCTTAGCCTTCTTTGTAACGTGCAGCTTCTCCCGTATTTCGTCGACCTGCGCAGTCAACGCTGCTACGTCTAAATCGTTCCTAACCACATAGTCGCAGAGCGCCATCTTCTCCGCGTCTGGCATCTGCGCCGCGAGCCGTCTCCGCGCCTCGGCTTCTAAAGCCGCCCGTGTCTCCGCCGTTCCGCCAGCCCGATCGACAAACCGCGCGATCTTCGCCTCTTCCGGTGCGGTCACCAGCACGATCCGGTCGAAGCGCGTTTGCCAGCCCTCCGGCCCACTGTGCTTCGTCTCAAAGAGCAACGCCGACTCGACCACTACGACCGCATCCTCGGGCATAGCAAGCATCAGCTTCTCCTGTCTCGCGATCACTGCCGGATGCACGAGGGCGTTCAGCTCTTCCAGCCTCCCTTGCTCAAACGCCAGCCGCGCCAGCACCGCGCGGTCGAGCGTTCTATCCTCCCGCACCACCTCCGAACCAAACCGCTCGACGATCCCGACGTAGACGGCCTCGCCGGGCCGCATCAGCTCCCGCCCAATCTCGTCCGAGGACAGCACGACCGCGCCCCGCTCCGCCAGCAGCCGCGCGACCGTCGACTTACCCGCCCCTAGCCCACCCGTCAACCCGACACGCAGCATCAAGCCGCGACCATCCCGCGCCGCAGTCTGGCCGCCGCCACTGTGTTAGACATCAGCATAGCGATGGTCAACGCACCCACACCTCCCGGCACCGGCGTGTACGCGCTCGATGTGGCAAACGCCTTCGGATCGATGTCCCCCACCACTACCGAACCGCGCTTGGCGAAGGTCGCCGCACGCGCGGTGTCGCCTGGAAACAGCCGGTCTATATCCGCCGCGTCGGTAAGCCGGTTGATGCCGACATCGATCAGCACCGCGCCCGGCTTCAGCATATCGGCCGTTATATATCCAGGCCGCCCGATGGCCACCACCAGCAAGTCCGCCTCGCGCGTGTAGTGCGCAAGATCCACCGTAAGGTGGTGACACACGGTCACCGTTGCCGACGAGTTCAGCAGCATCGCTGCCATCGGCTTGCCCACGATGTCCGACCTCCCCACCATCACCGCGTACTTGCCCTCAAGCGACAGATCGCTGCGCTTCAGAATCTGCATGATCCCCGCCGGGGTGCACGGCGCAAGCCCCGGCCGTCCGCTCAGCAGCCGCCCCGCGTTCACCGGATGGAAGCCGTCGACATCCTTGTCCGGATTGACGGCCTCTAGCAGCCGGCGCGTGTCCACATGGGCGGGCAGCGGCAGCTGAATCAGGATGCCGTCGATGTCGTCGCGCGCGTTCAGCCCAGCCACCAGCGCCAGCATCTCGTCGGTCGTGATCGTCTCGGGCGGCGTCAGCATCTCGGAGTAGATACCCAGCTCGCCGCACGTCTTCACCTTGCTACGAACGTAGATCTCGGACGCCGGAACGTGGCCCACCAGGATCACCGCCAACCCCGGCACAATCCCCTTCACCTTCAACGCCTCGACCTCAAGCGCAACCTCCGCCTTGATGGCCGCGGCAATCGCCGCACCATCCAATATCCGTGGAGCTTCACTCATCTCTTCATGGTATCGCTAGACTGGAGGGGTATGCCGATCCGTACCCTTACGCAGGACGATCTTCGCTGGCTCGTATGCCCTGTCTGCCACGCCGCGCTAAGGCTGCAAGCGGAGGCAATCCATTGCAAGGGCTGCGCGCGCAATTACCCCATCATCGATGGCCTGCCGGTTCTGCTCGCCAGTCGCGTGACCAGCCGGGCTGAAGCATAATCGTTCCATGGCCTCCCTCTGGACTCCCGCAAGCTGGACCGACCGTCTCGCCGAGTTGCAGGCACGCACCCCGGAGCAGAAGGAAGCTCCCCTGCGCCGCGATGTGCGCTCCCTGGGCATGCTACTGGGCGAGGTGCTGCGCGAACAGGCGGGCGAAGGGCTCTTTGACGCGGTCGAGTCGCTGCGCCGCAGCAGCATCGCCCGCCGCGAAGAGGAAGAAGAGACCGCCTCGCAGCAGAAGCTTGAACAGGCACTCGCCGCGGTGCATCTGCTGCCAAACGATCCGCTTAAGATTTATCAGCTCGCCCGCGCCTTCTCCTTCTACTTCGAGCTGATCAACCTGGCTGAAACCAATCACCGGAAGCGACGCCGGCTCTCCACCACGCTCGATCCAGACACCAAACCTCAGCGCGGCAGCTTGCGGGGTGCGCTCCGGCAGCTCAAAGCCGCTGGCATAAGCGCAGATGAGGCCTTTGCTCAGCTCGGCAGGATCTGCATCACGCCCGTCTTTACCGCCCATCCTACCGAAGTCGCCCGGCGCAGCGTCATGTTCAAGCGCCGCCGCATCTCCAACCTGCTTGAACAGCTCGACCGCATCCCGCTGCCCGCTGCCGAGCTGGACGCGCTCGAGCACAACCTGCTCGCCGAGATTACTGCTCTTTGGCAGACCGACGATGTCCGCTCGGAGCGGCCCACTGTGCGCGATGAGATCCGCATGGCGCTCGATTACTACGAGTCATCCCTCTTCGATACGCTGCCCGTGCTCTATGGTGAAGTCGCGCAGGCGCTGCAGACCGAATATCCCCAATCTGCGCCAAGGTCGCTTGCCGATCTGCCGCAACTCGTCAGCTTCGGCTCGTGGATTGGCGGCGATCGCGACGGTAACCCCTTCGTCACGCCCGAGACCACACGCGACGCGCTGGGCATGGCGCAC
The DNA here is from genome assembly GCA_964247455.1 of uncultured Acidobacteriaceae bacterium. Lineage (GTDB taxonomy): Bacteria > Acidobacteriota > Terriglobia > Terriglobales > Acidobacteriaceae > Edaphobacter. The sequence continues at coordinate 6,943 of CAXTUR010000090.1, read as the reverse complement.
ATCCTGCTGCTAACCCACTACCGCCGACGCCTCCAGAACATCTTTGAGCAGCTCGGCAGCTCCATTCAGCAGGTGCCAATCACACCGGAGTTGCAGGCCCTGCTCGACAAGTACCTTGCCAAGCTTCGCTTCGCCGGAGAGACTGGCCCGGCCGAAGAGTACGCCGAACGCTTTCGCAACGAGCCTGTTCGCCTCTTGATCGCCTGCATGATGATTCGCCTGGGAGCCACGCCCCAGACCAGCATTCGCTCTTCCATTCTTCTGCCGCCTCATTATCCGCTTGGTCTCTACCCACGCGCCGCAGAGTTCCTCGCCGATCTGGCGATCCTCCGCGATTCTTTGCTCGCGAACCTGGGCCAGCGTTTGAGCGAGATGCTGATTGATCCGCTGCTGATCGAAGTTCGCACGTACGGCCTGCACCTCCAAACGCTTGATATCCGGCAGCACGCCAAGGTTCACGCCGCAGCTGTGGCCGAGCTCTCTGCCGTATCGGACCCTCATGCGGCCCACCTTGCGCCTCCTCTCTCAGCACAGACAGCCGAGGTCGTTGATACCTTTCGAGCCATCGCTGAGCTGAAGCGCGCGCATGAGCCGGATGCAATTCGTCAGTATGTCATCAGCGGCGCAACCAGCGTGGAAGACATTCTGAACGTCCTGCGTCTCGCACGGCTTGGCGGAGTCACTGTCGAAGCGAACGGCGATGACCCCGGCCTGCAGCCTGTTCCGCTCTTCGAATCCATCGAAGATCTCCAGAACGCCGCCACCATCATGCGCCAGCTGTGGACGAGCGAGGCCTACCAGCCGCTGCTCGCGTCCTGGGGCCAACGGCAGGAGGTCATGCTCGGTTACTCCGACTCCAACAAGGACGGCGGCATGATCGCGAGCACGTGGGAGATCTACCAGGCACACCGTGCGCTGCATCAGGTTGCGCGCAAGTGCGGCGTTGCGCTGCGCCTCTTTCACGGGCGCGGCGGCACCGTCGGGCGCGGAGGCGGCCCCACCCATCGGGCCATCTTCGCGCAGCCGATGGACTCGTTCTCGGGCGAGTTGCGCCTCACGGAACAGGGCGAGGTGCTCAATTGGAAGTATTCGGATGTCGTCCTCGCCGAGCGCAATCTGGAGCTGATGATCGCCGCCGCGCTGGATGCTGTCGCTCGGCCAGACGCGATCCTCCAAAAGGACGCCGTAACGCCGCACCTTACGGGCGCGATTCTTCCCGAGTGGGAGGCGGCCATGAACCAGCTTTCAGCGACCTCTTACGCGTTCTATCGCGCCAACATCCTCGACAATCCCGATACGTTCACCTACTTCGAACAGGCTACCCCCGTCGCCGAGCTCGAACACGCGCGCATTGGCTCCCGCCCAGCCCGCCGCGCCGCCGCGGACCATAAACGTTCCTTCGCCGATCTCCGCGCCATCCCCTGGGTCTTTGGCTGGATGCAGTCGCGCCAGCTCGTCCCGGCATTCTTCGGCGTCGGCCATGCGCTCTCGTCGTTTGCCGAAAGCACCCCCGGCGGCCTCGCCCAACTACAGACGATGGCGCGCGACTTCCCCCTCTTCATCGACATTGTTCGCAACGTGGAAGTGGCGCTGGCCAAAGCCGACTTCGGTATCGCGCGTCTTTACGCGTCCCTCGTTGAAGACAAAGAGTTGATGGCTCGCGTGTTTTCCACCTTGGAGGCCGAGTTCCATCTCACCCGCCGCATGATCCTCGCCGTTACCGTCCAGACCGCCCTGCTTGAAAAGAATCCCGTTCTCGAACAATCCATTCGTCTCCGCAACCCCTACGTCGATCCCATGTCCCTCATCCAAGTCGAACTGATCCGCCGCAAGCGCGCCGCTCAGGCAGCCGACGAACACACCGCCGACCTCGACCGCGCCATCACCGCGACCATCAACGGCATCAGCGCGGGGCTAAGAAATACCGGGTGATGATCGGCTTGGAAACAAAGAGGAGCCGCCATTAGGCAGCTCCTCTTTGTTTGCTTCACTGCATTAGAAGGTGAACTTACCTTTTATGCGGATTGTGCGACCGGTTTGGAAGTTGGTCGGCTGACCGTACTCTCCGTTTAAGGTAAGGCCCTTGCTATTCGTCAGTCCCTGGTAGTCATAGGCGCTTTCGAGAACACCATACTGCAGATTACCGTTCGCGTCCGTCAATCCGGAAGGGTTGACATAGGCGCTCAGATTGCCCGTGTCCAGCCGCGTGTTGAAGATGGTGGCGCGCTTGGTGTTGAGGGCATTCAGAATGTCCGCCTCAAACCCAAGTCGCCAGGCCTCGTGCGTGTCGCTGACCTTGTACGTATGCGTCACGGAGAGATCCGATTGCACAAAGAGCGGCGTACGGCGCGTATAGGGCGAGCCGAAGACGATCGCCCCGCCCGCGCCGGTGGTGACGGGGAGGAACTTGCCCCGGCCCTCCACGTAAGTGCCATAGCCCGGTTGAGCGATCGATTCTTAAGTACTTAGCGGCGTTCCTTGGTAGAGCTACTGGAACAGCCCAATGCTTGTCTCATGCCGCTTCAGGTAGGCGAGGCGGTAGAAGACATCTCCCTTGGCTGTGTTTAGGGCGGTCCGTCGCCAGAGGCCCGTTGAAGAATGTTCCATGTGCCGTGAACTGGAAGAACGGCTCATCGAAGGAGCGATTGTCATTCGGGCTCAACCAGCCCACTCCGTCCGACGTATCGGTCGACGTCAGGCCGCTGTAATTGCCACGCAACCGGCTGTAGATATACGAGAAATGTCCAGCCCAATGCCACACTGGCCACCTTGGTAAACCGCACCTCCAACGCATCGTAATTGCGCGCCGCCGCCGGCTGGTTCTTGCACGTCGTGCAGTTCGCGACAGGCTGTAGGTCGACACCCTGTCCAGGATTGACGATCAGAAAGGTCTCACCCGCGGGAGTGATCGTTCCCGCATCTTCGATCGCGTGATCCAGCCGCTGGCGAGCATACGTGGCTTCAACGACCCACATTCGGCTGATCTGGTAGTTGGTGCCAAATGTCGTCTGATGCTGCCGATACGGCTTCAAGCCCGGTGCAACGGACGACCCCTGGGATGGATCGTTCGCCGGAATACGATAGTTCTGGTTCTCTATAAAGCCAAGATTGCTAGGAGGCGTCTTACCTCTGCCCACAAAGTTGGCGTTTCCCGTGCCGCCGCAATAGTGGCCACTCGCGTCGCGCACTGGATTCAGAGTGGTATGGTCCGGGCGTATCCAGCGCATAGAAACAGTTGTGCCAGTAAGCGCCGCTGAACGAGTCAATGGCAAGATCAAGCTTCATCACGTCGTTGAAGACGCCGTAGCTGCCAAATACCTTCAGCTTACCGTTCTGGAGCACATCCCAAGCCGCGCCCCAGCCGTGGAGCTATCTTGTCGCTCAAGCTGAAGTCGATGCCCGAAGGATAGGAGTCATATGCGGGCAGCGTCTCCTTCTCCACGCGGAGGCTGAGATTCAGTGTTAGGCCGTGGGCCACAGTCCATTGGTCCTGCGCATAGAATCTATGGTTGAAGCTGCCCGCCGCACCAATGGTGCCGTACTCACGCGCGTAGGTGTAGCCTAATGCCTTCGCGCTTGGCAACATTAATCGAACTATCTTCATTTAGGGATAGTTGTTGTCCACGCACATTCCTTCATTTTCATCAAAATGCTGTAGCGGATTACAGACTTCGCAAAATCTTGCACATGACAATAATCTTCCTAGGAAGCAGCAGGCGGGAGGCGGGTTAGAGCAAAAGGTGCGCGCGCAACGCTCGTACTGTGTCCCACAAACGGAAACACAATCTGCTTGCGCTTGACTATTGATAAGACTGAGCATCGCAGGCGTTGAAGCAATCGAAGTCGTGCTGATCGCAGGCAAGCTGGGAGCATAACGGCATTGCGTATACATCCGACTGGTTGCTCTTCCATACAACTAAATTGGAAAAAATAACAGTCAGCAATATGAAGCCTCGATCGCATTCGAGACATCAGCCACCTTTCACTCTAAAGACTCTTTAGTATCTCCAATCCTTGAACTTCGTTCAGCTTCCTATCCACACCTTGACGAGCTTACCTGTCTGATCTACAAGAAAGATAGTCGGCGTTCCGCGAACACCAATTTTGTTCAGCGATGGCTGTATTACGTGCGTTACCCCGACTTGCTTGACAGCTAGATAGTCTGAAAAGATGCTAACGGTCTGGCGCAGAACAGCAATCGTTGTGTCACCACGGCTCGCGAAGCGAGAAACACGCTTCGGCTGAGTGCAATACGCGCCACAAAGGCGAACGAATGCAGGGGCCAGGAGATTCGCAACAGCCACTGATATGTGCTGCGGATGTTGATCGCCACACCTTGATAATGCGGCGAAGGACCTGTGTTTTGTCTGCTTGAGATACGGATTACAACGCAATGAACGAACCGTCATGGTGCTAGAGAAATATTCCTGCACACAGGCAACCTATAAGGCAGGCTATCCATTTGGCGTCCGGCTAAGCATTGACTTCTTTTTGAGGGCTCCTGCGTTGCAAGCCAGCCTTGCCTTTTCCAATGGGGCCGACACGCTCCGCAGTAAAAAGCCGGTAAGTCTCTCGTAAAATCTTCGCTATAAGCGATACGCGGCTCAGACGTTGTCACCTGGACCTCTACCGCGAGATCTGCGAACATCTACGCCAGACTGCCGAGAGCATATATTCACGGACAAACAGCATGATTACCGAAGGCGCTCCTCCAAGCGGGACCGTCGCAAGATTGACAGCCTGCGCGCCGCATCCCCCCGCTTTATAAGCAGCCTACACTTGGTTGTCATTCCCGCAAGGGACCTGCGTTTGCCTTTGCCTGTCATTCCGCAGCTTTAGCTTGTCATTCCGTCTTCGAGCTTGTCACCTCGCAGCGAAGCGGAGGAACCTGTTTTTATCATTCCCACGGAACCGCGTTCCCCTCCATCACTTCTTCATCAGAAGCACCGCCACCAGTACTGCCAGCAATAAGAAAATCACCAGAATTAGCAGCAGCGGCACATACTTCTGTATTCCCGCCGAAGCACCCGCAGCCTTCGACATCCCCGGCATCTTCACGTTCGAGACCGCCGACAAGTGAGGCGCCTTCGGCCCGGAGAATGACGCGTGCCCACCCCCCGCGGCAGACACCGACCCATGCATCCCCGCCGGCCCGGAGAGCGAAGCACCTGGCGCGGCCGCTCCGCCCCGCGCCGCATGGGGCATCGCCGCCAGGCCGCCCGGCATAGTGAACGCTCCTCCACCCGCACCAGGCGCAGCCGCTGGAGCTGCCGCGACCGGAGCCGCTTCGCCTTGCCCGCGCAGCGCCGCCTCCCGTAAGGCCGACGCGTTAATCAACCGGGTAAACTCACTCGGTCCCCCCGTCCCTGCTGCTTGAGGTGCCACTGATTGCGGCGAGACGACCAAAGCCACTGGCGCTGGTCCCGTCCCCATCGGCGCGCCAAGCTCGCCATACACGCCAGTAAAGGACTTAGGCCCCGCAGTCGCTCCAACAACCGGTGCCGCAGGCGCATAGCTCCCCCCGGCGGCATACGGCTTCGGTACCTGTGCGGGCCCGTCGAGCGCCCGCAGCAACTGCGTCAACCCTCCACTCGATGGTGTGGAACTCACCGCGGACGCACTCCCTGGCGCGGCCTCGACAGGCGAAAACGCCGATCCGCGCTCGGCTTCTGCCCGCTCGTTTGGCAGTGTTCCCGGCTCACGGTACGTCGCAAACATCTGCGACGCGCCGCTGTCCGCCTGGCCAAGCGGACGCTCATAAGCGTTCAGTGGCGGTGCTACGGCAGGCTCGAGAGCGGACGGGCTGCCGAACAATTGCGTGAACGATCCCTGGCCCGCCGCCGGCTCCTGCGCCCTTCGTGGCTCCTCGCTGACCGTCGCGAACATTTGCGTAAACGATCCCGGCGACGCGGGTACCGCCTGGCCCGTTGCTTCCACGGCGGGCATCGGCGCGGCTCTTGCCTGCTCCGGTGCGGGCGATCCAAGCGTCTGAAATAGCTGGGTAAACGACCCCGAACTCGCGGCCGCCGGTGCCGTCGCCGGAGCATCCAGCGTCTTGAACAGCTGCGTAAACGACCCCGGCACACTTACTGGGGCCACCGGCTCAACTGCAACTGGGACAGCTTCCACTGCCTGCACCGGAGCTGGAACACTCTCCGCACCCACAGCTGCCTTCTCTTCCCGAACGGGCTCATCAACGGGAGAACTCAGCGTCTGAAACATTTGCGTGAACGACCCGGCCGCAGGCGCAGCCGGAGCCTCGCGCGCCACCTCACTTGCCACCGGAACTGGCTCCACCGCACGCACCACAGCCGGAGCCTCTTGCCTCACAGCATCCACATCCAGGTGGGCAAACAGCTGCGTAAACGATCCCGGCGATAAAGGTGCAGCTTCAACATAGCTCTCCTGCAGTGCCGCTCCCCCTGACGAGGCAAGGCTCGGCGGAGACGAAGAAGGCACCGCAGCCGCCCGTTTTTCGACCACCTCTTCCCTAACCGGCTCCGCCCCCAGCTGCTGAAAGAGCTGCGTAAACGACCCGCTCCCACGTGCCGGAGCAACCACCGGAGCCACAGGCATCACCGCCGCAGCGGGAATAACCGGCACGGCCGGCACCCCCACCGGCACTTTCTGCGGTAGGAACGACGTGACCTGTGCCGAACTCGCCGGCACGGCAACCTTCTCCGCCGCACCCGTCGGAGCCACCCCCGCTTTACCCTCCGCCGAGACCTCCCGAGCCGTGTCTTTCGCCTTCTCGTGATGGACCTGGTCATAGTTCAACGCCCGCAGCAGCTGCGTAAATCCCGCACTCGATGGGGTCGCCACCGGCGCGGCGTTCCCCGGCGAAGCAACCACGGCTGCCGGCACCACAGGCTTCTCACGGACCGGCTCCTCCCTCTTCGCCGCCTCGCCCATCACCGTCCCAAACACATCCGTCGCCGAAGAC
>CAXTUR010000089.1:0-12997 GCA_964247455.1 uncultured Acidobacteriaceae bacterium | reverse complement strand
CGTTTGGCCATGCGCTCGGCGATATCACGGCATAATTGGCGATAGTGCGGATCGACAAAGGAGCCTTGCTGCCGATTGCCATGCTCGGCGCGCTGGCCGTCACTATCGTAACGAAGCGTTTCGGGATACTTCTGCGTAAGCCACGCGGGCGGCGTCGCACTGGGCGTGCCAAGGACGATGGCAACGTGGTGTTTCGCGGCCAGGGCGATGGCACGGTCGAGCCACTCGAACTGGAAGTTGCCCTCGGCAGGCTCCATCGTGGACCAGGCAAACTCGGTGACGCGGGCGAAGCGGATGTGCGCCTGCTCCATGAGGGAGAGGTCGGCGTCCCAGCGGGCTTCGGGCCACTGCTCGGGATACCAGGCCGCACCTAGGTAGAGCGCTGGCGGCGCTTCCTGCTGCTGCGCGAACGCGATCGTAGAAGCCAGGGCGATCGCAAGGATGGGACGGCAAAGCTGCATCGTAGATTTCCGTTGAGGACGACGGGAAAACGGTTCCGCGGGACGAACCCAGCATAGCTTGAAAGTGGTTGCTTCGTCTTCTGGTACTCTGGCAGCGTTTGTACATCACGGATGGAGAGAGTGCGATGTCGAAGCGGATTGCGGTGTTGATGGTCGTATGTTTTTTAGGAGCTATAGGCGTTCGCGCGCAAACGCCTGTGAAATCACCGACCATGGTAGAGCCCAGCGTGAGCTTTGACGCGTCGCTAAAAACGCTTGAGGACGAGATGATGAGTCTGGCCAAGGCGATGCCGGCGGAGAAGTACAGCTTTGCCCCAAGCGCGGCGATCTTCGTCCCAAGCGAAAAGACGAGCTACGAGGGCGTTCGGAGCTTCGGCGCAATGCTGGCCCATGTCGCGCAAGCCAATTACTACTTCGCCGGCACGGCCAGCGGAATCAAGCCGACAGTCAACATGAAGGCGATTGGCGCGTTGACCGACAAGGACAAGGTTGTGGCGGCGCTGGCCGACTCCTTCGCGTTCTCGCATAAAGCGATGGGATCGCTCACGGCGGCCAATGCTTTCGAGGGCGTAAGCGGCATGCAGACGCGCGCAAGCGTAGCGGCCGGACTGATCGGGCATGGCTTCGACCACTATGGACAGCTGGTGGAGTACGCGCGCATGAACGGGATCGTCCCGCCAGCCAGCGCGAAGTAGCACGCATTAACGGGCTAGACTAGCGGTGGCTCTCTGAAGGCAATATTCATTTCGATGAAATCGAGACGGCGCGCTGGGTCTTCCATGGTTTGAGTGAGGACCTTAGTCATGAAGTCCTGTAGCCCGGGAATCGTCCAAAGCTTCTCGGGAATATAGCGTAGACGAAGAAACCGGTAGATGTCTTCCGTCTCGGCGATTCCGAGTTCTTGGGCCGCAACACAGCCGTCCTCGATTTGCTCGTCGAGTTCCTCGGGCGTAAGCGGCGGCAGCGTAATCTTGGGATCGCTGCGGAGACGCTTGGCGTAGGTCTTGCGTTGGCGGCGGTTGAAGTCGTCTTCGAGGGCGTCGAGCTGCTCTTTGCGGATGGTGATCATTGCGTCCTCAAGAGGGATTCAAGGGTGGGGAGCGGACCGGGCATCCAGACGCGATTTCCGTAATCCAGGCCTGGGCGCGATTGTGGAGCTCGGCGCGTTCTTCGGGGGTGAGGAGGTTCCAGAACTCGGCGGCAAAGCGTTTGAAACGAACGATCTTAATTATGGATTCGATGAGGGAGAAAGGACTTGGTTCCCATGAGACGCCATACTCCTGCTGCACGTAAATCTTCAAGTCCCAGTCGCTGAGAGGTGCCTTTGCGATCTCCTCTCCTTTCTGCCGGATATCGTCCACATGGGCTCGTTCGCTGTATCCATTAACAAAATAGATTTGTTTAGCATCTGTGAGAAATGAGAGACGCTGGCGCTGACTGGTTGAAAAACGACGGAAAACAGTCGACCAGGCCGACCAGATAGGTTGATCCGCGTGGTAACCAAGAAATATTTCTTGCGTCCATAAGACGAACAACCTTGCCGCAGTCCGCTCCGTGCTTTGTAGCAGCGTAAGCAGACTTTGCCTAGATCGCTCGATAGACGCCACAGTCAAAGGCGCAATACCATCTGCCAGAGCGGGTCGTAACAACGCTTGAAATGATGCCGGATTGTCGACCGGAACCTCCAATGCCGAGTAAAAAGGAGTTGTCGCGTCCAAACTAAGAACAGCAAGCAGACTTCCCCATTGATCCAGGCTTACTTCACGTGATGACAAATTACTCTCCTGACTAGCTGTTACGGAGCGGGTATTAGATTGCGAGGAGGAAACGCCCGACTTCCTTCCGAAACAATTACATAAATGAGTAGCGCAACTCCCGTAAGTCCCGTCAACTTCGACATCTTATCCATAAACGAGGGACTCGGGCTCGGCAAAGGGGTAAACGGAACCGATTTCGGGCCTGTCCAGTCCAAGGCCTTTGGTGCGGGTCGTGTAGCATAATATTCCGCGTTAGCTGGAAGAGGAATTTTGTCGCCGCAGTTTTTATTATTGAATTCGTCTATCTTGTCTGCGAGACCCTTCTGTTGCTCCTTGATCGCTTTGTCATGGTTCAACCATACCTTAGGATCACCGACACCACTCCCAGGTGGACCGTTGGGTCCGGCATTTTGCTTCCTCGAAGCGGTACTTCAATCCTTTCGTACCCCCATCGCCTTCTGTCTTCTTGTCACGGTTGGTCATCTCTTCAATCTTCTGAGCGAGCTTGATACATGCGTCCTCGGGCTTTTGAGGGCAGTCTTAGACAGCTCCGGCCATTCGTCGATCTCCAGTCGATCACACCACACTAATGTCAAGGGTATGCGGTAGCCAAGGTGCATTTAGCCAAGGAGCTTAGCGGATGAGGTCCTGGATGGCTTGCGTTTCAGGAGCGGGTGCGTGGCGGAGGATGTAGGTGATGCCAACAGCCGCCGTGTCGTTGTGGATGCGCAAGGAGCGGCTGTAATAAGCCGAGAAGGTAGTGTGGCGGGTCAGCGGGATGTCGAGCGAGTTGGTAAAACCGTTGTCTTCGGTGATGTTCCGGCCGGTCACCGAAGTGGCTTTGCCTTTACGAGAGGGGCCATAGGTCTTCTGGTCGCCGAGCGGCAGCTGCTCGTAGGCGGCGGTCTCAAAGACGAGCGAATGGGGAAGGTCGACGCTAAAGCCGGCCTGAAAATGAGCAAGCGGACCGAGCGACGTGTAATTCTTGGTGACCAGAGGATTTACGAGTGTGGAGGAGTCGCCCATGCCGATCTCGATGGCCGGGGTGAAGCGGCAGAAGGTGTGCTCGAAGTGATTGGAAACGTCAAAGGTGACGCGGCCAGTGGAGAGGCCGTAGTAGGTGTCGCCCGTGGGAGCGGTGAAGGAGCCTGTCAGTTGGTAGTCGAACCAACGGAACGCAAAGGCGGAGTGCCCACTGAAGATGACATCGCCGACTTCGGCGCGCTGGATGACCAATTGCGCGTTGGGTTTAGGGCGGGCGGAGCGGCTCTGCGCCAAGCGGTAAAGGTAGATGGGCACGGCGAGGTCGACGTTGAAGTGATTGCCAAAGCTATAGCCCACCGCCGGGGTGGCCAGTGTGGCCCAGCCTGTGATGGAGTCATGAAGCGACGACATGGTAATGCCGGCGTTAATGCCGTGAAGCGCCCCAGAGAGCCCCGGCACCTCTGGCACTTCCGATTGCTCGGAAGAAGTGGAGGTCGCGGGAGGCGTGTTTTCGGGCAAGGGTTTTTGCGCGGTAAGCGGGAGAGCCAGCGAGAGAAGGAGAAGGACGCGGGGGCTTGCCGGCAAGGTATGCTCCTGCGGTGAGTTTACTCGAGCGAAGGATAGGGGCTGCGTAATTTGCTGGGGGTGTTAGCCCCACGTCTCAAAAGCGAGACATGGGCATCCGGTTCTTCCGTACTCCGAACGCGAAGCAGATTCCTTCGCTTCGCTGCGGAATGACAACAAAAAGGGACGGTCTAGCGCTCAGTCACAGGAACGTACGGCGCGGGATAAGCAGGCCCCTGATAGTCGGCGCGCGGGCGAATTAGGCGGTTATCGTCGTGCTGTTCAATCACGTGGGCCGCCCACCCGGAGATGCGGCTGACAGCAAAGATCGGGGTGAAGAGATCGATATCAATGCCGAGCGTGGTGTAGGTAGAGGCGGAGTAGAAGTCCACGTTGGCGTTCAGCTTCTTCTCGGCCTTCACAAAGGTCTCGATCTGGCGCGAAAGGTCGAACCACTTGGTGTTCCCGGCAGCGTTGCCAAGCTCTTCAGACATGCGGCGGAGGTGCGTGGCGCGGGGATCTTCAGTGTGGTACACGCGATGGCCAAACCCGGAGATCTTCTTCTTCTCGGCGAACATCTGCTTGACATAAGCCGTGGGGTCGGCACCAGCGGCATCAATCGCGTACAGAAGGCGCATGGTGGCCTCGTTCGCTCCGCCGTGCAGGGGTCCCTTCAGCGCACCGATGGCCCCGGTAATGGCGGAGTGGATGTCTGCGAGGGTAGCGGCGATCACGCGCGCGGCAAAGGTGCTGGCGTTCAACTCGTGGTCCGCATGGAGGATCAGGGCGATGTCGAGAGCACGGGTCGCCGTGTCGGACGGCTTCTCGCCGTTGAGCATCCAGAGGAAGTTGGCGGCGTGAGAGAGGGAATGATCGGCTTCCACGATCTCTTTTCCCTTGCGGATGCGGTCAAAGACGGCCACAATCATGGCGATCTGCGCGGTCAGGCGGAAGCTCTTGCGGACGTTCGCATCATGGGAGGAGTCCGCCTCGTCGGCGTCGTAGATGCTGAGCAGCGAGGTGGCGGTGCGCAGGACCTGCATCGGCGGCGCATCCGTAGGCAAGGTGTGCAGCAGATTGATAACCGGTAAGGGCAGGCTACGGGCGGCGGCGAGTTCCTGCGAGAAGGCCTTAAGCTCGTCGGCGGAAGGAAGCTTGCCAAACCACAGGAGGTAGGTGGTCTCTTCAAAGGTGGAATGCTCAGCCAGCTTATGAATGTCGATGCCGCGATAGGAGAGCACGCCAAGGTCGCCGTCGATCCAGCAGATTGAGGAGGTGGTGGCGACGATGCCTTCAAGGCCTTTGGGTGCGAGGGTTGCGGACATGGTCGATCTCCTGGAAAAGCGAAGGTACACACGTTTATAGCGTAGTGTGCAAACGATTGTCATCGTCGGATGCGTTGCGGTGTAGGTTCGTCGCGGAGAAGGATTGCCGAGCGGATAGCAATTTCGTCTACAGTGGAGGGGAAGTCGAGGAGCGGTGTATGAGCGAGACGGAATACGGGGCCGGACCGGGGCGGTCGGCGTCAGGTGCGTTTATCGGACTGATGGTCGTGTCGCTGTTGATGGCCATCGGCGCGCTGGTCTGGTGCTACGGCTTGCAGAACCACGTGGCCGTGGCCGAGAAGCGCTTAGCTGCGGCGGACCAGCGCAATTCGGAACTGACGGCTCAGCTGGAGGCAACCGACGCGAAGCTGAAGGCGACAGCTGAAACGCTGGGGCACAGCGTCGGCATGACCCAAAAGCAGATCGACCTGCAGACGGAGACGATCGTGGCGACGCAGCGGGCGACAATGCAGAAGACCGCCCGGCTCGAAGCCCTGCAGGCTCAGGAAGAGAAGAAGATCGGAGCGGTCTCAAGTGACGTCGCGAGCGTGCGGACGGATGTCGGCGGGGTGAAGACAGATGTGGCGACCGCCAAGTCCGACCTGGAATCGGCGAAGACGCAACTGAACCGGGTAGTGGGGGATGCCGGCGTGATGAGCGGGCTGATCGCGACCAACCACTCTGAGCTGGAGGTGCTGAAGCACCGCGGCGACCGGAAATACTACGAGTTCACCCTGGAGAAGGGTGCCAAGCCAATTCTGATCTCGACCGTCAAGCTGCAGTTGAAGAAGGTAGACGAGAAGAAGTCCCGGTTCACGCTGAACGTCAGTGCCGACGACCGGAACATCGAAAAGAAGGATAAAAGCCTGGACGAGCCGGTGCAGTTCTACACGGGCAAGGACCCTCTGCTCTACGAGGTGGTGGTGAACTCGATGGAGAAAAACAAGGTGTCGGGATACCTGGCGACGCCTAAGAACGCGCCCGTGATGGCTCCGGCCCCATAGACAGAAGGCGGTTGTGAAACGGGCGGCGCTGGGTGCGTCGCCCGTTTCGTGTGCGGTGCTGGAGCGCTTACTTCTTCTTGGCGGTCTTCTTTGCTGCGGTCTTCGTAGCTGCCTTTTTCGTGGCCATGATTGCGTTTTCTCCCTGTCCGGTCCAGCATCGTGCTGCACCATATTTCGTGCAGTCAAGGGAAGGTATAGTTGCGCGGCAAAAACGTGTCAAGAGGAAAAACGAAGATTGTAAAACTATTTTGCATAAGCAGCTGCGAATGGATTGCCTCAAGCGTGAAAGGAGCGGTATTCCGAGGCTGATGGGCAACAGCTTACAGATTGACATCTGACGCAAGCAGCGTAATACTCATGTCGGATGCCAACCCAAAACGGTAGCAAACTCAAAGCGTACGACGAACCAGAGCGGGTCGCTTTGCTTCAGGGAACGCTGGATCTTCTTATTCTCCAAATTCTTGCTCTTGGACCGCGTCATGGCCAAGGCATCGCACGCACCATTCAGCGCCGACCCGAGGAGGCCTTCTTTGTCGACCATGGGTCGCTCTATCTTGCTCTCCAGCGTCTTGAAGATAAGGAGTGGGTCTCGGCGGAGTGGGGCATCTCGGACAACAACCGCAGGGCGCGTTTTTACACACTGACCAGTCTAGGCCGGGTCGAGCTTGCTTCGCGTACGCAGCACTGGCACCGGCTGAGCAGGGCGATCAGCCTGATTCTTAATCCTCAAGAGTAAGGAGCGTCCATGCCGATGAACCCGTTCAAGGCCCACCGTAGCGATAAGGACTTTGCCGAAGAGGTAGCCGCTCATCTGGCCCTTGAAGCGGAGGACCTTCAAGCAGAGGGCTATACGGAGGCTGAGGCAAACCGGCGTGCCCGGGCAACATTCAACGGCCCGACCCAGGCATTGGAACGCTTCCGGATGCAATATCGAATTGCGTGGCGGGACAACCTGATCCGCGATCTGAGGTTCGGGGTGCGGCAGCTCTACCGTTCACCCATATTTGCGTTGACGGCTGTTCTCACACTGTCGCTGGGGCTAGGCGCGAACACGGCGATCTTCTCGCTGGTGAATGCGCTCTTGTTGCGGCCGCTGCCTGTGCCTCATGCGGAGCGGCTGGCCATCATTGGGATTAATGATCCAAAGAGCGACTTCGGCAACTACAGTCTCAACGCACCCGTAGTGCGAACTTTGGAGAAGCACCATGAGGTCTTCGAGTCCTTGGGAGCCTACTTCAGCAAGAATTTGCAGGTGCGGGGCGCTTCCGGCAATCAGCAGGTGCCCGGAGTGATGGTGAGTGGGCAATTCTTCCAGACCATGGAGGTTCCACCACTACTTGGCCGATACCTGACTCCGGCGGACGATCAGAAAAAGGGAAATCCGGTGGGGTTTGCCGTCGTGATCGGCGAGTCGTTCTGGCGTACCTGGTTTAACAAGTCGCCCGATGTGATTGGGCGCGTGCTAATCATCGCGAACACGCCGTTCACGGTGGTGGGCGTCATGCCGGGCCGATTCTCCGGCCCAGACCCTACGCGGCATCCATTGATTTACATCCCGCTTGCGGTTGAGCCGATTGTGGATGCTCCGTTTGACATGATCGATCTTGGATTTCACGCTAACTGGCTGAACGCCATTGCGCGGCTACAGCCGAACGTATCGCTGGACCAGGCAAACGCTGCTCTCCGCACCGCGACACTCCCTATCTTTGAAGAGTCGAACGCCGACGCCGCACGCATGAACGATGCGCGGACAGACCACACCGCCTTTGTCGCCGAGCTAGGTTCGAAGGGCTACACCTATTTTCGAGAGGAGTTTCGAAAGCCTCTCGTGCTGGTGTTTGTGCTTTGCGGTGCTGTGTTGCTGTTAGCTTGCCTGAACCTGGCGAGCCTGCTGATGGCACGCGCAGCGACGCGCGAACGTGAATTGGCTACCCGGATGGCGATCGGGGCTACGCGATACCGAATCATGCAGCAGTTACTGGTAGAGACGTTGCTGATCGCGGCTTTAGGGACGGTGGCTGGATTGTTGGTTTCACCGGTTGTCAGCCATAGCTTGGCAATGATTCTTTCGCAAGGGGACAGTAATTTGGTGCTGGATACTTCCTTCGACCTGCGAGTCTTCGCTTTCGCTGCTTTGCTAGCGGTAGTGACAACGCTGGTGATCGGCTTGGTCCCTGCATGGCGAGCTACGTCAGGCGACTTGATGGGTCAGATCAAGAGCGGTTCTCTATCGCATTCACATCACGACCGCCGGCGCTTGCTCCCGAAGGTGTTGCTGGGATGTGAAGTGGGCCTTGCGTTGCTGCTGGTGGTCGGAGCGGGTCTGCTGGGCTCGAGCTTAATGCGGCTATACCGCACCGGACTCGGCTTCAATCCACAGGGAGTGGTCGATGTCCAACTTGATATGGATAAGCAGACGCTCGAAGGCGATGCGCTGCTCGCATGGTACCGGCAATTCAGTGAGACGATCGCGGGTTATCCCGGCGTTGAACGTGTGGGCTACGAGAGCTTTACGCCTTTGAGTGGAAGCACTGCAACGAACACGTTCAGCACGCCATTGAGTCATGGGGATCGCGAGATATACATCAACACTGTGGCTCCCGACTACTTTGCCGCGATGCAAATTCCTCTGGTGGCCGGCCGGGATTTTAGCTGGCAAGACACGAAATCCTCCGGGTTGAAGATTGTTTTGAATCAGTCGGCTGCGAACCTCTTGTTTCCCGGACAGAACGCGGTGGGAAGGATTGTTTCGGATCACTACGCTAAGAAGGAGTTTGAGGTCGTTGCGGTCGTCGGCGATGTCAAGTACGGCTCTATCCGGAAGGCAGCTCCTCCCGGCGCGTATATGGCGGTCACGCAGAGCATGGAAAAGAAGAGTTCCTATACGGCGGTCGTGCGGGTAAAGAACTCGCCTTCTCTATTTGCTTCGGCGGTTCGCTCGCTGACGGCACGGATGTCGCCGGATATACCGGCACCCGTGGTGACGAGTCTGTCCGCTATCCTGGATAACTCGATTAGCTCTGAGCGGATGATGGCGATCCTCAGTATGTTTTTTGCAATATGCGCGCTGATCGTCACAGCGATAGGCTTGTACGGAACACTGGCGTACTCGACCGCCCGGCGTACCAACGAGATTGGTATACGGATGGCGCTTGGCGCACACCGTCTGCAGGTCGTGCTGCTGGTCTTTCGTGAGAACGCATGGAGTGCGTTTGGAGGAATTCTGGCTGGCGTTGGAGCGGCGTTGCTGCTGTCGCGTGTTCTGGCGAGTTTCCTGTATGGCACATCGACGAGAGACCCCTGGGTGTTTGTTGATGCGGCTACGGCGCTGATGGTGATTGCGAGTGCGGCGTCGCTGTTGCCGGCGACTCGTGCGGCTCTGATCGAGCCTGTGCAGGCGCTTCGAGCGGAGTGAGGAGTCGCGGATTTCCTGCGGGAATGACAAACAGGTAGCGAGACGGGTTACGTCTGGGTGCGAAGCAGGAGCCAGGTTCCAGCCATGGCGAAGAGCAGGTCGGGGGACCAGGCGGCTAGAAGGGCGGGCAGGGTGTTCACGTTGCCCATCGCGCTGAAGGTGCCGTCGACCACCCAGTAAGCGATAGCGACGCCGATCGCGATGGCTATTCCCGCCAGGCCGCCGCGCTTGCCCGCTTGGAGCGAGAAGGGAATTGCGAGCACGGCCATGATGAGCGTAATGACCGGATAAGCGAGCTTGCGGTCGAGCTGGACGGTGAGGCGTTTGGTGTCGAAGCCCGATTGCTTGAGGTCGTCGATGTAGCGGGAGAGCTGGGTGTAGGACATCTGCTGCGACTGCAGGTCTTCCTTCTTGAAGTACGCGGGCTGCTCGCGGATCTCAGGGAAGGAGGCAAGGGTGAAGGACTGGAAGGTGGCGGTGGTCTCGCCGGAGAAGGTGCGCTGCCAGCCATTCTCGAAGACCCAGCGGTTGACGCGGTCGTCCCAGCGGGCAGACCCGGCGAAGAGGCGGCGGGTGAGGGCGAAGGTGGCGGGATCGAACTCGAAGACGGTGAGGTTGGCGAAGACGTCCTTGTCGGGGTCGAAGAACTGGTAGTAGAAGATGCGGGTCGGCTCGTTTGGAGAGGAGCCGGTCTGGCCAGAGATCCACTTCCGGTCCGGTCGAAGGAAGGTCTGCGCGGGACGGCCCTTGATGACAGAGCGGACGGCCTCCTGGCGACGGTTCGCTTCCGGGAGGTAGAACTCGTCGAAGGCGAAGAGCGCGGCGGAGAGGACAGCGGCGAGCACCAGGACGGGGGCGACCACGCGGTAGATGGAGATGCCGGAAGACTTCATCGCCGTCAGCTCGGACGTGCGGCTGAGCGCGCCGAAGGTGATCAGGACGGCCAGCAGAGAGCAGAGCGGCGTGACCTGCGACAGGATGAAGGGAATGAGGTTGAGGAGGTAGTCGCCGACTGTGACGAGGGGGGTGCGGTTGCGGATCATGTCGCCGATGAGCTCGAAGAAGGTGAAGACGAGGAAGAGCATGACGAGCGTGGCGAGGACGAGGGCGAAGTTGAGGGAGTACTCGCGCATCACATAGTCGTCGAGCAGGAGCGGGAAGCGGATGCGCAGGGTGCGGCGGACGATGGTGGCGAACGAGGCCCGGCCGGGTTCGCTGCTGCGGGTGAAGAGACGGGTGACGTTCTGGTTCAGCGCGCGGCTTAGCTTCTGGCCAAGGGTCGAGACGAGCGAGAGGGCGATGCCGCCGCGGGAGAGCTGTTGCAGCAGAAGGACGCCGGCGAAGGCGAAGAGGAGGTTGGCTCCCCAGACGCCGAGGAAGGGCGAGAGCTTGCCGGACTTGGCGAAAGCGGTTCCGACCGAGGCGAGGAAGTAGTAGAGGAAGACGAGCAGGATGGTGAGGACGAAGCCGGTGGACTTACCGCCGCGCTTGGAGGAGAGGCCGAGCGGAACGCCGACCAGCATCAGGACGAGACAAGCGAAAGGATACGAGAAGCGGGTGTAGAGCTCGATCAGGCAAATCCGGCCATTGGGCATTCGGGTGCGGCGAATGAGTTGTTGCAGGGGTAGCGCGTGGAGCGGCGTGTCGGAGCGGGAGACGTGGGTGTCCTCCTGCGCGCCGGTCTGGATGGGGAGGTTCATGGTGGAGAAGGTGGAGACCTCGTACTGGTTCGGGTCTCCGGCGGTGAGCTGGTGCTGGCCGCCTTCGATGAGGTGGAGACGGAGGGTCTGGTTGTCGTCCGAGCCGGGTGCGCCGTTGACCACTAATGCCTGATCGGCAGTGGTGATGTGGGGCGAGGCTGGCTCGGCTACGTCGGCGAGGAAGACATGACGCCAAACGGCGGCTCCAGCGGCGGGGCGGACGTCCTGGACGTAGAGGACGTAGTTCTTGAAGTCCTCGTAGAAGACGCGCGGCTGGACCTCGAAGGAGGCTTGCGAGGACTTGAGAGAGTCCTCAAGCGCGAGGAGCGCGGCGGCGGAGCGGGGGGCGAGGTATACAGAGTTGAGCAGGCCGAGGGCTAGGGCGGCGACGGAGAAGAGCGAGACGATGCGGACGAAGGTCCAGGCGCCCATGCCGCAGGCGCGCATGGCGGTGATCTCGGAGTCAGCGGCGAGGCGGGAGAGGCCGAGCAGGATGCCGACGAGCACGGCCATGGGGATGGTGACGGTGAGGGCGTTGGGGAGGGTGTAGGCGAAGATGCGGGCGATGTCGAAGAGCGAGGCGGAGTTGCGGACGACCAGCTCGAGGATCTTGCCGAGGTCGCGCATGAAGAGGACGAAGGTAAAGAGCGCACCGCCCAGCAAGGCGTGGGAGACGACTTCGGCGAGGATGTAGCGGGTGAAGAGGCGCATGGCGGAGCCCCTTCAGTGTACGCGGATTCTAAAGCTATTTTTGTGATTTTGATGGGTGATCTAACAAAGGAAAGGACTTAGATAGTGATCAACTTCTTGGGCCGGTGTGCTCAAGGTGTGGAGAGTGTTCTGCGGTGCGGTTTTGTCAAGTTCTGTGGCTTGTTGGGACGGAGTCGAGACGCAGATTCCCTTCGGGAATGACAACCAGGAAGGCAAGGGCGGAAGCGGATTGCCTTTGGGAATGACAACCAAAGGGCGGGGCGGAGGAAGAAGGGTGGCGGTGAATCCACCTTAGCCACGGTGAGACTGTGGCGAAGGTGGGGCACCCAAGCTATTTTGTGGGGAGAGCGTCGGGGCGGAGGCGGCCGATGCGTCCTTTCGGGCCTACGGCGAAGGGGAGGGAGAGGGCGTTCCAGTTCTTGTCCGCGTCTGCGGGTTCGGTGGTGCCGGGTTTGAGGGCGCGCCAGTGGCGGCCGTCGTCAGTGGAGAGGTCGGTGCCGTTGGGGCCTACGGTGATCCAGGCTTTGTGCTCGGGGGAGTAGGCCACGGCGGAGCGATAGCCGTGGGGTGGGGTTTGGGACGATTTCCAATGCTGACCGCCGTCCCTCGTGAACGCGGCTGTACTCGATGGATCATCC
Source organism: uncultured Acidobacteriaceae bacterium (assembly GCA_964247455.1). Classification (GTDB taxonomy): domain Bacteria; phylum Acidobacteriota; class Terriglobia; order Terriglobales; family Acidobacteriaceae; genus Edaphobacter. The sequence goes on along the minus strand of CAXTUR010000089.1, from coordinate 438 downwards.
GGTTTGAGGTAGTCGCCTCCGACGGCTACCAAGATGTCTCCGGCATGTGTAGCTTTTTCGATGAACTTGTCTGTATCGGCCTTAATTATGGTGTCTGGTCCGAGGTGAGCTTCTACCGAAAACGCGCCAGCTGATTCCTTATGTGGCATTGGAATCGCACCGCCTATAAAGTCCCAAAATACGGTCGGATCATGCTTTACATGTAGTTCGAGAGTCCGGCTTCGACTTGTTGCGCCTCCTGTGACGAAGAAAGGCGAGTCACGAATCACGATCATCGCTGAATTACTCGCTGCAAACAAAGCCTCGCCTGTCTTCGCGGATGGAGGTGGAGCTCCAGGTCCTCCGGTAGCGAACCATTCTGCGCCGCCGTCGTAGGTCATCAATTCGGTAAATCTGCCTCTTGTTGGATCGCCAACTATGTAACCGATCCGACGAAGG
>CAXTUR010000088.1:0-13475 GCA_964247455.1 uncultured Acidobacteriaceae bacterium | reverse complement strand
AGATGGCGCACCAGTGGTTTGGCGACATGGTGACCATGCAGTGGTGGGACAACCTTTGGCTGAACGAAGGCTTCGCCACCTGGATGGCGAACAAGCCGGTCGAAAAGTGGCACCCGGAGTGGCACATCGATCAGGACCGCGCCAACTCGCTCGACGGCACGCTCAACTACGATTCGCAGGCGACCACACGGACCATACGCGCGACGGCCAACACTCCGGCTGAGATCGGCGAGATGTTCGATGGCATCGCCTACGGCAAGGCGGGCGCGGTGCTGGACATGGTGGAAAACTACCTGGGCGAAGAGGTGTTTCGCAAGGGCGTGCACAACTATCTTCAGGCGCATCTTTACGGCAACGCCACGGCGGAGGACTTCTGGGGCGCGCAGACAGCGGCCAGCGGCAAGCCGGTCGACGCCATCATGAAGAGCTTCGTCGTGCAGCCGGGCGTTCCGCTGCTGAGCTTCCGCGCGAAGACGGGCAGCGATCTGCCGGTGACGCAGAGCCGCTTTTATCTCTCCGCCGACCCTAAGAACCAGACCGCGCAGCAATGGACGATTCCTGTTTGCTTTAAGGGGGCGGGTTGCCAGCTGTTGACACCGGAAAAGACGGCGATCCCAGTGCCCGCCGGGCTCGTCTACGCCAATGCGGGCGACGCCGGGTATTACCGCACGACGTATGCTCCGGCCGATCGTGCGGCGATTACAGCGGCGGTCGAGACGGGGCTCTCCACGCCGGAGCGGATCGGGTTGATTGGTGACCGCTGGGCGTTGATGCGGTCGGGGCAAGGCTCAGTCGGCGACTTTCTGTCGCTAGTGCTGGCGCTCAAGGATGATCCAAACGCCTCAGTCCTCCAGAACGCCCTCAATAAGGTGGGCACGGTCGGTACGCGCATCGCGACGGACGACGACCGCACCCGGATGAATGCGATTCTGCGGGCGCAGTTTGGTCCGGTCTACGCCGCGATGGGCAAGGCGTCGGCGTCTGAAAGCTACGACTTGACCGCGAGGCGGGCCACGCTCTTCGGTGCGCTCGGCGCGGCAGAAGATCCCAAGGTGCTCGCCGAAGCCCGCGCCCTTACCGAGCGCAGCTTTAAGAATAAGAAGACTGCGGGCGATCCGGTGTTCGTCAACGCGGCCATCAACATCGCGGCCAGCCATGGCGACTCCGCGCTCTACGAGAAGTTTCTCGCGCAAAGTAAGGACGAGAGCGATCCCGTAGCGCAGAACGATGCTCTTTTCACTCTTGCGGACTTCAACGATCCGGCCCTGGTCACGCGCACGCTCGACTATGCCGTCTCGGGGCAGGTGCGGAACCAGAGCAGCTGGGTGTTGATGGCCGCCTTGCTGAGCAAGCGGGAGACGCGCGATCAGACCTGGAGATATGTTCAGGCGAACTGGCCCAAGGTGCAGGCTCAGTTCACCGCGGCGTCCGGCGCGCGCATCGTTTCAGCAACCGGTTCGTTTTGTACGGCGGCAAAGCGCGATGAAGTCTCGTCGTTCTTTGCCACGCACAAGGTGGAGGGATCGGAGCGCACCTTGTCGAAGTCCATCGACAACATCAACGCCTGCATCCAGCTCCGTACTGATCAGGAACCGAACCTGAAGCAGTGGCTGGAAGCGCAGAAGTAGTTTACTTCTTGCGCGAGCCGTCTTTTCGCGACCTGACGAGCTGCTTCCAGTCCTTCTCAGTCTGGTCGGCGTAAGCCATAGAAAAGGCGGTCACGGACTCTTCAAAGCGTCCGTTGCCGCCGATGTACCCGGCCAGTAGAGCGCAATCGCCGCCCCGGGCATGGCCGCGCGCCAGCAACTCGCCGCAGACATCGGCGTACTCGATCAGACCGGCGGACTTCAACTCGCTCAGGTCGATAGACGCTTTGTGATCGTTGAGCTGGCGCACCAGGTAGTCGCGGCCCTCGATGGTCGTCCAGCCGAGAAACGGATCGGATTGGAGCTGCATGGCGCGTTCGCCATCCACCACGCGGCGTCCCTGGTGGGTGTGCGTGTCTGCGCTCGAGGTAAGATACGGCGTATAGGCCGAGTGCGCCTCCTCCTTGATCTGAAGGAAGAGCGGGTCCTTGGGGCCATTGCCCTCCATGTAGAGACAGTAATCGCGCAGCCCGACCGAGCCCGTGCCGACGACCTTGAACGCGACATCGATCACGCGATACTGCGCGAGAAAGCGCTGCCGCTCCACCTGCAAGGTCTTGGTGTACTCCTCCAACGAGTCGACGGCGTGCTGGGCCGCCGCGCCCGTCAGCCGCTCAAGCACCGGCTTGTCCGTCTTGAAGATGCGGTCCGCTGACGAGGTGGCCGTTCTCACATCTATATTGCGTTGGTGCATCTTCGATAGCCCGGAGGCGAGCGGATGTTTTCTCCCTCGTTTCTTCGGCTTCTTCTCGCGTACAGCCTCCGTCAGCGATGCGAGGCTGCTCAGCGGCGTCGATCGCTGAGCCAGCTGCAGGATCTGCTCGACCGGGGTGATGTTCTGCAACCGATGTACCTGGAACTTCGCCACGTCGAGCACGGGCATCTTCCAGAACGCGCGCATCATGTCGGCGTAGCGGGCGAGAAAGGTCTCGGCGGCCTCTCGGCAGTGGGCGTCCTTGGCTCCGGCCTCGCGTCCGGCGAGCACCAGGCTGGTAGCCATGCGCTTCACGTCCCACTCAAACGGCCCGGCGATCGTCTCGTCGAAGTCGTTGATGTCGAAGGTCAGGCGGCCATCCGGCGCGGCAAACCCGCCCAGGTTGCGGACGTGCGCGTCGCCGCAGAGCTGGGTGGCGATGCCGGTGTTCTTCATCGTCGACAGGTCATAGGCCATCACCGGCACCGCGCCGCGAAAGTAGCCGAACGGCGAGCACGCCATACGCTCATGCTTCAGGTCGATCAAGTGCGGGATGCGGCCCTCTTCGGCGTGGCGCAGCAGCTTGAGCGGATCTTCTTTGCGGTTGGCGGGCTTCCATACGGCGTGGCCTTTGCGCGGCAGCTGCTTGCGACGCTTCTGCCCCTCGGCGAACCGGTCGTGCGCCGAAGCTGCAGGTCTTAACACAGGATGATTCGCCATACAGCAGAAGCATACATCCGATTCCCCGCGGCGCAACGGCTAGTCTTCGCCGCCCAGCCCGCGCCGCGGCTTTTTGCCTCCGCTGCCGGTCTCGGAGACGCACTTCTCCGATACCCAGACCGGGTTGGCGACCTTGCCGCTGGCCGCCCGGTTGAACGACCGGTAGAGCTTGGCCACATCCACCTTGCCGCCGCGCATCTCGCGCTCCACCGCCGCATGAAGCGCGGAGAGCAGATCGTCGCGCAGCTCGTTCAGCACCTTGTCGATGTAGATGTAAGGCAATTACTCTCCGGTCATGTCTTGTCTGACCTAAAAGCTGGCGAGCATCGCGCATATGCCCGCACTAAGACTTAGGCTTTACAAGTGCGATCCGCTCTCTTCAGAAGGGGCGAAAGATTCTCGTGAGAAATTTGTGATTGTTGGACCAAACGCCTCTATTGACTCACGTTCGAGGTATTCCTGGAGTATTAGCAGACGCGCGAGATCATTTCCATAATCAGCCTGTAAATCCTCGTCGTCGCTAGCCTTGGCCGTCGTATACCACTGAGTCTCGGACACCCTAAGTGCCTCCAAAAGATAGCGGGCATGCCATTTATCAAAAGTAATTGTCATACTCATAATTTTTTCACTCTCTGCAGGGTCAGTGCCAACTTAGAAAATAACGCGGTGTACTCACTTAACGACATATCGACCCTGGGGCAGAGAAAATAGTGATCCGGATTGTCGCCTGGTTTAGGGTGCGCGTATCCGCATTGAGAGCCAGACCGATTAGCACAAGAGAATTAGGTGGTAGTTTCCATGCGTAACCCGTCATTCGGCTGCTTAGGCGTTCCAGTCTTTCTTGCGTCAGGAGCGAAATACCGAGACCGTTTCCCCGGGCCATGGTGATGCCGTTTGATCTCGTAACGCTCCAGGTCATCTTGCCGGATATTGTCAAGTTTTGGTGAACTTGCGTTGCCTAATCTATATAGATCGGCATCAAGCATATAAAGCAAATGCGGAACTTGATTCGTCAGCATGGAACCGATCATAACGAAATCGTCGGCGCTTGTCTCACGCTCGTTTTGTGAATACAAGCCACGCTCCGCAAGCGTAGGGGCGACCCACTGCTACGATGTAAGCCGCTCTTACATGATGCGAAACCGCTCCCGCATCAGTCGTTGGAACCTCGGCCGCCAGATCAGATCGTAGGCGAGCTCTTTGCCGGGGAACATGGCGAGCGCGGCCTTGCGGCTGTCGGCGATCATCTGCGACGCCTCGTCGATGCTCAGCGAGGAGTCTTGCGCGATCACCTGGATCACCATGTTCATCATCATCTGCAGGCGGCGGATCAGCTTCTGCTCTTCGGCGCGCTCTTCGGCACTCATGCCGAGGTTCACGGCGTCTGTGACTTCGTTCGTCGGTTCGGATTCCATGTGCTGCCCTCCACGAAGGATCAGACGCTTTCCGGCGGTGTTCGATGCGACCGCGTAGACCGCTTATCGGCACGAGCCTTCCTGCGGGTAAAATCGAGGGAGATGATGACCCCGAAGTTCGCTCTCGCCCTCGCCTCCGCCGTGTTGACCACCACTGCCGTGCTCCCGTCCGCGCAAGCCCAACTTGCCGCTTATGGTACCGTTTCGGTGCGCCGGATGACGAGCATCCCGTACACCGAAGGAACCACGAGCTACACCAACGGCAGCTTCGATGCCGTGGGCGGCACCTTCGGCCTCTATTACGACTGGCGAACGTATGGACCGGTTCGCCTAGGCGCGGACGTGCGCGGCAGCATCGACAACAGCACCAAGGGCGCATACACGTCGACGGTGGCGGGTGGGCACCTGGCGTCGGGGTTGGGCGGCGTGCGGGCTTCGTTCCATGTGCCGCTCATCCCGCTGAAGCCGTACGTGCAGGGTTCGGTGGGCTTTGCGCGGACAAACTTCGGCACGGACTACAATAGTGCGCTGGCGACCTCGGGCGTCTCGAACACCACGGGTATCCAACTCTCGAACCATGTGGAGTATGACGTATTTGTCGGGGCCGACCTGTCGATTCTGCCGTTCGTCGACTTCCGCGTGGTGGAGCTTGGCTATGGCGCGGTGCAGGGGCATTCGCACACGTATCCGATTGAGTCGTTGAGCTCTGGCATTGTCTTTCATTTTCCGTTTACCGGGCATAAGTAGGACGGCGGCGAGTGGTTGTGATGGCCAGAACCGCAGGTCCTTCGACTTCGCTGCGCTTCGCTCAGGATGACAGTTCTAGTGGGTCGATGAAGATGGTGTGTATTACTGGTCGGCGGCTCCGAGCACCTCGCGGATGCTTCCGTCGCGGCTGAGCAGAAACGTCATCAAGCCGAACTCGTCTGTGCGGAAGAGGTGTGTTCCGGCGGCGGCGAAGCGTTGGATGACCTCGCCGCGTGGATGGCCGAAGGTGTTGCCCTTGCCGACCGAAACCACGGCATCGCGCGGAGCGAGGGCCTGCACAAATGCGTCCGTCGACGAGGTGCGGCTGCCGTGATGCCCGACTTTCAGGAGCGTGACCGGCTTCATCAGGCCGGATTCGAGCATGGCGCGCTCGCAGGCGGCCTCGGCGTCGCCTTCAAGCAGCACCGACGCCTGGCCATACTGTAGCCGTAGGACGAGCGAATCGTTGTTGGCCGGCGCAAAGCCGTTTTTGTAGGCCAGATCCGGGGAAAGTACGTCGAGTGTGGTGCCCGCCCAAGGGAGTGTATCGCCCGCATGGAGATGGCGGACCGTCACCCCAAGCTGGGCAGCTTCGTCGAGCAGGCTGCGAAAAGCGGCGGAGTCGGGGTCGGTCGAGACCCAAAGCTCGCGCGGGCGGAAGTTCCGCATCACCGCCGCCATACCGCCCATGTGGTCGCTATGCGCGTGGCTTAAGGCGAGGACATCCAGCCGCCGAATGTGGCGCGACCACAGGAACGGGGAGACGACCTCCTCGCCCACGTCGAAGCGGCTGGTGGCATCGGCCGTCTCCTTGACTGCACCGGTGGGGCCGCCGGCGTCAAGGAGCATGGTCTCGCCGGAAGGGCCGCAGAGGAGCAGCGAGTCGCCCTGGCCGACGTCGATGGCGGTGACTTCGAGTTCGCCGGGGACAAGGCGCGGCGGCTCCGGCCAGAGAATCGCGATCGCGGCGAGAGGAAGTACGGCTGTGGCGGCGCAGGCCCAGCCATTGGAGCGGCGTACGGCCCAGCAGCAGAATGCCCAGGCGGCCAGCGCGATGAGGGCGATCCACCAGACCGGCGCCGGGATACGGGCGTCGGCGGCGCGGACGTGGCTGATGCCGCCGATGACCGCGACGATACCGTGGAGCAGCAGCGCGGTAATGCCGCCGGGAACAAGAGCAAGCCACGGGCTGACGAGCGAGGCGACAAAGGTGAGGATCGCGATTGGGGCGAGCACGGCCACCAGCGGGATGCTGAGCATATTCGCCGGAAGCGCGAAGACGGTCGCGCGATGGAAGTAAAGGGCCATCGGCAGGATCATTACCATCTCGGCAACGATGCCTACGACGGCGAGCTCGACCGCCCAGAGCGTCCATCGAAGGAGCGCGGCTGGCAGAATGCAGAGATGGAGGCTGGAAGCGTTGGCGAGCGCATCGCCCCAGAGCCGGAGCATCACGCGCAGTTGCGCCATCTTTGGCGGCATGGCAATGTCGAGCCAGCCGTCACCGATCTTGCGCGCGGCGCGGGCGTGCGGCAGAAAGCTGCGTTCACCCAGCGGTACGGCAATCCCTCCAATTGCAACGATGACGAGGAAGGTCATTTGGAAGCTGGCCTCAAACAGGCTGCGCGGCGACCACGCGAGCACCCCCAGCGCGGCGGCTCCGAGCGCGTTGAGGACGCTGCGTTCGCGGGAGAGCAGCCGCGCCAGCAGGAAGATCGTGGTCATGGCGAGCGCGCGTTGGACGGGCGCGCCGAAGCCGGTGAAGACCGCGTAAGCCGCTGTTAGCAAGAGGGTAAGGGAGGTTGCTAACCACTCGCGCAGCCGCAGCCGCGTGGCCATCCAGAAGACGCCGCCCGCTAGTAGCGCCACGTGCATCCCGGAGACGACGAAGAGATGGAACGAGCCGGTGCGCTCAAAGCCTAGGCGCAGGTTGTGCGTGAGGAGCGTGTGGTCGCCGAAGAGCATGGCGTTCAGCATCCCGGCGTCTTCGTTCGAGAGCCGCATGACGGAGGGCAGCAGGTGGTTGGCGCGCGCATAGGCGAATCCTTCCATCCGTCCAGAGGCCCAACGCTGTGCGGCGTGTACGCGACAGAGGAAGTCTGCGTGGCTCCAATGTGCGGAAGATGACCGAAGCCGCTGCACACGGGCCGCCTTCACATTGGCGTGCGTCCCGATGCCTTGGTCGAGCAGGTAGTCGGCGTACTGCCACGCGCCTGGATCGCGGTAACGCTCGGGCACTTTGAGGCGCAGGGGAGCTTCGAGGACCTCGCCGCAGACAGGCGTTGGAAGCTCGCCGACGATGGTTATGCGGACGCCGCCGGTAACGGGCTGCATCCACGATACGTCGGGGGTAAGCTGTTCGACTGCATCGAGGGCGAGATCGACGGAGAGGACGCTTGAGGCTTCGGGCTGGTGTTCGATCCAGAGCGTCGGGTCGGCATCTCCGTCCTGTTCTGCCGCTGGACCAGGGAGTGCGCGAACTCGAATGACCCGGCCGCGTACGGTGCGGCTGAGGCCGTCGGCAAAGGCGAAGAGCGGCTGCTGCGAGGGAGGAGCAGGCTGGATTTCGGCGCACCAAAGGCCTGTGACGATCCAGAGCGACGCGGCGGCGAGGACCGCGGTCCAGGCTCGTCCCCGAAGCCCTGCGATAGCCAGGGCGGCGAGGAGAATGAAGGCGCAGAGGAGAAGAGCGGGCGGCTGCCAACGGTGCGCCGCGACGATGCCGAGCGCGAAGCAGATGGCCGCCGCAAGCAGGGGAGCGCGGCGCAGGTAGAGCGGCTCGACCGGCGGCTCGGGCCAGAGCTCGCGTTGGATGCCGTGCAACTCAGAGGGCATGGGTGCTCCGCTATCGATGCTCTACGCCGCGCTTTAAGGGCGCGGTCAGCGGTTCAGAACGGCAACGGTCTCCAGATGGAAGGTCTGCGGAAACAGATCGACTATATGGAGCTCGCTGAGGGTGTAGCCGGAGTCTACCATCGCGCGGAGGTCGCGGCCGAGGGTGGTCGGATCGCAGGAGACATAGACGAGCTCAGGCGCGGCGATCCGGGCGAGCAGCGCGCAGATCTCGAGACCCAAACCGGCGCGCGGCGGGTCTGCGACGATCAGGTCTGGCCGGTCGCGCTCGACGATGGCGCGGCGCAGGAAGTTGAGCGTGGTGGACGAGACGGCGCGATGGCGTGGTCTCTTAAGGACGGCGGTGAGATCGGTTGCGGCGACTTCCACGCCAGTCACCTGCTCGAAGGTCTCGATTAGTGCGCGGGAGAAGAGGCCGACCCCGGCGTAGAGGTCCCAGGCGAGCTTGCCCGTGCGTCCGGCCGTCACAAGGCGGACGAGCTCGTCGACGAGGAAGCGGTTAACCTGGAAGAAGCTGCCGCGGCTGACCCAGTAGTCGCGTCCGGCGGCGGAATACTTCAGGCCCGGTGTGCCCCAGGTCGAGCCGGGGCGTTCCTGCTTGCCGGACGCGCCGGTGACGACGGCACCCACGCCGGTCAACTCCGGTACCCCCACTTTCAGGCGCTGGCTTAGGATCGTGAGCTGGCTGGGCCAGTCGGCGACGGCGAAGAGCGTCATCTGGAGTGCGGTCTCCTCCGGCGAGGTGAAGAGTTCGACCTCGCGGAGCTGGCCTGCCCACGCGGAGAGTTCCGGTGCGGAGGAGAGCGTGGTAAGCAGGGCGTTTGCGGCGCGGAGGAGCAGCGGCGCGCTGATCGGGCACTCATGGATGGGCAGGAACTCATACCCGCCACGCCGGTTATAGCCGCCGCGCAGCTCACCCGCCACTTGCGCGAGGCGCAGCCGGATGCGATTGCGGTATCCCCACGGCTCGGCGGTGTGGATCTGCACCTCAGGCAAAGTGGCGAGACCGGCGGTGTGGAGGATGTCTTCGAGGATGCCCCGCTTGAAGCTTACCTGGGTGGTGTAGTTCGCGTGTTGGTAGTGGCAACCGCCGCAAGCGCCGAAGTGGGGGCAGGGGGGAGCGACGCGCTCAGGAGCATGTTCAAGGAGGGTGAATGGTTCGTTCTCAACCAGCTCCCCGGGGAGGGTGAAGGGGAGCGAGACAGTCGTCCCCTCCTCTGCCTGGCCAGTGCCCGCGCCGCCGTAGACCCACTTGTCGATGCGAACTTTCACTCGTGCCCCATGTAGAAGAGGCTGAGGCGCGGGAGCTTGCGGGCTTCAAAGAGGCGCTTTTGAAGGATCTGCTGCTCGACCTGTCGGATTTGCACGGCCTGCATCTTGCCGCGATACGGAGCGAGTTCGCGGGCCGCCTGCTCTTTAAGGTCGACGAGTTCGGCCTCAGGCGTGGCGGTGAGGAGTGCGGCGAAGAGCTTCTCTTCGAGGACGCCGAGGGTGCGATCAAGCTCTTCTGGCGCAGAGCCTTCGTCTGCCAGCGCACATAGGCGCGATGCAATCTCGGCTGATGAGGGAACGCTTGCTGCTTCGATCAGTGCGGCGTTGGCGCGGAGGAAGGCGGCAATGCGTTCGCTCTCGAAGCCGCTCTCGCGCTCTTCCTTCTCCGGCGAGTCTTCGCCGACCGCGGCTTCGCGGGCCTGCTCGACCGCCTCTATGACGGCTTGGGCGCACCAGGCGAGGCCGTTGACCTTGCGGGTTCGCTTGCTTTTGGATGCTTTTGCATCGTGCTTGTCGAAGGCCGCGTCGATGCCGCGCAACACTGCTTCGAGCGGGACGCCGGCCTCGCGCCAGGTCTCGATCAGCGCCCAGTCGAGCGTCGAAAGCATCAGCAGGGAGCCTCGGCGTTGCTGAAAGCGCTCCTCGATTTCGGTAAAGTAGTTGAAGTAGTTCCGCATCCGCTACGCGATAGCCGCCTATGTGCCGGGCCTTCAGCCCTTGGTGTTACGGGCACTCCCACCTAGGCCTTCGGCCTAGGCTGATATGTCGTCGGGCCCTTGGCCCTCAAGAGCATAACCATACACGACGGACCACCGCTTTAAATTGGCTGGAGGCGCTGGTAGACGATGCGGAGGCCATCAAGGGTGAGCATGGCGTCGACCTCCTTGAGGAACTTCGAGCCGCCGGCGATCAGGCTGGCCAAGCCACCTGTTACAACCGTCTTTGTGTCGGGGCCGAGTTCGGCGGTCATACGTTCGAGGATGCCATCGACGAGGCCGATGTAGCCGTAGTAGAGGCCGATCTGGAGGTTGTCGACGGTGCCGGTGCCGATGACCTTGGCAGGCCGCTTGATCTCGATGCGCGGCAAGAGGGCGGCGCGGGAGAAGAGCGCTTCGGCGGAGATGCCAAGTCCCGGGGCGATGGCTCCGCCAAGGAACTCGCCCTGTGCGGAGATGGCGTCGAAGGTGGTGGCGGTGCCCATGTCGACGACGATGGCGGGGCCTCCATATTTGGCGAAGGCGGCGATGCAGTTGACGATGCGGTCGGCTCCGACCTCGGCGGGGTTGTCGGTGAGGATGGGCAGGCCGTGGTCGGTGGCGGGCGTGACGAAGATTGGCGCGGTGGAGAAGTACAGCTCGCAGACCTCGCGGAGCATCCAGTCGAGGGTGGGCACGACGGAGGAGATGGCGACGGCGGTGACGATCTTCAGCTGCAAACCATGGAGAGCAAACAGGTTGCGCAGGGAGCTGCCAAACTCGTCCGCCGTCTGTCCAGAGGGCGTGACGATGCGCCAGTTTGCCGCGACCTCCGACGAAGCGGGTGAGCGGAAGAGCGCGAAGACGGTGTTCGAGTTGCCGACGTCGATGGCGAGGAGCATGGTTTCTCCAGTCTACGAGATGGGGAGCGCGCGGACGCCGCCGGAGAGGACGGTGCGGCGGGTGCCGTCGTCGGCGTCGACCAGGAGAAAGCCTGCCTCGTTGAGACCGGCGGTGAGGCCGGTGTAGCCGCCCTGTTCGGCGACGTGGACGCGCTTGCCAAGGACGAAGGTGGAGGCGGCGGTAAAGCGGTAGAGGATGTCGGGCGCGGGCTGTTGGAGGAGGGTAAGCTCACCGTCGAGTGCCTGGAGCAGGGCGATCAGCAGCGGTTCGCGCGGCCATGTAATGCCCGTCTCGATGCGGAGCGAGATGGCTGCATCAGCTAGCTCCGGCGGGAAGGCGGCGTGATTGACGTTGATGCCTATGCCAATCACGGCGTGGCGCAAGGTGCCGGTGTGGGTGACGGCAGTCTCGACGAGGATGCCGCCGAGCTTTCGTTCGCCGAGCAGGAGATCGTTGGGCCAGCGCAGGTCGGGTGTCACCTGGCAGGCATTGGCGATGGCCGACTGCACGGCAAGGCCGGTGGCGAGGGAGAGCCAGAGGGCGCGGTCCATCGGCAGGCTGGGGCGGATAAGGACGCTGACGTAGAGGCCATCGCCCGCCTGGGAGTGCCAGGTGTGGCCGCCACGCCCGCGTCCGGCAGTCTGCTCGTCGGCGATCCAGACGCCAGATTCGGTGCCGGATTGGGCGGCTTCAAGGGCGAGCGTGTTGGTGGAGGGTGTGGAGGGCAGATGGTTGAGCTGGCCGGCGAAAATCGTGGTGGCGATGGAGCTTCGGATCTCTTCCAGATGCAACGGGTTGGCTTGCTCCATCGATCAGTGTCCTTGTGGTGGGCCAGCGAACCGCAGGTCCTTCGACTTCGCTGCGCTCCGCTCAGGATCATAGAGTTGAGGGGGATAACAGGTGGTGAGAGCAAACCGCAAGTCCTTCGACTTCGCTGCGCTCCGCTCAGGATGACAGATCAAAGAAGTAGGTCGAGCTAGTTGGCGTCCGCGGTGATCTTCATGCTGAGGTCGACGGCGACGGCGGAGTGGGTGAGCGCGCCGACGGAGACGAAGTCCACGCCGGTGAGGGCGTAGGAGCGAACGGTTTTGAGGCTCATGTTGCCGGAGGCCTCGATGGGGACGCCGGGGAGTGCGGCGCGGATCTGCTTGACGGCCTTCTTGACGACGGCGGGCGTCATGTTGTCGAGCAGGATGGACTCGGCCCCACCGGCGATGGCCTGGTCGAGCTCGGCCTGAGAGCGGACCTCAACCTGGACCTGTTGGCCTTTGCGTCGGCCCTTGAGTGCGCTTTCAAGCACCGTAGCCAGACCGCCGCCGAGGGCGATGTGGTTGTTCTTGATGAGGATGCCGTCAGCGAGGTCGAGCCGGTGGTTAACGCCCCCGCCGCAGCTAACAGCGTACTTGTCGAGGGCGCGTAGGCCGGGGATTGTCTTGCGGGTGTCGAGGACGCGGGTCTTGGTTCCGGCGGTCTGTTTGACGAACTCGTTGGTGAGGGTGGCGATGCCGCTCATGCGCTGCATCAGGTTGAGGATGACGCGCTCGGTCGAGAGCAGCGCGGCGGCCTTGTAGCGAATGACGGCGATGGTCTGACCCTTCTTGACCTTGACGCCGTCGAAGATCTCCGGATGGCTGATAACTTCGAAGCGGCCGGTGGTGCCGCTGAGCTTGGCGTAAGCGTCAAGGAAGACGGGAATGCAGCCGACGCCGGCGATCACGCAGGGCTGTTTGGCGACGATGGTGCCGGTGGCGCGCAGCGTGGGCGAGACGGTGAGCGCGGTGGTGACATCCTGCGCGGCTTTGTCCTCGATCAGGGCCGCTTCGAGAATTGTCCGAATGCGTTTGCTCTTCCAGTCCATGCTGCCATGGTAAACCCGCGCATCCTAAGGAGAGAACCCGGAGCATCCCTATGCCGATGAGCCTGTCCAGTCAATTTGCCTATCTGGTCCTTCTTGCGTTGCCGATTGCCTGCGCCTCGTGGACGGTGACGCATGAGGAGATCTTCCGCGAGCCGCGCGAGTGGTGCAAGTCGAAGAGCCAGGACTGCAAGCCGCTGCCCGCGCGTAAGTTCTTCTATCTATTTACCTGCGAGTACTGCTTCAGCCATTATGTGGCGGCGTTCTTTCTGCTGATCACGCGGTTCCATATGCTGTACGACGGATGGCAGGGCTACCTGATTGCGTGGTTCGCACTGGTGTGGATGGCGAATGTGTATATGAGCTTCTTCAACCGGCTGCGGCTGGACATCAAGCATGAGAATGTGGAGATTGCACAAATTACGGCCGGGACGCCTCCAACGAAATTGTAGAACCGATCCTTCGTAGCATTTTACCGAAACAAGTTTCCGTCATGCCTCTGGCCTGTTCAGGTTCCACATAGCTTTAGCCCCTCCCAGGCGGCGTAGAGAGCTTATGCTGAATGCGGAATGTCACGGCCGCACTATGTTTATGGCTTTGGGCGCATACTGGCGAGGAGGGCATCGGCGGTGGGTTGGGTGTTGAGGAGGTCGGCGGGGGTGAGCCAGGCGCGGC
>CAXTUR010000087.1:0-13535 GCA_964247455.1 uncultured Acidobacteriaceae bacterium | reverse complement strand
ACCGCCGCGTCCACGTCTACCCCGGCAACTACGAGGACTACCTCTGGCGCAAACAAGGCGGCCCCGAGAAGGTCGCCGCGTCCTTCACCGCGCCGGCTCAAGCACCCGTGACAGTCGCCGTTCCCACCGCGCCTATTCCGAAGCCCACCGCCAAGCGCCTCAATCCCATCAAGCTCAAGCAGCTCGAAGACCGTCTCGCCCAGGTCGAAACTGACCTCCCAAATCTCGACTCGAAGATCGAAGCCGCCGAAGAGAACCTCGGCCACTTCACCTCCGCCGCCGAAGCCCAACGCACCGCCGCCGAGCTCAACGCCCTCCGCGAGACCCACGCCAACCTTCTGTCCGAGTGGGAAGAGCTGAGCCTGGCTCTAGAGGAACAAACCGCCGCAGTGTAGCAGCTACAACGTCGACAAGACTCTGCCAGCATACGAAACACCAAGTATTACAACGGCCTCGCGTTCTACTTCAAACAAAATGCTTATTCTCCGTTCGAACCCTAGAGAGCGAACTCCAGGACGAACATCATCCCGTTTCGTTCCTCGATGCGGAGCCAAACCGATCTTGTAGCAAGCCAGGAAAACCCTCTCAAGATAGAGAGAAAGCATTCGACGGCGAGAACCTGATGGCGAAGTAGTTCGCAATGTCTTGCAGATCGCATAGTGCACCTGGATCAAAGACTATGGGCAAGCTCAACTGGCCAAGTGGGCGCGTTCTTTTCGGCCCTCCTCCAGATACTTCACGGCTTCATCGTAAGGGATCGCGGAGCTTGGCTCGGCCTTGTGCCGGTCATATCGCGGCCGGATGACCTCAACCAGCCACCGTTCGTACTCCGCGTCTTCTTCACGCAAGAGGGCGATACTATGGGCGACCACATCAGTCTCGGACGCGAACTCCTCGCTGCGCATCTTGCCGCGAATCCAGTCCACGTTAGCTTTGCCGGAGATGGTGATCTCAATGGTTTCTTCAATCATGTCAGACCGCCTTTAATCCGCATGATAGCAGGGGGCGTGATCACTTTACCCTGCTTTGGCCCGCAGCCGCCGCTGCTCCTCCAGGTACCGCTCCACCGAACTAGCCGGAGTGGCAGAGCGCGCCGGCTGCGGCCTGAAGTACTCGGCCACCGGCTTGCCCTCGTCGCGCAGCCAGTCTTCAAAGTCGCCATCCTGCGCCTGCAGCAGCTCCAACGCCTCCTGGATGACTGCCGAGGGCGAGGCATGCTGACCCGTCGAGACCTTCCGGCGGATGAACCGGAGGGCCTCGCCGGAGAGCATGACCTCAAGTGGATGCGACCGGTGCATGATCTCTCTTTCGGCCCAAGCCGTTGAACGCAAGAGGTGCGCCGATACCGCATGCTGGTGCCGTGTTCTAGCGCCCCTCGCGCAGCCGCGCCGCCAGGCGTTCAGGCAGGCCGGCCATCAGGATGCGTCCCTGCGCTCCGGTCAGGTCGTACGGGACGCGGTGAAAGGCGATGCTCGCCGCGTCGAAATTGGAATCGTACAGGGCGAAGGCGGCCCGCCAGTCGCAATCGCGCGGTTGGCCGACCGAACCTGGATTGATCAAGTAGCGCATCGCCGGGTCAAGCGGCAGCGTCGCGACCACGGCCTCGTTCCGAGCGGCCATCCCACGCGCTCCATGCGTCAGATTGGGCCGTAGCTCGTGCCAATCATGTGCCTTCTGAGCGAAACCACCCTGGATATGGGTATGCCCGAAGAAGGTCAGCGGGGTGGTCATCTGCTGCAGCGGCGCCCAGGCGTCCCGCATATTCTGGATATAGTGGTCTTCATCGAGCGGCGAGCCGTGGGCGCAGGTCACTTCGCTGTGCAGAGGGTGCAGCGGCCCTTGCGCGATCGACCGCAGCCAGCCAAGGTTCTCCGGCGTTAGCTCATGCTCGGTCCAGGCGGCGGCGGCCCGGGCGATCGGGTTAAAGCCGTTCGACGAAGTCAGCCCGCAGCAGACGCGGTCGTGATTGCCGCGCACATTCAAGGTTGCGATCGGTCGCAGCAAGTCGAGCACCTCGTTCGGGCTGCCGCCGTAGCCGACCATGTCGCCCAGGTTCCACAGCTCGTCGTACTTTCCGGCGGTCGCCGCGAGCACCGCTGTGAGCGCTTCAAGGTTCCCGTGAATGTCAGAGAGGATGAGCGCGCGCATGGGCCGAAATCCACCCTACTGGCGGAAACTCTAGTTTATGCCTCTCAGACAGTGCTAGGGAATCTCGGCGGCGGCCAAGGACGCCAGTGGCTGGGTACGATCGGTCCGCATCGTCGGTACGGAAGCCAGTAACCGGCGCGTATACGGGTGCTGCGGGTTGCGGAAAAGCTCGGCGGCGGCGGCAACCTCCACCAGCCGCCCCTGTTGGAGGACGGCAATCCGGTCCGCCACCTGCGAGACCACCGCCAGATCGTGCGAAATGAAGAGCATCGCCAGCCCATGTGTGCGGCG
Source organism: uncultured Acidobacteriaceae bacterium (assembly GCA_964247455.1). GTDB lineage: Bacteria > Acidobacteriota > Terriglobia > Terriglobales > Acidobacteriaceae > Edaphobacter. The sequence goes on along the minus strand of CAXTUR010000087.1, from coordinate 11,096 downwards.
AAGCTCCTTGAGGAGCGCAAGTACCTGCGCCTGCACCGTCACATCCAGCGCGGTGGTCGGCTCATCGGCGATCAGCAGCCGAGGCCGATGGATGAGTGCCATGGCGATGAGCAGCCGCTGCCGCTGCCCGCCCGAGAACTGGTGCGGATAATCATCAACGCGCCGGGCTGGTTCCGGCAGCGCCACCTCGCGCATCGCGGCGAGCACCCGCGCACGCACCTCCCCCCAGCGAAGCTTCGGCTCATGCGCCCGGAGCGCCTCGGCGATCTGCGCCCCGACGCGCATTACGGGGTTGAGCGCAGTCATTGGCTCCTGAAAGATCATGGCCAGGTCGCGCCCGCGAAACCGCCGCATCTGCGCTTCGGGCAGCGTCAGCAGCTCCTCTCCGGCAAACTTGATACTGCCCGCCACCTTGGCCGTGGGTGGCAGCAGCCGCAGCAGCGCCAGCAACGTGGCCGACTTGCCCGAGCCCGACTCGCCCACCAACCCAAGCGTCTCGCCGGGAGCGATCGTGAGCGACAAATCCTGCACGGCAACCTGCTCTCCGAAGCGGATATGCAAGTTGGCGATCTCAAGCAGCGGCGGGTGCATATGTGATGGTAACGAAAGTGGGCGCGAACACCCCTTCGCTCATCCAAACAGCCCCTGGAGAGCGTCTAATCGTCACCATGAGGATGTATCGCAAAGTCGGCGCGCTGTTGGGCGGAGCGGCCTTAGTGGGTAGCATAACCGCCCAAACGCACCGCGTCGCCAAGCCAGAGACCGTCGTACGCGCCGTGGCCATCTACGAGTGGACGGGCGACATGGCCAAGCCCGCCGCCAGCCGGGTAGTTCCCGTGACGATCTTCATTGACCAGCACCTGGAGGACGCGGGCGTGTACCTGGCGCGGCCCATCCCCTTCGCCCTCATGCCCCAGGATCTCTATGAGCTGGAGGTGGCAGGCGCTCCCAAGGGCACGGTCGAACTTGTCTACGCCCGCCACCTGCAGGCCACCAACGCCGCGGAAGCCTACGACGATGGCTGGTTCGGCTATGGCAGCTACAAGCCGATTCCTCCGCCGAAGAAGCCGGTGACACGCAAGCCGGGCGCGACGATGGCGAAGGTGGAGACCTCGGGCGGTTCGGCAAGCTCAGACAAGCCGCATCTCTCCAACAAATCCGCTGATTCTGCCTCTGCTAAATCCGACGACGCAACGCCAGCCGCCGAGGACGCTAAGACCGATACGAAGACCGACACCAAGACCGATCCCGACCGTCCCACCATGAAGCGCCGCGCTACAGACGATGCCCCCTCTACAACCGCGTCCGCCGACAAGAACTCGGCATCAGCCGACGATCCGGACCGTCCCACGATGAAGCGTCGCGCCGAACCCGATCCTGCGACGACGGCCACCACCAGCACCCCGGCGGCGGACGATCCCGACCGCCCCACGCTCAAGCGACACAGCACCGAGGACGCCAAGAAAGCCGCCAAGGAGCAGTCCCTCGCCAGTGTCTCCGGTGCAGGCGGTCTGCTGGTCGACGATCCGAACCGCCCCAACCTCCATCGCGGCAAGCCAACGCACGCGATGACCGAGACCGACCTCCCGAAGCTCTCCGGCTTACCTGTCGACCTGCAGCAAATGGTCGCTGTCTCCGACGCCGCAAACCGCCCGACGCACGATTTTGCCCGCCCCTGGGAGGACGATGCCGAGCGTACGGCGGTGCTTGGGAAGATGCAGTCCATGGCGGAGGCGCAGCTTGCAGCCTACAGTGCTCCGGCCACCGCTCAGCCGCAGTCTACGCGCAAGCTCGACAGCAAACGACGCGGCATGAATCCCGTCCGGATCGGCCAGATCAAGCTGCTCGATGAGAAGCTGAATGGTTATCTGCTGAGCTATGGCGACGTACCCACCTTCGTATATCAGGCCCATACCGAGGGCACCGGCGCGGACCTGAAGTATGTCACCATCGTGGCCCAGCGTGACGCCCAAGGCGAACCGGTACTTGCTCTCCATGCGGTTACCGATGCGACGCACCTCGATCGCACGCCGCGCTTCCGGCTGGTGGACGCGGTCGACGTCGAGGCTTCGAACCGCGCCAGCCTGCTGTTTGAGATGCGGGGGCAGAGCAGCAGGCAGTTCGGCGTCTACCGCATCCTCGGTCAGCACGCCGAGCAGATCTTCGCCACCGGCACCACCCAGTAAGCTACCGTTTGCGGACGACCCAGGTGGTCATGCACCGCTGGTCCTGCACCACCGTCGTCTTCAGCGGGTCCACCAACTCGCCGCCAAGCTCCGCCGTAAGCTGAAGCAGCAGCGCTTCATCGACGCAGTACCGCTCCGCGCCGTCGGGCGACAGGAACCGGCGTTCCTCAAGCGGCGTATGCTCCATGCCGATAGTGGAGGCTGTTCGGCAGAAGAGCAGACCGCCCGGCCGGAGCACCCGCCACGCACTGCGCAACATCGCCAGGAAGTGTGCGTCGTCGGCCGCGAAGTGCAGGACGGCGTTCAGCAGAACAGCATCCATCGAGCAGTCCGCGAACGACATCCGTTCAATCGGTTCAACGCGAAAGTTGGCCGTAGGGAGATCGGGCGCGAGGACCGCAGCCATGCGCTGCACCTCCTCGACGGCGTCGGCCTGAAGATCCACACCGAAGCAGAGGTGTCCGGTGCGCAGCAGATAGATGAGGTTGCGCCCATATCCGCAGCCCGCGTCCAGCACACTCCTTCCCGGCGCAAGGTTGCCCCGCAGCAACTGATCGAAGAGATAGATATCGATCGGTCCAAAGGTGTCTTGCAGCGAATTTGGCAGGTGGCTGAGGTCGTCCATACGGCGGAAGTGGTCCTGGGGCAAAACAAAGAGCGAACCGTTTGGCGGCTCGCTCTTTGCACCACGGGTTGAGTTGGTGCTTACTTCTTGACGGCCTTAAGAATTGCCAGACCAAGCTGCTCGGCCTGCGCCTGGAAGCCGTCGCTGGTCGTCGAAACCGCGACCGCGTGGATGAAGGTCAGACGGGTGGAGTCATTCGTGAAGTAGTCGCCCGAGGAGGAGATGGTGAAACCGCCGCCGATGAGAATCGCCAGAACAGGCTGCACTTCGTTCGGCTTTAGCGCAAGCTCGGCGTTCAACAAGCTGGTGCCGTTACCCGAGATCACGATCGTCTCGCCAACGCCAACGGAAGGATCGGCGATGACGGAGCCGAGGGTGATCGGCGTCGCGTCATTGCGCGGAACCGAGAAAACGACCGCGCTGCCGTTGACCAGCTCAGCAGTGGACGAGTCGGTGATCCGCTGAAACCGGGGGGGGATGGTGGGGAACACTACACCGGGATATTGGATGGTGACGTTGAGCTGGGGGCTGGCGATGGTGGCAAGCGCCGTCGCGATGCCGCCGGCCGCGATGGTGGCGGGCTCCGTAATGGTGCCTTCAACATGCACCGTATAGATGGCCTTGCTTGTACCGGCGGTCTGATCGGCAACCGCGGTAATCGGCAAACCGATCAGCTCCAAAGCGGCCTCTAGTGTCGGCAGTTCGCTGGCGAGCGCAGGGAAGGCACCAACGATGAAGTAGGTGTTCTGAAAAGTGGTGTTCTGACGAATGTCGACGTAACCGTTGGCTACCGACTCCGGCGCAGCGGGTTGTGCAGCGATGCCCGGCACTTTAATCGTCAGCGTACTAAGGTCCTGACGGATCAGCGGGAAATCGATCGTCGAGCCATCCGGCGTAATGATGCCAGGAGCATTCAGACCGTTCGAGCTGGTAAAGGCCGAGTAGTCAGGCGTGACGGCGTAGGCCGAGGCCGACGCAAAAACCAGGACGCCAAGCGCCGTCGCAAACTTGGGCAACAAAGTGGTAGCTTTCATTGGGGAACTCCAGAAACTTGGGATGTGTTGGGCTTGCCTTAAATGAGTATGATGCAGGTTGACCGATTTGAGCCTGTTATTTTAAGAATCTTCAGTAAAGAAACAAAGGTTTTGTTACCCAGGTAATCACGCTGGCAAAGGTCAGGTCCTACTTCGATGTGTCGATCTTCAGGTTGAGCTGAAATGCCTTCTTGCTATCAAAGGAGCTGATCGTCTTGGTGGGGCTCTTCTTGCCGTTGCTCTCCGCCCATAGCTCGTAGTCGGTGCCATCCGAAAGCTGACCAAACCGGTAGCCTCCGTCCGCCTCCGAGATAAAGCTCTTCAACGCAAGGCTGTGATCGTCCTTCAGGTAGACGACCGCACCGCTGATCGCAGCGTCTCCCTTGTCGGTCACTTTTCCTTGCACCGTCCGCTGGGCCGGTCCGCGTTGCGCGAGAGCGGCAGCACCGGTAAGCACTCCGGAACCCAGCAGAATCGGGCACCCGAGCATAAGAACAGGGGTAGAAAATCGCAGAGCGAAGGCACGCAGATGGACCATGTATTCCAGTATACGACCCGTTCTACTCTTCGTCTTCGTCGCCGTGGCGAACATTTTCTTCCTCAACATAGCCGGGATCGTCCACCGGGGTCAGCTCCAATGGATCGAGCGAGCTGATTTCGAGCTCCGCGCCGCACTCATCGCACAGCACGGTTTCGCCCACTTCCATCTCGTCCGTATCCACCACCAGGGGGTTGTCGCACTCGGGACAAACGATCGCCATCTCCTCACCTCTTCGAAAACGCAAGGGCGGGGTGCCGCCGCTCGCATCCTGCCTCTCGCATCATAGGGCACTCGGCGTTGCGCTGACCAGACGCGATCCGCCAACGTTGCGGTGAGATAAACTGACGGCTTACATGAGCCTGCCCCACCGCGTTTGTGAAGCCAATTTCCAGCTGGAGAAACCCTCGTGCGCCTCTCGATCCGCCGCTTTGCCTCGCTAATGGCCACCGCGCTTCTCTTCTTTGCCGCCCACATTGGTTGGGCCCAGCCTGGCACGCCCATCACCATAGCACCCGCCGACCCGGCCATTACGGCGGCTCTGGCGCAGATTTCTCCCGACGCCGTGCACGCGACCGTGGCCAAGCTGGTGACCTTTGGCAATCGCAGCACGCTTTCAAGCATGGAGAAGGACCTGCCGCCGGGCACGGGCGCGACCGTAGCGGCGGATTGGATCTTTGGCGAATTCGATCGAATCTCGGCGGCGTGCGGCGGGTGCCTGGAGGTCAAGCGCGACGACTTCATCGAGCCGGGTGCGGCGGGAACCCGCATCGTCCGCGATACCCGCCTGCAGAACATCTACGCCGTGTTGAAGGGGACCGATCCGGCGCAGGCCGCGCGGCGGGTGCTCGTCACCGGGCACTATGACTCGCGCAACTCGGACAACGCCGACGCCCGCACCCCTGCACCTGGAGCCAACGACGACGCCACCGGCGTGGCCGTGTCGCTCGAGTGCGCGCGGGTGCTGTCGAAGCTGAAGTTCCCCTCCACCATCGTCTTCGTGGCCGTCGCCGGTGAGGAGCAGGGACTGAATGGCAGCCGGCATCTCGCACGCCTGGCCAAAGCCGAAAGCTGGCAGCTCGAAGCCGTGCTGAACGACGATATCGTGGGAGGCGACACCACGCCGGGTGCCACGGGGCAGGACAAGATGGCGGTGCGCGTCTTCTCGGAGGGCGTGCCCGGACCGGCGACGCTCGAGCAGTTACGCGCCATCCAGACGGTCGGGGCGGAGAACGACTCGCCCTCGCGTGAGCTGGCGCGGGCAATCGCCGATGTGGGCCGGACCTATTTCCACGCCACACAGCAGCGCGCCGTCGCCGTCCCCGGCCAGATGCACAGCAACGCGATCCGTCTGGTGCCCGGGTTCCATCCCGTGCTGATCTTCCGGCGGGACCGCTTCCTTCGCGGTGGCGACCACACCAGCTTCAACCTCGAAGGCTTCACCGCCGTGCGCTTTACCGAATGGCAGGAGAACTTCAACCATCAGCATCAGAATCCGCGCGTCGAGAAAGGCGTTCAATTCGGCGACCTGATCGACTACGACGACTTCAACTATGTTGCGAATGTGGCGCGGCTGAATGCGGCGGCGCTCGCAACCTTTGCCTCAGCGCCGGGTATCCCGCAGAACGTAGGTGTCGTGACGACGGGGCTCGACAACGACACAACGCTGCGTTGGGACGCACCAAAGGGCATGCCAGCGGGCGCTACCTTCGAGGTCGTCTATCGCGATACGAGCGCGCCCGACTGGACAGACTTCGTCCCGGCGGGCACCGCGACTACCCTGACGCTGCACATCTCGAAGGACAACACAATCTTTGGGGTGCGTTCCGTGGACGCGGCGGGCCATCGTAGCCTGGCCGTCTACCCCATGCCGATCCGCAGCGGCAACCAGCGGCCCGTACCGGGAACAGGCGCTTCCGCTGCGACCCCACCAAAACCATAAGCGCGCCTCGCGACAGCCGGGGCACGGCAACTGTGATGAAATGGAGAGTGCAGCCATGGCCCGCTCCAACCCCATCACGATGACCTTTCCGCCGTTCGCCGGGGTGGTCCGTAAGATCATCCTGGCCAACATCGCCGTCTTCTTTGGTCTGCTGCTACTGCATTGGGTCTCGCCCGGCGTGTCGGAGTTTCTGCTAGCACACCTGCTGCTGGAACCGCTGGCTGTGGTGCGCGGCGAGCTCTGGCAGCTCGTCACCTACAGCTTCCTCAACTCCGGCCTGCTCGACATCCTGTTTGGGATGCTGACGCTCTGGTTTACCGGATCGCTGCTCGAAAATACCTTCGGGCCGCAGTGGCTTCTGGAGCTTTACTTCACTTCCGTGATCGGCGGCGCGCTGCTCGCGTCGGCCATCACCTTTACTCACGTCTTCGCGCTGAACCCGGTCGCGGTGGCCACCGGCGCGTGGGCGGGCATCTTCGGGCTGCTGATCGCCATTGCCATGCGCTTCGGCGACCAGGAGTTTCTGCTCTGGTTCGTGCTCCGCATCCGCGCCAAGTATATGGTGGCCATCTATATCTTGATCGCAGTGGCCATTCTGCTGAAGGGCCACAATGCATTTGGTGCCCTGCTGCAGCTTGCGGGCGCATTCTGTGGCTTTCTCTATGTCCAGTTCGCGCCGCGCAAGGGTCTGGCCTTTGGCATGAGCGAGCGCTACTTTAGCGTCCGCAACAGCTACTTTCGCTGGAAGCGCCGTCGCGCCGCCCGCAAGTTCGAGGTGTACATGGGCAAGCAGGGCCGCACCGTGCGCTTCGACAAGGACGGCCGGTATATCGATCCCGACGACCTGAAAAAAAATCCCAATGATCGCAGCTGGATGAACTGACCGGATGGGCGTCTCAGGAACCAACAGTTAGCCGCCTCTATGAGGATGACGGCCGTTGTCTTAGCCGGTCTTCTACTCGCCGCAGCACTCCCCGTTTTCTCTTCAAGAGGTCGGAAGAAGGAGCAACTAAACTCCCTCCTCCCCTCGCCGATAACGTCTTTGTGCCAGGACTGCGAACCCGCACCACGCAGCCGGATCAATCAACGGAACTCGAAGGGAACGAACAGTATGGACATTCTGGTTGTAGACGACAGCAAGGTCATGCGGTCCATGGTGCAGCGCGCCATTCGTCAGGCCGGCTACCGCGGCTTGAGCTTCGGCGAGGCGGGCAACGGCGTCGAAGCGCTGGCCAAGATGAAGGAAGAACAGCCGCGCGTTGTCCTCTCCGACTGGAACATGCCGGAGATGACCGGCATCGAGTTCCTCCAGCATGTCCGCGCCGCAAAGAACCAGGTCCCGTTTGGCTTCATCACCTCGGAGTCCTCCACCGCCATCCGCGAGATGGCCATCGAAAACGGCGCACAGTTTATCCTCGCCAAACCCTTCAACGCAGATCAAGTACAGGACGCCCTATCGCCGATCCTGGGGAGAGCATAGTCATGGCCGAAGCCACCGCATTCGATATGGGGAAGCTGTTCAGCGAACTCACCAACCGCCAGGTTGCCTTCTCGCTCGTCAAAGTCGCGCCCGACACCAAAAAGCACGTCTACGGCACCTACAACCTCCTGCCTGAAAACAAGACCCTCGTCGTCAAGGCCGACCTCAGCCTCATCGGCTCGCTCGGCGGCGCGCTAATGGGCCTGCCCCAGGGAGTGGTCAAAGAAGGAATCACCTCCACCCCGATCGACCCTGACATGATGGATGCCATGCACGAGATCATGAACATCGCCTCCACGCCGGTCTCGACCGACAAGCGCGCCGTGCTCAAAGAGGTCTTCACCGACCCCAAAGCCCTCCCCACCGAGGCTGCCGCCATCGTCGCCAAGCCCAAGCGCGCCGCTACCTTCAACGTCACCGTCAGCGGCGGCTATGTCGGCGGCATGTTCTCCATCCTCACCGCCGCCTGAAGTCACCAGCGGGCGGCGACGGATAGGCCGCCGTCCCGTTTCCCTCCCGTCGGCAGGCCCAACGTTCTCCAGAAACGAAGCCTCGCTGCGGGATCACTCTCCTTTGTTCAAGAGGAATGTCATGCAACCGACACATCTTCTCCGCCAGGTGGCCGGAACGACACACAATCCCTTCTCCCGCTGGTCGCAGGCGCGCGCGAACGCCTGGTACGACTGCCAGCCCTGGCTGATCGGGGCGAACTACATCACCTCCGACGCCGTCAATCAGTTTGAAATGTTTCAAGCCGACACCTTCAACCCCGGCCTGATCGACCGCGAACTCGCCCTGGCCGAAGAAATCGGCATGAACACCATGCGGGTCTTCCTCCAGGACCAGCTCTGGGAACAGGACGCGCCCGGCCTGCTCGCCCGCTTCGACATCTTTCTTGGGATCGCCGCCAGCCACGGCATCCGGATCATGCCCGTGCTCTTTGATTCGTGTTGGGACCCCCACCCCAAGCCAGGCAAGCAGTCCGCGCCCACTCCCGGCGTCCACAACTCTGGCTGGGTGCAGAGCCCCGGTGCGCGGCGGCTGGCCGAACCCGCCTTCGAGCCTTGGCTCCAGGCCTATGTGCAAGGCGTCGTCGCCGCATTCGGGCAGGACGAGCGCATCGTCGCATGGGACATCTGGAACGAGCCCTGCAACGACAACGTCGCCTCGTACAGCGCACACGAACTCAAAGGTAAGACACAACGGGTCGCTACGCTGCTGCCGAAGGCCTTCGCCTGGGCACGCGCCCTGCGTCCCGAGCAGCCCCTCACCAGCGGCGTCTGGACCGGCGACTGGGCTGACCCGGCCAAGCAAAGCGAGATGGTCAAGATCCAGCTCGCCGAGTCCGACATCCTCAGCTTCCACGACTACGACTGGGCCGATGGCTTCGAAGGACGCGTGGAGCAGCTTCTTCCCCATGGCCGCCCCATCCTCTGCACGGAGTACATGGCACGCGGCATCGGCAGCACCTTCGAGAAGACCCTCCCCTACGCCCGCGAGCACCGCATCGGCGCGCTCAACTGGGGCTTTGTCGCGGGCAAGACACAAACCTACCTACCCTGGAACTCCTGGCAGACCCCTTACGTCCAAACCGAACCCCTGGTCTGGTTCCACGAGATCTTCCGTCACGACGAGCGCCCCTACCGCCAGCACGAAGTCGACCTCATTCGCCAGCTTACCGGCCGCCATCACGCACAGCCCGCCCATGTCCTAGAGCCCGAACTCGCCTTCGCCTGAACCTAGAGCCAAGCAGCAGCTATGCTCACTGCTAGGCTGAAAGGGAGTATTGTCATTCTCTGATTGTGCGACGATGCCATAGATAGCTAATGGTCATCAATTATCCGTTGGCAGGTCTAGATGGTCTATGACAAGCATTGGCAGCAGAGCCTTTGTCGGCTTTAGCTTTAGACCTAGCTGCTTCGGAAGTGCTACGTAGAGCGATGGCCACTCCGCGTTAGGCTCCTGTAGCACAGGAGTTGTCCAGCCGTTCACTAGAAAGGATGTGGCATTATTGTCGAAGTGCAGGTCGAAATCATAGACTTCCGTAAGATTTGTTTGATCAAGAACCTGACGGTCGTCGACCACGTTCAGCTCCGTAGCTAGATCTGCCATGCTGCATCCCTCAGCTTTAAGGTAACCCGGACGGCTCTCCGCGGTCCAGCACGAGTTGGGCGACGCTGACCCAATTTTGGGTATGTGTCGCGTTATATGCTTCGTTCCACCATTATCAACAATCAAAGCCAGCGCGGGACTTTCCGCATGTTCATAGTGGCCGGAGTAATGGAATCGGCTTTTAAGAACTTCTAATAGCACCGCTTGCTTTGTTTCTTCGTCCAGAGAAAGCGCTTTGGCGTCATTCCGGGTTGCTTTTGCATCGATGTTGTACTTATTTTTAGATGCCCAATCTGGAACCCCTTTTATCCTATGCAGATCAGTGATTCCGGTTGCGGCCCAAAGAAGCATACTCGCGGTTACCTGGTAACCCCTGAAATGCCGTGAATCCAACGCCAAACCCCAGCCGCTTGTATCCTTTGTTAGATCTACAGGACGGATAGAAACTACATCATAGAAAGGCGGATCAGTGATGGCTGCGCCCGGTGATTTTTTCAAAGAGAAGGACGGTTGCGCTGTCTGGCTGGCTAGCCTATGCATAGTCGCCACAAAAAGCACGACTGTTATAACTACAATCTTCCAGCTATTCGACGGCAACAAACTTTTCATTTAGGCCCACAGATCAAGTTCGTGTTCATCATCGCCGAAGCATCCCAGGAAGTCTGTTTCTCTACCCTAAGACGCCGCCAGGAAGCCAAACAAAACAGGCACCTCTATGGTGCTTACAACGCTCCAAAAACAAACGAGCCCCAGCCGCATTTCCATGGCTGGGGCTTTTTATTGCTGCTAGTTCTGACCTACGCCGTAACCGGGACCTGCTCCGCAGCCACAGGCACGTTCTTGCTCTCTGCGCCCGGCTTGCGGATGTCGATGCCGCCCTTGAAGAACGCGCCATCCTCAATCGAGATGCGCGCCGCGATCACGTCCCCCGTCAGCGAACCTTCGCTGCGGATGTCCACGCGATCACTGGCCTGCACATTACCGCGCACCTTACCGAGCACGACGACTTCGCGCGCCACAATGTTCGCCGCCACCTGGCCGTTGCGGCCCACGGTGACGCGGTTGCCAGGCAGCGTGATCGCGCCCTCGACTTTGCCGTCAATATAGAGCGACTCGGAGCCCGAAAGCTCGCCCTTGATGATGAGCGACTTGCCGATCGTGGCCTGGTCGCCAGGCGTG
>CAXTUR010000086.1:13337-13592 GCA_964247455.1 uncultured Acidobacteriaceae bacterium | reverse complement strand
ACAATAGCCCGCACCCCTCGGCCGTCGCCCTAGGCCGCGCCGACAACCCGATCGCTCCTTCGAACGCTCCCGCCACGGCCTCTGTGAACCTCGGCCAGCGTGGTCTCGCGGGGATGCCCGCCTCCAACACCGGCGGCGGACCGGCGGCCACCCACGTCAGTCTGGGCAGCGGCAGCCCTGGTAGCTCTTCGCTCACCGGCAACGGCGCGCGTCCCGTCCAAGGCATCAAGCTTGGCGTCCCCGGCGGCCCCGGGC
>CAXTUR010000086.1:0-13327 GCA_964247455.1 uncultured Acidobacteriaceae bacterium | reverse complement strand
AAGCGGTCGTTCCCGCCATGCCCAAGCCCGCCGGCCCCGCGACCGCCGCCGTCCATACCGGCCCCAAGGTCGTCTACAAGCCCCGTCCGGAGTACACCGCCGAGGCCCGCGCCATGCACCTCGAAGGTACGGTTTCCGTTCGTCTCCGCGTCGCCGCCACCGGCGCTGTCCAAGTGCTTGGCGTCTCAAATGGGCTCGGTCACGGGCTTGACCAGTCCGCGGAAACCGCCGTGCGCAACACGCGCTTCCAGCCCGCGCTCGACGCGTCCGGACACCCCACGGATTGGGAAGGCGTCGTCAATGTAGCCTTCCAACTCGCGGGCTGAACCCTGCTTTTCGGCTAAACTCGGAATAGATGCTTTCGCGTCCGCAGCACTCTAGGAGCAGTCTCTCGATGAATCTTCGCCCCTTTCTGACCGCCGCTCTGCTGTTGGCCCTCGCCTCCGCAAGCGCTCTGCCCTCCGCGGGGGCCGTCCCCATCTTTGGCAAGAAGAAGCAGAAAGATAAGGACACGCTTCCCTCGCAGAAGCTGACCGCCAGCCAGAACGCGCTCATTGACAAGTCCATCGTTCGCGAAAAAGAGGTCATCAAGACGCTCAAGGAGCGCACTCCGCTCGTAGAGACCTACATCCAAAACATGAAGCCCGACAAGGCTCTGATCCAGGTGCCCGAGTCCGACCAGCACTTCCTCGGCCGCGTGGACTTCGACAAAGTGATCGACGATGACACCTATAAGGCCGGTGCGCCCGCTGGCAAGAAGGGCATCTTCAAGCAAAGCACCTCGTTCCTCTCCGGCCTCTCCTCCGTCCTGCGCCTCTCCTTCCATGAGTCCGGCTTCGTCCAGATGGTCCTCATGGACTCAAACGGCTACGACCGCCAGCACTACCAGTTCGGCTTTGTCCGCAACGAGTTCCTGGGCACTGTACCTACCTCTGTCTTCGACGTGACGCCCATCAGTGGCAAGCGCAGCGTCGGTCGCTTCTTTGGCCGCATCTGGGTCGAGCGCAACAATGGCAACGTCGTCCGCTTCAACGGAGACTTTGCCGGCTCCGAGCAGACCATCAGCGAGTACTACCACTTCGACAGCTGGCGCACCAACGTCCAGCCCGACCTCTGGCTGCCCACTGCCTTCTACGTCGAAGAAAGCGATCCCAAGAGCACCACCAAGACTCTCAAGTTCAAGGCCATCAACCACATTTGGGGTTACGTCCTCAAGGTTCCCAATCGCGACGCCGAGAGCACCTCGCTCGACGTCGTCGGCGCAACCGATGTCTCGAACGATGCTCCCGATATCTCCCCCCTGGGAGCGCAGCGTGAGTGGGTCAAGCAGGCCGAGGACAACGCCATCGAGCGCCTCTTCCAGGCCGGCCTCCTCGACGCCCCGTCGGACTTCGACAAGACCCTCGCCGACCTCGCCAACAACATCCTCATCTACAACGGCATCCAGCTCTCCCGGCCCATCCGCGTCCGCACCCTGATGACTGAGCCGCTCGAATCCGTCGCCATCGGCAACACTATTGTGCTTTCGAAGAGCCTGGTCGACACCACCGCCATCGTCACCCAGGACGGCGCGCAGCAGCTCGGCAACCTCAACGCCATCCTCGCCTTCCAGCTCGCGCACATCATCCTCGGCCATCGGCTCGACACCAAGTATGCCTTCTCCGACACGCTGCTCTTCCCCTCCACTTCGGTCTTCTCGAAGATCCCCATGCACCATACGGATGCCGACAACACCGCCGCCGCTAAACGCGCGATGGAGCTCCTGAACGCCAAAGAGCTCGTCGACGGTCAACAATACTTTGGCCTCTACCTCCAGCAGATTCAGCAGCGCGCCAAGCCGCTCAAGGCCCTTACCGAGCCCATGATCGGCGACGGCCTGATCAAAGAAGACAAAGAAGGCGGCTTCTGGCTGCAGGCCCTCGCAGCCAAGGGAGGCAAGCTCGACCAGGCCAACCTCAAGCAGCAGGCCGCCGCGCCCCTCGCCAGCTTCCTCCGCCGTGATCCCTGGACCGACCAGCTCATCACGCTGCACGCCGCCTACGAGCCTCTGCTGATGGCCGCCGACAAGATGCCCTTTGAGGTCGAGCCAGTTTACATCAAGCTGACCTACTACAAGGCCCCGGCAGACCCCGGAGCCGCTCCGGCGACTGCACCGGCCACCGCCGCGCCCACCACCAGCACCCCTGCACCCGTGTCCGACCCTGCCACAACTCCAGCCGCGGCATCCCAACCTGCAACCCAGCCCGCACCTCAGACGGGGACGCCGCCCACCCGCTAAGACGTATAGCGACACCGAAGGATAAACGCGAGGTTACCGGAGAGTTCCTTCGGCAAGCCTCCGTTTGTACCATGTTGCGCGTCCTATCGTCATAGTAAGAGGACGGGAAACGCTGCGCGCAATCTTCACAGCGGTCCGTCCTGTACTTAGAACGTCCCAAACAGGACTAGATAGGGACGCATGATCGCTAGGCGACACGACAGGAAACAGTCCATGTTGAAGTTTTTTGCTGTTCTACTTTTTCTCTCCGGCACCTACGCGGCGCTCGGCCAGGCCACGCCGACCGCAACGCGCCTCCTTGAGGGGCAGGTTGGTGGAAGCTATCTCAACGGCTACGCCGATTACACCATAAGCCGCTTTAATGGCATAGGAATCTATGCCGACGCGGACTTCCGCCACGGCCTCGGCGTCGAGGCGGAATACCACTACATCACCGACCTCGATCCAAACTACCTCATCTACGAGCGTAGTTATGAAATCGGTGCCCGCTACTCTCGCCACTACAAGCGCTTTCAGCCCTACGGCAAGATTATGGTGGGTCGCGGAACCTTCAATTACCTTAAGAATAACAACGCCTACAACCTCTACGCTTTTGGCTTCGGGACGGATATTCGCGTCTACAAATCCATCAATGTGCGCGTAGAGGACGAGTTCCAGAAGTGGCTGGCCGGCAGCGGTGCCGGAGCCGCCGTTATCCCGAACGGTCTAAGTCCCAACCTTCCTACCTTAGGCGTGGCCTACCACTTCCGCTAAGCTAACTTGCAAGCCTCATAAAACAACATAGCCCCGGCGATATGCTGGGGCTATGTGTTCAGCACCAACGTATTAGAAGTGGTAAGCGACACCAATTGTAGGCATAGAAATGACCTCATACCGGTTCGTCTTGATGTCGGAGATGCCGAAGTCCGGAGCCTTCGCTAGAAAGCCACGATATTGTGCCCGGATATCAAAACTAGGGCTAAGCTCGTACGCGACGCCCGCGCCGAAGAGCGCACCGATATTCGTGTTCTGCTTCGCGTCCAGATCGTTGGTCCCGTAATCCTTAATAGGCGTAAAGATCAGCGCGCCCACACCAGCCTCGGCAAATGGATTGAAGCTTTTGAAGGTCAGATTATAGACATAAGCCCCGGTAAGCTCCTGCTGCCGTGTGTGGATGCGTCCGTTGGGAATAAAGCTGGTCACATACTTGCTGGAGTTCTGGGCAAAACCGTAGTTCAACTCCAGCCCGCTGCGTGGCGTTAGCAAGTAGCGATAGCTGCCTAGAAAGCCCACCGTCTTGGTCGTCGTAAGGTGTACGGCGTTGCCGGTCACATCCGGTCCGAACAATCCAAAGGCGCTGACGCTGACATCTTGCCGGCTCTCCTGCCCAAACGCCGTGACCGAAGCCAGCAGCAGCGCACAACCCATCATCATCTTCATTCTTCTTCGAACCCCTTAATCCTTTGCGGCACCTGCCGCGGCTCCACCCAGACCTGCAACTACGGGCAACGCCACTTGTTTCATTGTACCCGTAGCCGCCGCGTCCGCAGAACCACACCGCTCAAAGAAGATGGCCGGGAGATCGCATCCACCCGGCCATCGTTCGCTGTCGCCAGTCTCTTACTGCGGAGGAGCCGCCGGTGCCGGAGGCGGTCCGCCCGCTCCATCCGGACGGTGGCCCATGTGCTCCTGCTGCCGGGCCAGCATAGCGTCATACTTCGGCTTCTGCTCGTCCGTCAGCACGTCACGAACCTTCCCCTCGTTCTCTTGTCGCAGGGCGGTTACCCGGGCGTGCCGGTCTTCCGGCTGCAGCGAGTTGTCCTGCCGCAACGCCGTCATTTGCGTGCGCTGATTGTCCTCAATTGCCTTCACCTGCATCACTTGATCGGGCGTCAGCTTCAGCCGCTCGGTCATTCTCTCCAGCTGCCGCGCCTCCATCTGCGCAGGATCGCGGTATCCTCCCTGCCCGCCTGGCAGACGTGGTCCCGCAGCTGGCGCCTGGGGCGTCGGATCCTGCGCCATCATGGGCAACAGCCCTGTCGTCAACGTGCAAGCCGCCAGCACCGTAGCGCGCATCGCTCTCATACTTATAGTCATAGTAGATCCTCAATCTGCCTTCATGCCGTCCGGTAAGCCCATCGGCCGGTCATGCTCATACAGACCTAACTTCCCGGCATAAGTTCCGCGCCGCGGGCTAAACACCCCGCTCAACCTCAAAGCAATACGGCTTACCATGAGCCTCCGCATACGCCTCCACCACCGTGAGAAAGGCCACCGCCGCGTGCGAAAGACTTGCCTGCCGCCGGTACACCAGCCGCAGCTTGCGCTCGATCTGCAACTCGCGCACCGGCACCCGCACCAGGGTTCCGGTCGCCAGCTCGCGTTCCAGCGTCAGCCCCGGCACCAGCGCCACCCCATTGCCCATCTCGACAAACCGCTTGATCGCTTCGAGCGACGGTAGCTCCACCCCCATCCGCAACGGTGTCTTGTGCCGCTTGAAGATCTCCATTACCTTCTGCCGCTGCGGTGACGCGATATTGTGCGCGACGAAGTTCTGCGCTCCCAGCTCTTTAATAGATACCTTCTCCGCCCGTGCCAGCGGATGCCGCGGATTTACGACAAACGCTAGCACATCCCGGTACACCACCACCGATTTCACCTGCGGATCGTCCGGCCGGAACGACAACACGCCCAGGTCAACCGCATGGAGCAGCACTTCGTCCGGTATGCGGCTCGCCAGCGCGCGCTGCACTGAAATCTTGATCTCCGGATGCTGCTGGCGGAACTCGTCGAGCAGCGGCAGCAGGTACAAACACGTGTATTCGTTCGCCGCCACCGTCAGCCGTCCGCGATGCAACTCCCGCAGCTCGCCCAGCGCGTCTGAGGCCTCCGCCCGTAGGTTCAGCAGCTTCTGCGCGTACTCCCGCAATACCTCGCCCGCGTCCGTCAGCGTCCCGTCGCGCGAGGTGCGCTCAAACAGCAGCTCCCCCAGCTCCCCTTCCAACTTCGAGATCGCCTGACTCACGGCTGGCTGCGTCCGATGGAGCCGCGCCGCCGCCCGCGAAAAACTCCGCTCCTCCGCCACCGCCAGAAACGTCTCCAGTTGGAATAGATCCATCGCCCTTAGCCACCTATAAGGGCAGTCTACCTACCCGCCCCCACGCTCCGGCACCGGATCGCCCGACCGCACCCAAGCCGTATAGATCATGTCGCGCAGCTCCGTCGCTCCCGCCGCCAGCTGCTTATCCACCAGAGCCTTGCCCTCAGCGTTCCCCGCGCCGGTAAACCCTCCCGCTTTTTCGATCCGGTACACCGGCTCTACCTGCTCGTGCGTCCGGCGCAGATAGGCCATATAGTCCGTAAACACGTCGCCCAGCACGACCGCTCTTGCGCCAATCAGCGGCTGTACATCCCCCGGCTTTACGTTGGCCGCGACATACTCGCTCTCGAACAAAGAATGGATGTGGTGTTCCGCCGTGTACCCCTTTGGATTTGGCCCCGTCCACCCGTTGTAATAGATCGACGTGTGCAGCGGCATCGACCCATCCGCCACATAGTGCCCCAACCACCCGGCGAGAAACGTGATTTCGTACTCCACCGGCTTTGTGTCCGCCTTCGCCGCCGTCAGCGCGCGATAGTCCCGCATCGCCGACTTCAGCCGTTCGTACACCTCCACTGTCTGCCACGGCTGTAGCCCTACCCGCTCCGCCGTAAGAGGCAGATCCGGATGCGCCGCCTGCACCGGCACCATCGCGCGCACGAAGTCGTAACGGTCGCGCGGCAGCACCCCCACCATGTCCGCGTATTCCAGGTCGATAAAGTGCTCCGGCGCGGAGGCCTTCGCCAACTCCGGCTCCAGCCGCCCCCGCCAATGGTCCGGCTCCGGCCCGTAGTACTCGAGCGCCGCCAGCCCCTCCGGCGATCGCAGGAACGCCGGCACATCCGTCGGCAATGCCATACCCGCCAGCCGATTGATCATATGGTGCCCATCGACTCCCCACGCCCATGCGGGCTGAACCGTCATCCACGGCAGCAGGCACGCCGCCACTACAACACGAAACGAAAACGCGGAAACCTTCAACATGCGCCGAGTATAAACGGCCTACATCAAACCACGACAACACGCTCAGCCTGACCGTCGGCCGAGCCCCCAAACACCCGCCGGTACCGCGCGATCTCCTCGGCCGGCCCGGTCGCCTTCCGCGGATTGTCCGACAGCTTCACCACCGGCCGCCCCTCCACCGTCATCAGCTTGCACACCAGGCTGATCGGGTCCAGCGTGTGTTCTCCGCGCGGATGGCACCCGCGAAAATCGTTCGTCAGCAGCGTCCCCCACCCGGCTGAAAATCGTATCCGCCCGGCAAAATACTCGTGGAGTCCGACAATTTCCTCCACGTCCAACCCGTCCGACGCGATCAGCAGCTTGCTTCGCGGATCACGCCCCCGCCGCATCAGCCAAGCGATGTATTCGTCCCCCGCAATCTTCGGATCTTTGCTGTCGATCCGCTGCCCCGTCCAGTCGGCCACCCAATCCGGCGCGTGCTGGAGAAACTGCGTCGTCCCAAACGTGTCTGGCAGCAGGATTAGCAGCGCTCCGCCGTAGCTCTTCTGCCAAAGCTCCAGCACCCGGTACTGCGCCGTCCGCAACTCCTCGTCCGATCCCGCCAGCCCGGTCAGCGCCATTGGCAGCTCGTGCGCGTTCGTCCCAATCGCCTCCAGGTCGTGCTTGTACGCCAGATACGTGTTCGACGTCCCGGCAAAGCTCGGCCCCAGCGCCCGCATCGCCTTCGCCACATACTCCTGCCATAAAAAGCTATGCCGCCGCCGCGTGCCGAAGTCCGACACCCGCACCCCCGCCACCCCGCGCAGCCGTTCAATCTTGTCCCACAGCTTCGTCTTTGCCCGCGCGTACAGCACATCCAGTTCCAGCTCGCTCAACGACGCCAGCGCCCACCGCGTCCGCAATTCGTTCACCAGGCTGAGCGCATAGATCTCCCACATCGTCACCTCGGTCCAAAGCCCCGAGAAGCGGATCGTCAACTCTCCATCAGTCTCACCGACGTCATACTCCGACAGCCGGAACCCCCCCTCCAGCCACTCCAGAAAGCCGGGCTCGAAGATGCTCCGCGTCCCGTAAAAGGTGTTACCCGCCAGCCAGATCAGCTCCGACCGCCGGAACCGCAGCCCCTGCGCGTGCTCCATCTGCCCGCGCAGCGCCTCGACATCCACCTGCTCGGCCAGCCGCACCGAAGCCGTGCGATTCACAATCTCCGACGTGACCCGCACCCCGGCGAAGTTCTTCCAGATGAATTGGAGCATCAGCAGCTTGTAAAAGTCCGTATCCAGCAGCGATCGCACAATGGGATCAAGCTTCCAGTTGTGGTTGTCCGCTCGCTCCGCAAAGTTCACCTGCACGCCCGCACCCCGTCAGTCAAGCCTACCCCACAGCTTTGCCCAGGCGGAGCCCGCCTCCGCCAACGCCCGCAGGCCGCCCGCTCCTCGTTCACCGGTTCTCCGCCAGGCCCATTGAAGATCGAATGTTGATTACGGCCGATCTCCTGCATCCCTGAGACACCCGGGCGCATCCGTTGCCAAAGTGCCCACGGAAATCCTGCCCGATAACCGGTTCGTAGACCGGCTTGAAACCGACATTCCCGCGCGCCTCGACCGGCTTCCCTGGAGCCGCTGGCACACCCGCGTCACCGCCGCGCTCGGTATCACCTGGCTGCTCGACGGCCTCGAAGGCGGCATCGGTGGCTCGCTTTCCGGCGCGCTCAAGCTGCACGAGACCCTAGCCCTCACCGACGCACAGCTCGGCCTCAGCTCCTCCTTCTATCTCGCCGGGAACGTGGTCGGCGCGCTGACCTTTGGCTACCTGGCCGACCGCTTCGGACGCCGCAAGCTCTTTTTCTGGACGCTGCTGCTCTACGTCACGGCCACCGCGCTCTCCGGCCTCTCCTGGAGCTTGACGTCCTTCACTCTCTGTCGCTTCCTCACCGGCGCGGGCATCGGGGGCGAGTACGCCGCCATCACCTCCGCCGTCGACGAGCTGATCCCCGCCCGCCTCCGTGGCCGTGTCGACCTCCTCATCAACTCAACCTTCTGGCTCGGCGTCATGCTCGGCTCGCTCGTCTCGGTCGCCCTCCTTTCGCCTGCGCTCTTCGGCGTCGTCCGCGGATGGCGCGTCGCCTTCCTCGCTGGCCTGCCCATCGCCGCCATCGTCCTAGCAATGCGCCGCCATCTGCCCGAAAGTCCCCGCTGGCTCCTCATCCATAACCGCGAACGGGAAGCCGAAGCTATCCTCACCAAGATCGAGACCGAAGTCGCCCACCAGACCGGCTCGCTGCCCGTCCCGCACGGCACGGCCACCATCCGGTTCACCTCTCCTGGCAGCCTCCTCCGCGTCCTCCGCCTCTTTACCGGCCCGTACCGCGCCCGAGCGATCCTCTGCCTCGGCATCATGATCGCCCAGTCCTTCTTCTATAACTCGGTCTTCTTCTCCATCACGCTCATTCTGCTGCGCTTCTACGGCACCACCGCCGCGCATGTTGGCTATCTTTTCCTGCCGATCGCCTTCACCAACTTCCTCGGCCCCGCCCTGCTCGGGCACCTCTTCGACACCGTGGGCCGCCGCACCATGATGGCCATTGTCTTCTCGCTAGCCGGAATCACGCTCTTCATCTCCAGCCTCCTCTTCCTCCACGCCCAGCTCACGATCCCCACGCAAGTCGCCCTTTGGTCCCTCTGCTTCTTCTTCGCCGCCGCCGCCGCCGGTTCAGCCTTCCTCACCACTAGCGAGCTCTTCCCGCAGAACATCCGCGCCACGGCCATCGCCTTCTTCTACGGCTTCGGCACACTTTTCGGCGGTGTGGCGGGCCCGTTCGTCTTCGGATACTTGCTCAACGGTGGCCACCGCGCGCCGCTCTTCTGGGGCTTCACCGCCGCCGCCCTCGGCATGATCCTCGCCGGTGCGGCGCAAGCTGTCTGGGGCGTAGCCGCCGAACGCCAATCGCTCGAAGCTTTGGCATCGTTGGAGTAGTTGGAGCCCAAACGCACCTGCCGTCCAGAAGGCTGAGCGAAAAAGAAGTATAAAACACATACAACGTCAAGGAGTCTCGCATGAGCGTTCGCTACAACGTAGTGATGTCAGACGATCTGGATCTGGCAGTCAACAAGGCCGCAAGCGAAGCGGAAACAACGAAGGCGGAAATCTTTCGCAAAGCTTTGCAGCTTTATCTCGCTGTGCGCGACGGCAAGCGCCGCGGGATGAAAGTCGGCTTGGTCGATTCCGCCTCCGATACACTTCAGACCGAATTCGTTGGTCTGTGAGTACGATCGATTTCGGCTCCCCGCCGCGCATCATGAATACCGTCTGTCCATCGATCCTGAAGAAACTGCGGCAGAACGCAATGTTCGCCTTTTCAAAGACGTTGCTCTGTTCACCGTCGCGCTTGTGTTTGTCGTCCTGGTGGCCTGGCTATGCGTTCGCGCTCTTCTGTCAAACATAGGCTCCCCTGAAGAAAAGAAGTGGGCAATATCAGTACTCTCCGCCGCGACCGGTGGCATTATCGGGTATCTCGTTCGCAAATAGCCAGCTAGCCTAAACTGTTACAGCGTTCTGCTAGACTCGCCTCACCACGTAATCTCTATTCAGGTAAGGCTTGTAACGTCGTCTCGTTGCGCCAGCGGCGTGTCTTCACCGCACCGGACTAGCCACCATCAGCCCGCCCCGCGTCCAAAGCTCATTGCGCCCGCGCGTCAATCGCATCGGGGAGCCCGATCCCAGATCCCGCTCGTACAGCTCGCCATAGTTCCCAATCGCCGCGATCACCCGCATTGCCCAGGCGTCATCCAAGCCGACATACTGTCCGTATCCGCGCTGTGTTCCCAGCAGTCGCGCGATCACCAGGTCATCGCTCTTGGTCATCTCCGCGACATTGGCCTGCGTCACGCCCGACTCTTCCGCCTGCACCAGCGCATCGGCCACCGCCTGCAGCAGCACACCCCACTGCGGATCGTCCGCCCGATAAACCATCGCCAGCGGGTCCTTCGCGACCGTCTCCGGCAGGATCACGAACTGCTTCGCCATCCCCTTGAACGCGATCCGCTCATACGCCAGCTGGCTCAGGTCCGCCGTCACCGCCGCGCAGTTGCCGGTGATGAACGCCGCCTCCATCTCGCCCTCTTCCTGAAACGAGAAAGGCAGGAACTTTACGCCCTGACGCTTTAGGTAGCCCAGCGCCTGCGCCTCGTACTCCGTGCCCCCTAGATAGCAGACCTTCTTGCCCGCCAGATCCTTGCTCGTCCTGATCCCCGAAGCCGCGTTCACCATAAACGCCTGATCGTCGTGGAACACGGGCCGGGTAAACCCGAAGGACCCCGCCGTCTGATTCATATAGTTCAGCGAACCGGTCGCCAGCAGCGCCATCTCGCCCGTCTTCAATCCCTTGAGCGCGTCCTCTTCATCACGGAACGGCACCGCCACAAACTTCGCCCCGGGCCCAAGCACCGCCACCGCGACCGCCTTGCAAAGATCCAGATCGAACGCCGAGTGGTTCCCATGCGCGTCCGCCGTGGTGTACTCGGCCTCTTCGAAATCGACCCCGCAGCGCAGCTCCCCAGCCGCCTTCACCTTTTCGAGCGTCGGCGAAGTAGCAGCCCACGCCGATCCCGCTAAACCCAGACACATGATCCAGCCGCAAAACACCTTCATCCCTACCCCTTATCTATAAATAAAGGCGGCCAGGGCATACACCCCAGCCGCCGTGTTGCACCCGCGACAACGATCTAGTTGGTCGGCCAGCCCGGGGTCGTCGCCGGGATGCCGGGGTTGGTGTTCGGGCGGGGGTTGAAGTCCGCCGGAGCAGGATCGATCACCACGCCGTTGACCAGATCGGTCGGCGTAATCTGGAGCACGCGGCAGCCCTGCGCCCCGGCATGCGGCAAGCTCAGGACTGTAGCCATGGGGATCATCGCGTACTCCGGCTCAAGCGGCGCGACAGTCCCCTTCAAGCGGCCATTGTCGAATGCGGAGAACATATTTCCCACGCCCGGCGTCAGATCGTCCGAAGGTCCAAGATAAGCCTGCCCATACTTCTGCAGCCCCTTGGTCCGCGCTGCAAGCTCATCCGGCAGGTCCGCCAGCGGCGTCAGGTTGAAGAGCTGATCGATAAACTTGATGATCGATCCATGCTCCGTCGCCTCATGCGAGATGACGTGGGCCTTGCCATAGGGCGAGATTACGATCGTCGGAATGCGCGGTCCCTGATCGAGCGCGTTGCCCAACGGGTCCACGCTGCGGATCTTCGGCACGGTGTGATCAAACTCGCCGTCCGTCTCGTCATACGTAATGATGATGGCGCTCTCCGGCCAATACTTGCTGCTCGCGATCGCATTGATCGAGTCGGCCAGCAAAGCCTCCGAGATCTGCGCGTCCGAGTAGCCCGGGTGGTCGTCATTGCCCTTGAACGCGGCCTTCACCGCGGCGCTCGGAGCACGCGGCACCAGGCCGTCCAGGTTGCCATAGCCGCCGCGCACGTAGAACACACCGCCGTTCGCCGGAAGCGCGTTCGCGTTGATCGCCGCATAGAAGTCACCAAGGCCCTTCATGTGGTCCTTCGTCTCGTTTGGGTTATCGGCAATGTAGCCGAAGTATTGCGGCGCGTTGTGGTGGGCGATATAGTGCGCGTTGGTCGTCGTGCCGGCCGGATCGGTGGACTCATGGTCGTAGCCGTCCTGATACCAGGCCCAGTTTACCGGCTTGTTGCGGTCGCCCGCGATCTTCTTGATGTCCGCCTTCACATCCAGCAGATCGAACGCCGGATTCAGATCGTATTGGATCTTATTCTGGATTTGGTCGCCCATGAAGGAAAGCGGCAGCGAGGCAAACGTTAGGTTCGAGGAAGGATTTGAGCTGACCCCGCCCGGATTGTCGACCGGCTGCTTGTTTGAGGGAGGCGTAAAGATATCGAGCGCCGAGCCCCAGAAGGGCTGAGGGTCCGCCGTCACCGGCAGCTGCCCGCCCGTTGTATTCACATTGCTCGCGAGCTCGGGGTGCTTCACCCACTGCGTCTCACCCGACTGCCCGGCGATTAGCGCAATGGCGTTCGGCGTCGAGGGTCCAATCACCGTGTCGAAGAAGTTGTCGAACAACGTAAAGCGGTCGGCGTAGTTCCAGAGAAACGGCACCGTGTCGCAGTCCACGTGGCTCATCACCACCTCGCCCGCCTGCTTCTGCGCCAGGGTCGGAGCCGGCCCGGTGTACGTCTTGCCATCCGCGCTGAGCGTCCCCTTCAAACCCTCTTCCACAAAGGCATAGCGGTCGTTCTTCGATACCTTGTTCGCGTCGTAGTCGAGCTTCGCGTCGATCGCCGTATGCCCATGGTTCACCGAGTACAGGTCCTCGGGATAAAGCAGCACCTGGCTCCCCGTCGATCCCGTCACGCTCTGCGGAATCTTGAACGGCGAGATCGTTCCGACCGTGCCATCCTGGTTCACGATCGGCTGGTTGAAGCCAAGCGTTCCCGTCTGCGAGAACAACCCGTTCGCGCCCGGATACGTGCCGAAGTAGAAGTCGAACGAGCGGTTCTCCTGGAAGAGCACAAACACATACTTGATGTGCTTCTGGAGCAGCTCCAGCTTCTGCGCGTCGGAAAGATACGGCGACTTCTCAACCGCGACCACATGCTTCGACACCACGTCGCTCGACGGGGGCGCAACCTGCACCATCTGCTCGCGCGCCGCCGCCGAATCGGTCGTGGTCGCGTTGACCGTCTGCTGATGCGCCTGCGCCACCCCATACATCGGCTGCATTAACGCGCTGATCGCCCACACAGCGCACCCTTTACTCCAAACACTTTGCTTCATTGCCCATCCCCCTCGGGCACGATCCGCTGACCGCCAGCCGCGCCGTTCCTCTTCATCAGTACCGGGCCAAGATGAAAAGACGTAGCGAATCGAGACCCCTTGTGTTAATTGTTGATGAACGCCGCTCACGATCCAGCGTAAGCACTTCTCGCGCACCACGTTTTAGTCAATGCAATAATGCGGAATGCTCCCATCCGCTCCGCT
>CAXTUR010000085.1:0-13623 GCA_964247455.1 uncultured Acidobacteriaceae bacterium | reverse complement strand
GGGTAGGGTGGGAGTGGCGGAGCTCGTGGACGAACTCGGCACCGGTCATGCCAGGCATGAAGTGGTCGGTGATAACGAGGCCGATCTCCTCCTGGAGTTCGCCGGACTGTATCTGGGCCAGCGCTCGTTGTGGATTGAGCGCGGCGATGACGAAGAAGCCGGCGCGCCGGAGAATGGTCTGCCGTGTAGCGGCCTGGACGGCGTTATCGTCGATCAAGAGAATGGCTGGAGTCATTGAATCCCAAAGTCCGGCAGAACGTGCATAAGTGGAATAAGATGACGAGCAGTGAATCATTCACTTTTACAATAAGATGCAGAAACTTCGCTCCGCGTTCTCAGGCCGCATCGGCTCGATGGCAGGTAGCTGTGGACTCTGACCTCCGCTAGCATTTACAGTTGCGTCCAGACGCGAACATCGGAAGAGCAAGGGACCCGTGAACTTACACACTATCGACTGGCTGATCATGCTGGTCTACTTCATCTTTGTGCTAGGCATCGGCTTTGCGCTGAAGCGGTACATGCGCACGTCGAACGACTTCTTTCTGGCGGGGCGTTCTATCCCGGCGTGGGTCTGCGGTCTGGCGTTTATCTCGGCGAACCTTGGGGCCCAGGAAGTGATCGGGATGGGGGCCTCGGGCGCGAAGTACGGAATCATTACGAGTCAGTTTTACTGGATTGGCGCAATCCCGGCGATGGCGTTTGTGGGCATCTTCATGATGCCGTTTTATTACGGGTCGAAGGCGCGGTCGGTGCCGGAGTTTCTGCGGCTGCGCTTTGACGAGAAGACGCGGGCCCTGAATGCGTTCAGTTTTGCGATCATGACGGTGCTGAGCTCGGGGATCAGCATGTATGCGATGGCGCTGCTGATCCAGACGCTGGGCTTGTTCCACGGGATCATCCCGGACGCGTACATCTTCCATGTGTCGATCATCTTGTCGGGGCTGATCGTGCTGGGATATATCTTCCTGGGCGGGCTGACGAGCGCGATTTATAACGAGGTGCTGCAGTTTTTCCTGATCGTGGCCGGATTCGCGCCGCTGGTGTGGATCGGGCTGCGGAACGTGGGCGGATGGCAGGGGATCAAGCAGACGCTTCCGGCGACGATGACGCATAGCTGGAGAGGTCTCACGCACGCTTCGACCAATACGCTGGGCGTGGAGTGGGTTGGGCTGGCGATGGGGCTGGGATTTGTGCTGAGTTTTGGTTATTGGTGCACGGACTTCCTGGTGATCCAGCGGGCGATGGCGGCGGATAGCGAGGTATCGGCGCGGCGGGTGCCGTTGATCGCGGCGATCCCGAAGATGTTCTTCCCTTTTCTGGTGATCCTTCCGGGGCTGATTGCGGTCTCGGTGACGAGTCACATGGGAGCGCCCACCGCTATCGTCGCGCAGAATACGCCGGGCGCTGCCGTGCCGCTCGATGAGGCGCATCCGCACGGGATCATTCCTCAGAAGACGGACCCGCTGTCGGGCAAGGCGGTGATGGACTCGAATGGCAATCCCGTCTACAACTACGATCTGGCGATTCCAGTGATGCTGCTGCACTTCTTTCCGACGGGCATCCTGGGGCTGGGACTGACGGCGTTGCTTGCGAGCTTTATGTCGGGTATGGCAGGGAATGTGACGGCCTTCAATACGGTGTGGACGTACGACATCTATCAGGCGTACATCCACAAGAAGGGCACGGACGCGCATTACCTGTGGATGGGCCGCATGGCGACGATTGGGGGCGTGGTGTTGTCGATCGGCGCGGCGTACCTGGTGACGAACTTCAACAACATTATGGATGCGCTGCAGCTCGTGTTTTCGATCGTCAACGCGCCGCTGTTTGCGACGTTTCTGCTGGGGATGTTCTGGAAGCGGACGACGGGGCACGGGGCATTTACCGGGCTGGTGGCCGGTACGGTGGGCGCGTTGGTGCACCATGGGCTGACCCTGCCGGCGGCGGCCGCTCCTGGGATTCATGGCGGATGGATCATGGCGGTGCATCACTATCCGAGCGACATGGCGCAGAACTTCTGGACGGCGATCTTTGCGTTCTCGATCAATCTCCTGGTGACGGTGATGGTGAGTCTGATGACGGAGCCGTACCCGGAGGCGCGGCTTGTGGGGCTGGTGTACTCGCTGACGCCACAGCCGGTCGAGACGCATCTGCGCTGGTATCAGAGGCCGGCGACCCTGGCCCTGGTGGTTCTGGCGATGGCGGTGGCGTTGAACGTGGTGTTTCGGTAGGGAGGGCGTATGGGACTGGATATACGGATACCGTTGGGGCTGCTGTTTCTGCTGACGGGCGGGATCTTGGCGGGTTACGGGCTATGGACGCGCGGCGATGCGGCAGTGTACGCGGTGTCGATGGGGCTGAATCTGAATCTGGTGTGGGGCACCATCATGTTTCTGTTCGGGTTGGTGATGTATCTGGTGGGACGGCGGCAGAAATGGCAAAATGATCCGGTGACCCCGCGGCCGTGGGAGCGGACGGGCGGAAATGAGCAATAGAGACTTGTACAATCGTGACAGAAGAGGTGAGGCGATGGCCCACAGGCGAGAACACAAGAGATTATCCACTCTGGATGGAAAAACGTCCGATTCGTCGATTGTGAAGGGGTTCGGGACGCTGAAAGGGGCAATCCTATTTCGTAACGACATTGATTTGACACGACCGATCTTTGAGCAGGTCCTCCAGGGTGACGCAGTCGGGAAGCCCGCTAGCCTTCGCGAAAAGGCGGTAGACGAGTAAGTGGCAGCTGTCCTGCTTGACACGCATGCGCTGATTTGGCTTGTATCGGGCGAACCACTGGTTGAAAGATCGTTGTTAGAGATCCATAAAGCACAGTCAGAACGGACCCTGTACGTTTCGCCCATCTCAGCCTGAGAAGCGGGACTCGCCGTGTTAAAGAGCCATCATAGAAGCCGCCCGAACTTGCTAGGTCTTTCCGCAGACGTCTGGTTCCAGCGGAATGTTCGAATCATCGGAGCGCGCGTCATTCCCATCTCTTACCGGATTGCAATTGAAGCGACGAAGGTTCCTGCGATCTACGGGTCGGGCGATCCGGGCGACTGTTTCCTGATTGGCCACCGCGCGTGTCCGCCGTACGGTTCTTGCGACACGCGACGAAAGGATGCGATTGCGGCGGCCCGGCTACATCAATCTTGTGATCTGTTAGCGAACGCCTCATTGGAACAGCTAAGTTCGATCTTGGCGGCTCGTTAGCACGCAACTTTCGCCTGCTTGCGATAATGGAGCCATGAAGCGTCGCGTTATCGGGCATTACGACTTTGTGCGGAAGATCGGCGCGGGGGGCAGTGGCGTCGTCTTCCTGGCGACGGACACTATGCTCCAGAGGCCGGTGGTGTTGAAGCTGCTGAAGCGCGGGACGCTAACCGCGGAGCAGGTGCGGACGACGCAGTTGCGCGAGGCGCGGCTGGCCTCGGCCATCGACCATCCCAACGTCTGCGCGATCTACGATGTGGGCGAGGTGAGCGAAGATGGCGAGCCCGAGGCGTACATCGTCATGCAGTACATCCCGGGCAAGTCGCTCGATAAGCTGATCGCGGCGGGGCCAGCGAGCTTGCAGCTAGTGCTCTCGTGTGGCATTCAGATCTCGGACGGCCTGTCGGCGGCGCATTCCCTGGGCATCTTCCATCGCGACCTGAAGCCGGCAAACGTGATGCTGACCGATGGCGGGCTGATCAAGATTCTGGACTTCGGGCTGGCGCGGCGGCTTGATCCTGAGCAGATTGAGTTCGATCCGTCGGGGCCGGCGAACAGCCGCGCGCCCGTGCCCGGAGCTACCTATACCGCGCGCGGCGGCACCATCGCGTACATGGCACCGGAGCAGTTCGTTACCGGACAGTCGAGCGTGCAGTCGGACATCTTTGCCCTGGGCGTGATCCTGTACGAGTTGGCAACCGGGCGGCACCCGTTCCACCGGCCGGACGCGCCGGAGTTCCAAAGCATTCGGGCGATCCAGTACGCCGACCCGATCGCCTTGCGGCAGATTGCGCCGGACTTCCCGGTGGAGTTCGAGAGCCTGGTGCTGCGCTGCCTGGAGAAGCAGCCCTCGGCGCGGTTCGCCTCGGCGGCGGACGTGCGCGAGGGCCTGCGGACGATCATGCACAATCGGCAGCTTGACTCGATCTCGCTGCCGGGCGATGGCAGTAACGCGTTGATGGCACAGGGTCGGCTGGCGCTCGATACGCCGGAGGAGGAGAAGCGGTCAACCGGTATCTTGTCCATGCTCGCCGAAAGATTTCGTGAGAGCGCGCACGCGGCGACGACCAGCAAGCCCAACAGCATTGTGGTGCTTCCGTTCACCAACTTCGGAGGTACTGCCGATCCAACGCCCCTCTATGGATTTGCGCTCGCGGATGCGCTGGCGGCACGGCTGGCGCGCATGCCGTCGCTGGTGGTGCGGCCCTCGAGCTCGCTAATGTCCGTGCCGACGCAGCAGCTCGATCCGCTCTCCATCGGCAAGAAGCTGTTGGTTCAGTTCGTGTTGGCGGGCAACTTTATGCGGTCGGAGAAGGGCTTCGACCTCAACTGGCAGCTGCTGGATGTGCCCGGGCAGAGCGTGCGCGCGGGCGGGTCGATCAACGTGGCCTCATTCGATCTGATCTCCGTCCAGACGGAGATTTGTAACGAGGTCTTCAGCACGTTGCAGGGGTTTGGCGGGTTTCAATCGGGCGCGGAGGGCGGGCGCGGCGGCTCGTTGACGCAGACGATGTCGGAGGAGTATCTACAGGCGCGGGCGGTCTTGTCGTCGTTCATGTCGCGTACGGGCAGCCGGGACGACCTGGACCGGGCGCGCGATCTGTTCGAGCGGGTCACCAAACAGGATGGCCGCTATGCGCCGGGCTGGTCCGGGCTGGGGATTACGCATCTACAGTATGCTCGGCATGGGCTGGGCGGGCAGATGCATGTGCTGGAGGCGCGGCGAGCGTTCGATAAGGCGCTCTCGCTCGATCCCGGGTCGGTCGAGTCGAACCTGTACCGCGTGTATATGCTGCTGTCGCGCGGCGAGAAGGAGTCGGCGCGGCACGGCATCGAGCATCTGCTGCAGACGGCGGGGAACGATTGGAACGTGCATCTGGTCGCCGGGCAGACGCTGCGGATCGATGGGATGTACGAGGACGCGTTGGACCAGTTCAACGTCTCGCTGCGGCTGAACCCGGCGAACGCGGCGCTGATCTACAACAATCGGGCGCGGGTGTATCAGTACCAAAATCAGCTGGAGCTGGCGGCGGAAGAGTTGCAGAAGGGGCTGACGCTCGAGCCGAAACAGCCCTTGTTGCGCATTTCGCTCGGCTATCAACACATGCGGATGGGCGATTTGCAGCAGGCGATCGGGACGCTGGAGCAGGTGATCCGGGATGAGGCGAGCCTGCGGATCGTCTTTCCCACCATTGCGCTTTGCTATGTGCAGCTGGGCGAGCGGGAGAAGGCGGCGACCTTCATCGTGGACGAGACGTTGTCGGCGGCTGAGGCGGACTCGGAGATGGCCTATCGGCTGGCGACGTATTTTGCGGTCGAGGGCGACGAGTCCGAGGCGCTGCACTGGCTGCGGCGGGCAATCTATCTCGGCAATGAGAACTATCCTTGGTTCTCGATCAACCCGGCGTGGAAGAAGTTATCGGGGCATGGAGATTTCGAGCGGATTTTGGAAGACCTGAAGAAGAGTTATCGAAAGAATCAGAAGAACTGGAAGCGGCTGCTGGCCCAGGTGCGGGACTAGATAGTTTAGAGGAATACACTTAGATCATGGCCACACCTCTTGGATATGCGCGGCATGGTGGCACAGGCGTGCCGAACGGCGATCGGCCGATACGCGGCGGCGCGGCGAAGTCGGCGGTCGCTGACCTAAACGCAAAGAAGCCGAAGCCGCCGTTGAAGAAGGTCTTGCCCGAGGTCTGGGCGCTGGTGAAGCCGCGGATGGGGATGCTGAGCGGCAGCTTCCTGATCATGATCGTGAATCGGGCGAGCGGCCTGGTGCTGCCGGCGTCGTCGAAGTACCTGATCGACAACGTGATGGGCAAGCACCAGCTTGATCTGCTGCCTAAGATCGTCGGTGTGGTGGTGGCGGCGACGCTGATCCAGGGCGCGACCTCGTACTCGCTGACACAGATTCTATCCAAGGCGGGGCAGCGGCTGATCGCGGAGCTGCGGACCAAGGTGCAGGCGCACGTGGGGCGGTTGCCCGTGGCGTTCTACGACGAGAACCGCACGGGGACGCTGGTGGCGCGGATCATGTCCGACGTCGAGGGCGTGCGGAACATCATCGGCACGGGGATCATCGACTTCTTCGGTGGGGCGCTGACGGCGCTCTTCGCTTTCTTCTATCTGCTGCACACCAGCGCAAAGATGACGATGCTCACGTTTTTCATCCTGGTGCTGTTTGGGCTGGTGCTGATGCGGGCGTTGAAGATCATCCGGCCCATCTTTCGCGAGCGGTCGAAGATCAACGCCGAGGTGACGGGGCGGCTGACGGAGTCGCTTGGGGGTGTCCGCGTTATCAAGGGCTACCACGCGGAGGACAGCGAGGCGGGCATTTTTTCGAAGGGCGTTGACCGGCTGTTGCAGAATGTGATCTCGTCGTTGACGGCGCAGTCGCTGATGAGCCTGGCGTCGACGGCCATTCTCGGGATCGTCGGTGCCATGGTGATGTACCTTGGCGCGAGCCAGGTGGTACATGGCACGCTGACGACCGGCGGCTATGTCGTGTATGTGATGTTTTTGGCGTTCATGATCGCGCCCATCGTGCAATTCGTGTCGATTGGGACGCAGCTCACGGAGGCGATGGCGGGACTGGACCGGACGAATGAGATTCTCGGCGAGAAGCAAGAGGATGCCGATCCGCGGCGTGTCGTGTCGCTGCCAGTGATGCGCGGCGATGTGGCGTTTGAGAACGTAACGTTCGCCTACGAGGCGGGCAAGGACGTGCTGCATGGCATCAGCTTCGACGCGCGGCCGGGAACAGTGACGGCGTTAGTGGGTTCGTCGGGGTCGGGCAAGTCGACGATCATCTCGCTCATCTGTGCGTTTCATGACGCGGGCGGCGGGCGCATCATGGTTGATGGCGTCGATCTGGCGACGGTGCGGCTGGACAGCTACCGGGCGCAGCTTGGCGTGGTGTTGCAAGAGACGTTTCTTTTCGACGGGACGATCCACGAAAATGTGCGTTTCAGCCGGCCGGAGGCGACGGACGAGGAGCTATACGAAGCGTGCCGGATTGCGCGGGTGGATGAGTTTGCCGAAGCGTTTGAGGAGCAGTACGAAACCATCGTCGGCGAACGCGGTGTGAAGCTCTCGGGGGGGCAGCGGCAACGCATCTCCATCGCACGCGCGATCCTGGCTGATCCGCGTATTTTGATCCTCGATGAAGCGACAAGTTCGCTCGATTCGGAGTCGGAGGCGTTGATCCAGGAAGGACTAAGTTTCCTGATGAAGGGCCGGACGACCTTTGTGATCGCGCACCGGTTGTCGACGATCCGGCGTGCGGACCAAATACTGGTAATCGAGCACGGCGCTATTCTGGAGCGCGGGACGCATGAGGTGCTGTATGCGCTGGGCGGACGGTATCGGGAGTTGTACGACCGGCAGCATGGGATCGAGCGGAATCTATTCTTGGCACCGGGTGAGGGAGACAAGATTTCACTTAGTGCGGAGCTACTGGTTAAGGCTTAGTTTGCTGGATGTACACTCTGTACATGGCGCTCCACATCACGAATCCAGAGACGGAACGCAACGTGCGGAGGCTGGCTGAGATGACGGGTGAGCCGATCGCTGAAGCGGTGAACAAGGCGGCAATCGAGCGTCTTCAACTCGTGTCGGGCAGGAGAAATCCGGAAACCTTAATGGAAGACATTCACGCCATTTTGCGGAGAGTCGACGCCCTACCGAGGGTAGACCATCGCACGCCCGACGAAATCATCGGCTATGACGAGAATGGCCTTCCCACCTGATGGTCATCGATACGTCCGCCGTTGTTGCAATCTTCGAAGATGAAGCGGAACGAGCAGCCTTTCTCCGTATTTTGATTTCAGATCGACGGTGTCTGATCTCTTCGGGTGCTTTGCTGGAAACTCAGATCGTCTTGAGCCGTTCTCCGGGTGTTGAAACCCTGGCTGAACTCGACCTATTTCTGGAGCGGTTCAACATCCAAGTAGTACCTTTTGACAGACGGCAAGCTGACTTCGCGAAGGATGCTTTCTTGCGTTTTGGAAAGGGCCGCCATCCGGCGGGTCTGAATTTTGGCGACTGCATGACGTATGCGCTTGCGAAGCAGACGGGCGAACCTTTGCTGTTCAAGGGGAACGACTTCAGCAAGACGGACATTCTAATGGCGTGAACTGAGCACTTCCTGCTTAGGCCCCGTCCTTCAGTTGCTGGGCTTCGGCGCCCCCTCCCATGTTCCTTCGTTGCGCGGCGGCTTCATTGAACTGCTGTATGCCGAGCAGCGAGGAGACATCCGCGTGGCCATGAACGGCGACGTTCCGGCTGCTCGCTAGAAGGCTTTCGATGTCGCTGATGATTCTGGCCTGGATCTCCGGCGCGGGCTGGATCGCCTGGAGGAAGCGGAGGTAGTTCAGCGGGCCAGTGCCGAAGCGGGCCAGCGTGGCGGTGTTCGTGCGGCCGCAGACAAGGGTGACGGCCATCTTGGAGCGTACGAGTTTGTTCTCGGAGCGCAGTGTGTCTTCCCGGGCCGCGCCGGTCGTGACCTTGGACTGTTCGTAGCTGCCCTCGGCCCGAAAGTAGACGAGGTAGGAGCTGAAGAAGACCTCCGCCCAGAACTTATGCGCGAAAGATGACAGCCTTGCGCCAAACATCCAGAGCAGAAAGGCATACGAGACGTAGTCGCTGAGCACATCGACGAGTCCAGAGGTGCCAAGCTGATTGACGCCAAAGTAGAGGAGAAGGGCCGCGCAGAGGGTCAAGACCTCGCCGGTGATCGTGGCCGCCAGGCGCGCTTTGTCGAGCAACGGATGCTTGCCAAGCTCGCACAGGGTAGGTTCCGACTCGTAGATGAGTTCGCCGGAGAAGGTTCCGCGATTGCTTCCACCCTGCTCGTGCAGGCCTTCGTCATAGTTCTGGTAGAGACGGTGCGGCAGCGCGGTGCCTGCAGGGTCCTGTCGGCGGATGAGCAGGAAGATGTCCGAGGG
This sequence comes from uncultured Acidobacteriaceae bacterium, assembly GCA_964247455.1. Classification (GTDB taxonomy): domain Bacteria; phylum Acidobacteriota; class Terriglobia; order Terriglobales; family Acidobacteriaceae; genus Edaphobacter. Next base: position 4,468 of record CAXTUR010000085.1, on the reverse strand, counting down.
ATGGATGCTCTCGTGGAGGGTCTTCTTGAGCAGCGAGGGGTCGAGCACGGGCGGATCGTCGTTGATCCGCGACTTGATGACGAAGGCGGCCAGTCCCGCGCAAAGGAGCGCCAACACCACTGTAAGCAGGAAGAGGTGCTCGATGGGAAGGGTCGTATCGTACTGTGCGCCGGTTACGGGAAGGAGCCAGAAAAGAAGCGGAACGGCCGCGGCGACGCCAAGCATCACTGCGATGCGCTTTGAGTTGGTCGGAGCTTCTGGATTGTACGGCTTGGTCAAGCCTTGTAGCCAAAGCACGCTGACATAAGCGAGCAGGCCGCCCATGGTGAGATGGAACCAGAAGAGCTTACCGGCTGGCGCGACACCGGTGGCGATCGAAAACCAGGCAAGCGCGAAGCTGGCGAACGCGACGATCGTGCCGGCGGCGACTTCGGTCAAATCTTCAAACGCCCAACGCAACGGAGGCATAAGGAAGAGCAGTCCCGGAAAGAACGAGTAGAGCCCACGGATAAGCACGTTCCAGGTATCGGGAAGATGGAGGTAGCGGCGCCCGAGGAGAGCTTCACAAAGCTCGGCGGCCACGTAGGAAGTGCGCTCTGGTTGAGTTTGGTTGAGATTGAAGGCGAGGCTGGCGGGCAGGTATCGAAGCCGGTCGAATTGAAAGACGCGAACCAAGCCTTGCGCGACCGTAGCCAGTCCCCAGGCAAGAAGGAGCACCCCGCCGACCAAGTCGGCCATGCCTTGGATGTGCCGGGCCGCCGCCGTAAGCCAGGAGACTTGAACGAGGCAGAGCCCGCCGAGAGCCGCAATCAGAGTACCGCGTATCGCGACGATCAAACCTTCGCGGCGCAGCGGATTCTGGGCGCGTTTGTAGGCCTTCGTGTTGAGGTCAGATCGGCTTTCCATGAGTGCTCGCGGGCAGTTATTCGCTCTGGCGTTCGATGCCGAGTTGCGTCAGTAGAAAGGCGTAGTCGAAGGCGATTTCCTTCAGGTAGTCGTAGCGGCCGGAGGCTCCGCCGTGGCCGGCGTCCATGTTGATGTGCAGGAGGAGCGGGGTGTCGTTGCGCTTCAGGGTGCGGAGCTTGGCGACGTACTTGGCGGGTTCCCAGTACATGACCTGTGAGTCGTTGAGGCTGGTTTTGACGAGCATGGCCGGGTAGTCGCCGGATTTCAAGTTGTCATACGGGCTGTAGGCGAGCATGGTCGCGAAGGCTTCGGGCTCGTTGGGATTGCCCCACTCTTCATACTCGGCGACGGTAAGGGGAAGGCTGGCGTCGAGCATGGTGTTCATCACGTCGACGAAGGGGACGTGGGAGAGGACGGCGCGGAAGAGCTCCGGGCGGAGGTTGACCACCGCGCCGAGGAGGAGGCCGCCGGCGCTGCCGCCTTCGATCGCGACGCGGGTAGGGTCGCCGTAGCCTTGCGCGGTCAACTGTTCGACGGCGGCGATGAAGTCGGTGAAGGTGGTAATCTTTGCGGCCATCTTTCCGGTGTCGTGCCAGGCGTCACCCAACTCGCCGCCGCCGCGAATGTGGGCGTAGGCGAGGACGACGCCGCGATCGAGCAGCGAGAGGCGCGTGGGGCTGAAGCCGACTGGAAGCGCGTAGCCGTAGGAGCCATAGCCGTAAAGATAGAGCGGGCTGGTGCTGTTGCGCGTGAAGCGATCGCGGCGATAGACGAGAGAGACAGGTACGTTGACGCCGTCGGGCGCGGTGATCCAGACGCGCTCGGAGGCGTAGCGGGCGGGATCGAAGCCGCCGGGAACCTCCTGCTGCTTGAGCAAAGTGGAGGTGCCCGTGGCGATGTCGTACTCATAGACGGAGGCGGGCGAGACGAGCGAGGTGTAGCTGTAGCGGAAGGTTGTGGTGTCGAACTCGCGGTTGGCGTGCGGACCGGCGGTGTAGGTGGGTTCAGGGAAGGCGATGGAGCGGGCGGGGCTCAGGGTGTTGTCTGCGGTGAAGTCGAAGACATCGAGGACGGGCAGGCCGAGCTTGCGGCGAGTGGTGACGAGAAAGCTCTGGAAGAGGTCTACGTCTTCAAGCGGCGCGTCGGGGTCGAGCGGGAGGAACTCGGTCCAGGCTTCGCGGTCTGGCGTGGCAACCGGAGCAGTGACAACCCGGAAGTTCTTGCCAGTGTCGTTGGTGCGAATGTAGAAGAGGCTGCCTGTCTCCGGAGAAAAGCGATGTTCAGGGTAGTACTCCTGGTCGTCGATGCGCGGGGCGAGCAGGCGGAACTCGCCTTCGGGCTGGTCGGTGGGGAGGAAGCGGTACTCGTTGGTGGTGTGGCTGCCCGCCTCCATCATCAGGAACTTGCCATCGCGGGTGCGGCCTACGCCAAGGTTGAAGCGCTCGTCCTCTTCGACGTGGGCGAGGATGTCTTGCTCGACTGGTTGGCCCAGGCGATGGCGGAAGAGGCGATCTTGGCGCTTGGTCGTCTCGTCTTCGGTCGTGTAGAAGAGGGTAGCCGAGTCGGCGGCCCAGGCAAGGGAGCCTACGCGAAAGGCGGTGTCGGGCAGGTCTTTGCCGGTCGAAAGATCACGGAGGTGCAGGGTGTACTGGCGGAAGCCGGTCTCGTCAGTGGAGTAGGCGAGCAGGCTGCCGTCGGGGCTGACGGCCAGTGCGCCGACGGACATGAAGGGCTTCCCCACGGCCAGGAGGTTGACGTCGAGCAGGATGGCTTCGGGGGTGCTCTCGTCGATGCGCGTTGCAATTGCCTGGCGGCGGCAATGGATGGGGTACTGCAGACCCTCGACGGTGCGGACGTAGTACCACCAGCCGCCGTGGCAATAGGGAACGCTTACGTCCGTCTCCTTGATGTGGGAGATCATCTCGTCGTAAAGCAGCTTCTGAAGCGGCTCGGTGGCGGCCATGGCCCGCGCGGTGTAGGCGTTTTCCGCTTCAAGATACGCCAGGACCTCGGGCGAGGTCTTGTCGCGCATCCAGCGGAAATCGTCCTGGAGGGTGATGCCGTGGAGCGTCGTGGGGGTTGGGTCTTGGCGTGCTATGGGAGGCAGAACAGTGGGGGTCTGGGTCATGGTTCGCGGGGTGCTCCGTAGGACAGGATACAGGGAGGGCAACCATGCAGGCCTTCTCGGTCCTCTCATAAGAAGGAGTATGGTGGTCCTCGGGCATCGGAAGATGGTCGACGCCGCCCACGGAGGAAGACGATGAACACGATCTGGATGCGGGGAGTTCTGCTGGGCGCAATATTTGTGCCCCTTACGATGTACGGGCAGATGAACAGCAATCCTGGGCAGCCGTCACAGCCCAATCAGCCGGCGCAGACGAACCAGCCTAGCCAGTCGGGAAGTGCGGGCGGGAACGCCTCCGGAGCGGGCATGGCCGGGGCGATGACGGCTTCGCCTTCAACCGGCGCGAGTGACGCCCAGGCGATGAAGGACAAGATGTTTCTGCGGAAAGCGGCGGCGGGCGGCATGGCGGAGGTGCAGCTCGGACAGCTGGCGTCGGAGAAGGCGGGCAGCCCGGATGTAAAGGCTTTTGGACAAAAGATGGTGACCGATCACACGGCGTTGAACAACGATATGAAGCCGATCGCCGATCAGATGGGCGTGATGCTGCCGAAGAAGATCAAGAAGGACGATCAAGCGGAGTATGACAAGCTGAGCGCGATGTCGGGCGATGACTTCGACAAGGAGTACCTCAGCTTTATGGTGAAGGACCACCATGAGGATATGCGGGAGTTCCGCACGGAAGACAGCACCGTGCAGGACCCCACGCTGAAGGCCGCCGTGGACAAGGGATACCAGGTGATCCGCGATCACACCCGCATGGTCGACAAGCTTGCGAAGGACAAAGGGCTTCCCGTACCAGAGCGTCGCGGCGCGCCAGGCACACCGCCGTTGCAGCAGTAACAGTCCAACGGGCGGAAGCGCGGCGTACGATGGGAGAATGAAGGTTCTTTCGCGGTGGGCAGCATGTCTGGTCCTGTTGCTCCCATCCCTTTGGCTCCAAGCCGAAAAAGTCGCGGACCTGCCTGCCCCTACGTCGTATGTGAGCGATGTCGCTGGTGTGCTGGACGCTTCGACGAAGCAGGCCGTTGAAGATCTGTGCACAGAAGTCGACCGCCAGGCTCACGCGCAGATTGCCGTCGTGACGATCAAGACGCTGGACGATGGGCAGTCCATCGAAGAGTTCGCCACTGAGCTCGAAGACAAGTGGAAGGTGGGGACCAAGGGCACAGACCGCGGCGTGTTGATGGTCTTTGTAATGTCGCCGACACGCGGGCGCATCGAGGTAGGCTACGGGCTTGAGGGCATCCTGAACGACGCTAAAGTGGGCGCCATTGGCCGGTCGATTGCTCCGGAGGCGCAGCAGGGAGACTATAACCAGGCCATACCGCTCGGCGTGCAGAAGATCGCTGACGTGATCGCAGCTGATGCCGGAGTTACGCTAACGCCGATCGTGCATCAGTATCACCGGCAGCAGATGGCGGGCACACCCATTAGCCC
>CAXTUR010000084.1:0-13684 GCA_964247455.1 uncultured Acidobacteriaceae bacterium | reverse complement strand
GAATTGGCACGCAGGCTGCATGCGGCGATTCGCGGCGGCGACACCGCGGCTGACCTTCAGCGTGCGCCCGTTCAACCGGACCGTCACGCGGAAGGGCGATGGCCGACCCGTACGCATTTCGTAGGGATCGACCAGGACCCGGTAGGCGCCGGGAGGAGGCGAGACAGGCCAGAAGACGTTCTCGAGCGGCTTGGCGGTGAAGGCAGGCGCACCGGGGCGGCGAGCGTTCGCGTCCAAATCGAGGCGGCCACCCGAGGCGCTGGTGTGTTCGAAGGAGATATGTCCGCCGTCGGGACAGAAAACGTGCAGATCGAGGTCGTTGATGTCGCTCCAGGCCAGGATGACCTGCAGCGCGCCGGTGCCGGTGCCGAGCCTACGGGCGGCCCGGACGTCGCGGCGGCCGAAACGCAGGAGCAGCAACAGCGAGAGCAGCAGGAGTGCGGCGAGGCCGACCAGCGGCCACCAGTGGCGCCGGCATGTCTGCACGACGGGAGCAAGGCCGCCGGCGGCGATGTCGAGAAGGAGCAAACTCAGAAGGAAGAGGGCCAGGCATCCGGCGACGAAGCCGGCCAGGCGCCGCCAGTCCCGGCTTGAGGACGCCGGAATTTGGATCGGCTGGGTCGCGGCCGGCAGCAACGGTGGCGTCTTCTCGGCGGGGGGCGCCTCCTGCTCGATTGGACCGCCTCTCGGGGCTGTTCTGGCCCTGCCCGTCAGTTCGGCGGGCTCGGTGCTGGTCGCCCGCTGATGGCCCCACGCAACGAGGATCGGCCCGTTCATGCCGGCTCTGATGAAACTCTCGTCGGGGATGGTCATGGCGAGGCGAAGGAGCTGGCCTTTCAGGCGTTCCGAGGGCTCGGTCGAGTCGATGAGGTTCTGGGCGAGCTCATCGCATCGTTTCGCGAGAGCGAGAAAGTCATCGCGCATCGCGCTGCCGGCCGGCCCGGTCCCGGGCTCCGCCGGCATTTCAGCATACCAGTCCGTGTCACCATGGGCCGGATCGACGACGGGTTCGGTGAGCAGGGAGGCGAACGACGACCCCAGGCGCGTGTCCAGCAGGTGTCGGAGGGCGGCCCAGTTCTCGATGACGAGCTGGCCTTCGAAGCCGAGCGGCCGAATGTCGCGCGTCGACGTGGTTGCGACCAGAACGTTGCCCATGCGTCCTCCAAGGCCGGCCGCTCAGAGAACGGATGCGCCGGTCCACGGGGCAATGTTCATCAGCCGCAGCCCCGCCGCCAGACCGAGCAGAAGGAAAACGAGACCAATGAGAAGATGGGGGACAAGAGACCGGTATCGGCGCGGAGCCGGTACTGGACCCGCGTTCTCCGCTTTCCCGGTTGGCGAAGGCGCGATATCGGCGGTCGTTTCAGCTTGCTCCGAGAAGAACGGCCCGAGCGGCGTTTGCGCGAGAGCGGGGGGTTCCGTTCCGGATGGTGTGAGGCCCCAGTCGACGAGGACGATCTGACCGTCGGCGATCAGGATCGAGTCTGCCGAGAGAAGAACCAGTGCCGCTTCGACAAGTCGTTTCGCATCAACGTCGGCGTCGAGCGATCGCATGAACAGATCGAGGGCGTCGCGCAAGCGACTAGCGGCGCGTCGACGATCGTCTCCACGCAGCCCATCGATCGGGACCGCCTCGTCGTCCACGTCGTGATACCAAGCGACATGTCCGACCCGTCCCGGCGTCGGCCAGGTCACGATCGGCTCGGCGAAGCTAAGAAGTCCGAGCAGATCGGCTTGGCGAACGGACGACGCGACCCGGTCGTGCTGTTGAAGCACCGGTTGCTCGCCCAGGCGAAGAAGGCTTACGTTTCTCAACGACGTCGTTCTTAGCAGCCGGATCGCCATGGTCGGAGCCCTTTTCGGCGTCTAAGGATAGCCCGAATTAGGAGAGGTTATGGGGTGCATCGGTGATCAGACTCTGAAGGCGTTGTGATGCTACAACCGCTTATCTCTGGCCCAGAGTGCCTCCAATGCCGACGGTGTGTATGCCGAACCTGTTCGGATTTGCACGTGGGGATGGGCGTGCGAAGGTGGCGGCCTTCAACGGCGGGAAAGTGACTTGGGATGCCGGTTCTCTTCTGCTGGCGCATTCGGATCAGGCGATCCGCTTGGTTGATCGGTTCGCAGCCTGCTTCCGTGCCGGCGAGCGGACACTCGTCGACGCCCCCGACCCCGACATCACAGGTCATCCGTGGAACATGAGCAGCTCCTCGTCCGCGGTGAAAATCGTGCAGTCCTGGTCGAGAAGCCACCGACCCTCCTCGTCGCGCCCGTCGCCGACGACAGGGTCTTCGACATGCTTCATCGCGTTGCTGCGGTGACAGAGACCCGGGTGTCAGCCAGCAGACTGGCAGACAAGCCTGGGCATCTTGCCCCTGACGGTGATCGACTTGCCGTCTGGTCGGCGAGCCGAAATGCTGAAGTGGTAAGCCGATAGCCCGGTGGTGCGCTCAGGCCGCCGCTCGCAGGGCGACGCTTGCCAGTATCTCGCCGATCGTCGTGAAGTGCCAAAGCGCGAACAGCAGCTTTCGTGCAAGCGCAACGATTATTATCTCGCGAGTGTTCGGCGTGGCGTCTGTCCGAGAACGATACCATGTTTTGCCAAATCGCTTTCCCCTGGGATTTCGGAAAGCTAATGCAAGTTGGATTATGCCGCAGTGGACATCCGGTTAAGACATAAACACAACATGGGTTGCTTGCCAGCGTCGATGGTTCTTAACCTCGCCGCCTGCCTCGTAGCATCTTTTCCGCACTCTTGACGCTCAGGCTGTCACTAATGGCGACGTCGGGCTCGCCTCGCGGTCGGCCAGCTTGCGGCACCGGACCCAAAGCGCGTAATCGATGCGATCGAGCGCGCCGTCCCAGCGTGTGCCAGTCACGGCCATTGCGCGCCTGCCCCGATTGAAACGACCGCACCGACCCGGCCCTCGCAGATCGACGACGAATTGCCGGCAGGTGGCCTTGACGGCGAAGCCGTTGTCGCGATGGAAATCGGCAATGGCTTTGAAGGCCGACGCGCATCGTCCGGTCAGGAGGCAACGAGCACCGCCTCAAGGTAGTCGGAGGAACTCATCGAGTGACTCGACACTCTGTTTCAAGCGGGCTTCATTCTGTGCCAGCGACTTATAGAGTGCCGCGATGTAGCAGTAGATGCCGCGCGCCGCCGCGTCCTCGCCGGCGAGGACAGCGATCTTCTCCATCAAGACAACTCAGCGATACGCCCTGTGGCTAGTAGCTCGGGTCACGTTGGGGTGTGATGCTCACCTTGCTCCTGTCGCGTGCGCCGTGCCCGCAACGAAATGCTGGTCGAGCCAGGGCAGCATGGCTTCGGCCACTTTGTGCGGTTGCTCGGGAAACAGCGCATGGGACGCGTCATCGATCACAACGGACCCGACGCGGTCACCAAAATCTTCGCGCAGTTCCTGCCAAAACTCCTTCGGCTTGAATGGGTCGACCGCGCCAAAAATCTCAAGCATCGGGGCGCGGCCGCATGCTCAGTAGGCGGAGATCGGGACGGCCTGAGCCGCTTCATGCTGCATCTTCAGCGTCTCTGATACCAGCCAGCGAGCCATGGCCGGGGCATCGTGCCCGGGAGCGAAGAATGCACGGTGTAGAACATCCAGCCGTTCGGGCTCGGGTCGACTCAGGTCGCCCGCGATGAAAGGCGTCTTCGATAGCGGGCGGAACCTTCGACGCCTGAGAGGCGGCCAGGACGACTGCCGCGATCAGATCTGGATGGTCGGTTGCCACCATCCGTGACAAGGCATGACCAAGGGCGTGGCCAAGCAACGAGGCGCGACCTCCGCCCAGGGTCCGAATCACCGCGGCGACGTCGTCGGCCAAGTCATTAAGCGTGATATCGGTCATCGGGCCCTTGGAGCCGGCAGTGGCGCGCGGCTGCGGCCTCAGCACGCGCCATCCGGCCCGAACCACCCGGGCGGTGATGTCGTCGTAGTCCTTGCCGCCGTCGCGGCCGTTCATGCTGACCATCACTGATTGTGGCTTCAGCTTCGAACGCGACACCGTAGCCATGGAGCGTGAGGCCGCCCCCGACGGCTTCTACGTGCTGCGCACCAGCGTGCCCGCCGAGGACCTCGACACCGACGCCACCGTGCGCGCCTACAAGAGCCTCGCCCAGTTCGAGCGCGCCTTTCGCTCGATCAAGACGGTCGACCTCGAAGTCCGCCCCATCCATCACCGTCTCGCCGGCCGGGTAAGGGCGCATGTGTTCCTGTGCATGCTCGCCTACCACCTGATCTGGCACATGCGTCAGGCGCTGGCGCCGCTGCTGTTCGACGACCATGCTGAAACGGCACCGAACGGCGTCTCCGGTCGCCCCCGCCAAGGTGTCCGACGCCACGCGTCGCAAGGCCGCCTAACGCCAGACCGACGATGGCCATCCGGTGCATAGCCTGCGAACCCTGATCCAGGACCTCGGCACACTCGCACGCAACATCGTGCGCGTCGGCGACGCAACCCCGTTCGCCATCCTCACCACGCCGACCGCACTCCAGCAAGCAGCCCTGAACGCGCTCGCCGTCCCGCTCAAGACATAGGCAGCAAGGCTCAGCCAAAACCCGCCTCTCAAAGGCGGATCAATTACTTGCGCCTCAAGCGTCTCGGAAGCTCGGTTTAGACAGTCGCGCATCGTGTTCGGGACTGACTGCCGTCTGCAGGTGCGGAGTTGGTCACGCAGTTGACGGCGGGCCTCGACAGCTACGACATGTTCGACAGAGGTCGGGCCTCGATAAGCCTAGAGTGTGTCAAGGCGTTGGAGGCTTCGAGACAACCGACCGCTCACCTTGGCCGCCGCGCAGCATCGAGGCAGGCGGGGGCCTGCACTGCGGCAGGGGCGCCCCATGGCCGTTGACTGCTCCCACCAGTCTCCACTAATCATTACTTACTTAATGACAAGGAAGATGAAGGCAATGCCGATCGTGGTCACGATCAATCGTCCTGACGTAGTCGCCCATATCGAATCGCTCGCAACCCGCCTTACGGGAGGCAATAAGACAGAGGTCGTTGCCTTGGCCTTGCGGCACTTGGAGCAGCGTGACGCCCGTTCCGGGTCCCTCTTTGGTGCTCACCGGGGTTCCGTAACCGTACGGGAGGGCGTGGATCTGACCGCACCGATCCTCGAGGACAAGATGGATGCGGAGCACGGCGTAGCACCTTGACCGAGACGCTGCTTTTAGACACCCACATCGTTCTGTGGCTCGACACCGGCGACCCGAGGTTAAGGGTCGGCACGCGGGATGCCATCGATGCGCTCTGGCTAACGGGTCATTCCCTCATGGTGAGCGCGGTGTCCGCCTGGGAGATCGCGCTCCTCGCTGATACGGGGCGGATCAGCCTCGACTGTCCTCCCGAGGCTTGGATCGAGCGCTTCCTCGGTCGCCCGGGTGTGTCCGCCGTTCCACTGACGTGGCGAGCGTCTGCTCGCGCGTACCGGCTTCCAAACTTTTATCGCCGCGATCCGGCCGACCGTTTGTTGGTCGCGACAGCCATAGAACTCGGGTGCCCGCTGGTGACCTATGACGGCCCCCTCACAGACTACGCTGCGGGACAGGGGCGCCAAACGGGGTTTCAGATCATCGGCTAGCGCCGACCAGCGACCATGGTCTTCCGTCTGCGGGCGTAGCGTGTGCGTCATACATGGCCCGTCGGCGCCCTGCCGGTTAGCTCCGACATCATGCACAAGCGCGAGCGGTTGCTACGATTGCCAGAGGTAAAGGCCCCGCCGCTGCCCTCGACCTTGCCCCGGTAGCAGTGTTGTGCTCGGGATGACGGTTGGCCAGCGGGACCAGTCTGCGGCGGAGCGTCGCCAGCGCCTCGACCGGCACCGCGACGCCCCCCCGGGCTCACAACGCCTCGAGTGCCCGATAGACCGAGGCGTGACCAATGCCGAGCCGCCGCGCGATGGCGGTCGGACGGAGCCCGTCCTGATCGCGCAACCGCAGGACCTCCGCCGTGTCGATGCTCGGCTTGCGGCCGCGATACACCCCGCGCGCCTTGGCCAGCGCGATGCCCCCGAGCTGGCGCTCTCGGCGTAGGTTGGTCTCGAACTCGGCGAACACTCTCAGCATGTCCAGGAACGCCTTGCCGACGGCGGTGCTGGTGTCCACCGGCTGCTCAGTGGCGCGCAGCGCGACGCCGCGACCCTTCAGCTCGTGCACGATGTCCTGCAGGTCGCGTTTCGACCGCGCCGGCTGTCGATGCGGCTCACCAGCAGGCTGCCGCCGGGCTGCACGAAATCCAGCAGCACCTGCAGCTCGGTACGGCCGTCCCTGCGACTGCCGCTCGCAGTCTCAGCGCGGATCACCCGGCAGCCGGCCGCGCGCAGCGCCTGTCGCTGCGCGGTCAGATCCTGATCCAGCGTGGGACACGCGGGCATAGCCGAAGACCGCCATCTTGTTCCGCAAGGGTCTAGACATACGACGGTCTCGCCCCAAAACTCCAAATGCAACTCTCTTGAGCCGCGAAACCGTCTCAGCCAGCCGCTCCGCTGGGATATACCTCAATGAGAATATGCTGCTTGAGGTGGACACCAAGCTCTCGCGTGAGCCTGGGATTGGTGGCCAGCAGGGCACTGGCCACTCAAGCCCTGCAGGTATCAGGCAGCCTTCGACTGTTTTTCCGCTTCCATCGCCGCCGCAACGGCGGGCCGGCCCGCGACAAGATGAGCGAATGCGGCAAGATGCGGAAACGGCGCGACGTCGATGCCAAACATCAGTGCCCAACCCTGGATCACGAAGAGGTAGGCGTCGGCGATGGTGAAGTCCGGACCGGTCAGGTAAGGGCCTGCCTCGGCCAGGACGCGATCAATCAGCCCGAGCTTGCGAGCGAGATTCGCAAGCGCCGCCTTGCGCGCCTCAGGAGTGATCGCTGGGTTGAACAGCGGGCCGAACCCCTTGTGCAACTCGGCTCCAATAAAGGCGAGGTGCCCGTTCACTCGGGCACGCTCGACCGTGCCGGAAGCAGGCGCCAGTTGGCCGGGTGCGTACTTGTCGGCCAGGTACTGCACGATGGCCGGTCCTTCGGTCAGGACTTCGCCCTCATCAAGCTGCAACGCAGGGACGTAGCCCTTAGGGTTGATGACCATGAAGTCCTCGCCGGCTGCCGTCTTCTTGATCCTGAGATCGACGCGCTCGAGGGTGAATGGCAGTCCGAGCTCGCGCAGCACGATGTGGGGCGAAAGCGAGCAGGCGCCGGGGGCATAAAACAGCTTCATAGGAGGCCTCCTGTGTTGACCCGACATCACTTGGCGATTCCTATCACCTAAGGTAACCAAATAACTCCCAGTTACTTTCGGTTTATAGTATCTTCTGGGAAACCAGGTTGCATTCCCGCAACCGGATTGATGCCGGTGGGACGATGCTAAAGCTGAGGAAGAGGGTTCCGCCACCACCGGGTTGTCCGATGTCGGCGTGCATGAGCCTGCTCGGCGGTGTCTGGACGCCAGAGATCATCTGGAGCCTGAGCGATGGGCAGCGCCGGTTTTCCGAACTGCGGCGCGCCATGCCGGCGGTTTCGGCCAAAGTGCTCAGCACGCGGCTGAAGGACCTAGAGGGCCGCGGCGTCCTGTCCCGCATGGTGCTACCGACAACCCCGCCCAGCGTGGAGTACGCCCTGACCGATCTCGGCGAGGAGATCATCCCCGCTATCCGGGCCATCGTCGAGGTGGGCTCGAAGCTGCATGCGCGGACAACTCTGGACGCGGACGCTGCCTAGCCCCGAGAGGCTGCGTGATCGCGCGGCGGGAAGCAGCTGCGCGCGCGCCTGCGCTCGACCAGTTCGCGTCAGTGCATAGCGTGCGACACCGGTGACCCGCTTTCAGCGTCATTCCCGGGTTGGTCTATTTGTGCGCACCACGCTCATGTGCGGGCGCGCTCATGTTGTAGGTGGCAGCCACATAGTCGATGAATGCTCTCACCGCTGGTCGCAGCCCACGCGCGGCCGGGAAGATGAGGTGGATTGTCACGTCGTCGGAGAGCCAGTCCGGCAGCACGCGGACAAGCCGCGCCTCAGCAACCGGCTTTCGAACCGCCTCGGCCGGCAGCAGCGCGACGCCCGCGCCCGCGCACGCCGCCTCGATCAGGACGTCGAACTCGCTGGTCCAAAGAACCGGATCGAACGTGATCGTTCGTGAGTCACCACCCGGACCCCTCACCGTCCACGTTTGCCGTTCCGGCTCTTCCCGGAAACTGAGGAACGGCAGCTTGGCGAGACCCGCCGGGTCGTTCAAAAACGGGTGGGTGGCGACGAAACTCGGATTGGCCACGAAGATAAGGCTGCTCGCTCCCAGCTTGCGCATCGTCAGCGCTTCGTCCCGCAATTGGGCGCGGGCGCGGATCGCGACGTCGATCCTCTCCTCGATGAGATCGACGGCCCGGTTCGTCGCCTGAAGCTGAATGCGCACCTTCGGGTAGTCGGCGAGAAACCCCGGCATGATGCGCGGCATGACCTGGCGTGCGAGGCCCGTGGGACAGGTCACGCGAACGATGCCGACCGGATCGGATCGATGTAACGCAACGTCACGATCGGCGATCTCCAGATCGTCGAGCGCCGCCTGGCAACGGGCGCAATACGCGCTCCCAACCTCGGTCAACCGCACTTTTCTGGTGGATCGCTCCAGCAGACGAACCCCCAGCCGCGCTTCCAACCGGTCGACTTGGCGGCTGATGCTCGACTTGGGACGGCTCAGCGCGCGCGCCGCGGCAGAAAAGCCGTTGTGCCTCGCGACGGCGGTGAAACAGACGATGTCGTTCAAGTCCTGCAACGGTGGGCGTCACTTCTGCTGCAAGCCCTATCTTCCGCACGGCTGACCTAATTGCAAGTGATTGGACCACACAAGGAACAGTCTGTTGCCCAGCTGCTGACTTCTCCCGACGGCCTTGGACCTTAGGATCACACGGGAGCCCTCACCCGTTCGGCCCGGCGGGTCGCGCCTGCAAAAGGACAGCACAATGAACCCTCTCGATAGCGCCTCCACCATCCTCCCCGCCGAACGGCCCGACGCTGCGCCGTTCAGCACCTCACCGGCCACGTGGTCCAACTCCATCACTGACAACACCCGCTACCTTCCTGCCATCGGCCGCATCCTGATCGGTGGCATCTTCGCGATGAGCGGCCTCACCAAGGCCTTCGCCTACGGCGGGACGACGGCGGCAATCGCGGCGGTCGGACTCCCGTTCGCACCACTGGGCTGGGCTGTCGCCCTCGCCGTGGAGATCGGCCTAGGCCTGCTGCTGCTATTGGGCTGGCGCGCCCGTCCGACCGCGGCCGGGCTTGCGCTCTGGTGCCTTGTCACGGCCGTGTTTTTCCACCGCAACTTCGCCGACCAGAACATGATGATCCACTTCCTCAAGAACCTCATGATCGCCGGCGGATTGCTCCAGATCGTGCATTTCGGCGCCGGGGCCTTCAGCCTTGACGCCCGACGGAACGCAACGGGTCGGTCGTGATAGAGCATCGGCCCGTCGCCGAGCTGGGTGGCGGCGACTTCGGCTGGCTGAGGGCGCGGCATCACTTCCATGTCGGCAACCATGGCAACCCGGCGCATAAGGCGCTCGGCAACCTCTATGTCTGGAACGACGATGAGTTGGCGCCGAACACCGGGTTCCCAGAGCACGCGCATCGCGACGTTGAAATCATCACTTATGTCCGCGAAGGTTACGTCTTGCATCGCGATAGCTTGGGAAACAATGGCCGGACCGAGGCGGGCGATGTACAGGTAATGAGTGCGGGCACGGGGATTGAGCATGCCGAGCTCAGCGCGCCCGATCAGCGGACCAAAATCTTTCAGATTTGGCTGCACCCCCGAGTGCGGGGCGGCGAGCCTCGCTGGGACACTAAGCCATTCCCATCAAGCGATCGTGCCGGCCGCTTGATGGTCTTGGCCAGCGGCTTCGTCGAGGACACCGGCGCGCTCTTGATCCGGGCGGACGCTCGCGTACTCGGGGCAACGCTGACTTTGGGTCAATCACTGACCTACCACATGGCGCCGGGCCGCAAGGCGTATTTGGTCGCCACGAGAGGACGGGTCACGCTCAATGACGTTCCGCTGGAAACCCGCGACGGAGCGGCAGTTCGGGAGGAGCGCACGCTTCGCCTAGCAGCGCTTGCCGACACCGAAATCGTGCTTGTGGATGCGGTCTGAGGACCGGTTCCTCCTAGCTATCGTGGCGCGCACTCATAGGTGGTTCGGCTTGCATGAATGTCCGCCCCTCGAAATAACATTGCGCAGACTTCGGTGCATTTGTGCAGTCAAGATCGCCTGACCGGGCAGCACTGAAATACGTGTTGATGAACAGACCGGCGCTGGCCGGGACGTCGGGCTGACCCAAATAAGGAGACAAACCACATGAGCAGAGAACGCAACATTGAGATCGCCAACATGCTACTGGAAGGGATCGGCAGTGGTCGCGACCCTAGTCATATAGCAGCGTCATTCGCCCAGGATCTGGTGTTTGAAATTCAGGGTGACGACGAAGTCCTACCCTGGGTTGGTCACAAAAGCGGGCGGGAGGCGATTGCCGATTTCATGCGCGATCAGCGCACCCTGACCGAGCCGTTGGCGTTCGATGTCGAGGACGTGCTCGCCAGCGAGACGCGCGCGGTTGTCGTTGGGATGCTGCGGACCCGGATTAAAGCGACGAACAGGATCGTCGCGACTCAGTTCGCGCTGGTGCTGACGATCGCAGACGACCTCGTAACGCGTTTCCAAATGCTGGAAGACAGCTATGCCGTTTCCCAAGCTTCACGGATGTGATGCTTATCTAAGCTGTTGCCCGCGAGCGAAAGCTAAGTCGTCGCCCGGGTTGGGCGGTGACGCTCCACCCACAAACCGGGACCTTCAACGTCATTATGGCTCTGAAAAAGGCAGATGCCGCAACAACCGGCACCCGGCCGTTCCGTCTCCTCGACTAAGTCTACCTGCTAACCTCTCCAGAAGCCATCGTCCCTCCGACCCCAGCACCCTGTCCAAGCGTCGAGCCACTGACATTACCAGCAGCATGCGGCCTGGTCCTGGTCGCGCGTCCCCAGCGAGCGGTCGGACAGCACAAGCTGCAAGTTGTCTTCCACGTCATCGGTTGGGTTCCGCGGCGCAGGACGATCCCGCCGCAGTGATCACGAAAGTCGAGTGCTCTCCAAAGAGTGCCAAATGCACGCCACGACTTCCGCCGAACTGCTTCCGATTAGCTTCCGTTGGCAGAAGCCGTGCCTGTCGGAAGCGAATGGCCCGTGGAGAAAACTTAGCCAAGTCCCTGTACTGGGGCGATATAATCTGGAGCGGGCGAAGGGATTCGAACCCTCGACCCCAACCTTGGCAAAATTGCACTCATCCTACGCCAGGGTATTCCCACCTACGCTAGAGCACTATGATTGCTTGATATTCACGATTCTGGAGCAGTGCCGCGTACGCCACTTTATCCTCCTCTAACCCCCTTTTTCCGACTACGGTGATGACCAGGTGTTGACCAAACCATGGTAGGTTGTCCTCGTTAGGTCAGTGGGTTGGAGCAAGCGAATGACCAAGCGCGTGGGTGTTTTGTTGACCAAACGCCAAGTGGATGCCGCCGATGTCAAGACCGGTCGCTACTACGTCTGGGACAGCCTGCTGCCCGGCTTCGGCCTGCGGGTCGAGACGACCGGCTCCAAGACGTTCATCGTCCGCTATCGGGGCGAAGGTGGCGGCCGCACCGCGGCCCAGCGCTTCGTGACAATCGGCCGGTTCGGCCCACTCACGCCAGAACAGGCGCGCAAGCAGGCCAGGACCATTCTTGGCAGCGTCGCGCAGGGTGAGGATCCCGCCGACGCGCGTCGCACCAAGCGTCTGGAAATGCGGGTCGGCGGCCTGATCGACCTGTACGAAGAGGAGGGCTGCTACGTTCAGCGCGGTCTGCGGCAGGGTGATGCGATGAAGCCGCTGACCAAGCAATTCACCATCGGACGCTTGCGGCACCACGTCGTGCCGCTGCTCGGCCACCGCCGTGTCACCGAGATCACGCCAGGCGACATCGAGCGGCTGGTTCGTGATGTCGCGGCCGGAAAGACCGCGCGGGATGAAAAGATCGGTCCGCGGAAGCGGATCATAGTGCGCGGCGGGGAGGGTGCCGCACGCAAGGTCGCGCGCGATTTGTCGGCGGTGTTCAGCTTTGCCGCACGCCGCGAGATCGTCGCGCGCAATCCCTGCGAATTGGCGGCAATCCGAAAGACGGACAAGCGCAAGCCGCGCTTCCTCACTTTGCAGGAGGTGACTCGCCTCGGCGCTGCATTGGATGGATTGGAAGCGGAGGGCATGAACGCAAAGGCGCTGAATATCGCACGCCTCTGGGTTCTGACGGGTTGCAGACGAAACGAGATCGCTGGGTTGAAATGGAGCGAGATCGATTTCGCAGAGAGCGCATTGACGCTCGACGACAGCAAGACAGGCAAGTCGCGTCGTCCGCTCGGCGACGCCGCTGTTACGCTGCTGAAGACCATCGCGCGCGAGGATGGCAGCGAGTATGTGTTCCCTGCCGAACGTGGCGAACGCCATTACCAGGGCACGAAGACCATGTGGTCGAAGATCATCCGCAAGGCCGAGCTGCCCGGCGTCACGCCCCATACGCTTCGCCATACGATGGGCTCGACTGCGACATCGACTGGCGAGGCGCTCGCATTGACCGGCGCGATCCTCGGACATGCGAATATGAGATCGACCGAGATTTACGCCCATGTGCAGAACGACCCGTCTCGGCGCGCAGCCAATCGGGTGACGAAGCGGATCGCCGCGGCACTCGCGGGAGGCACCGTCGCCACACCACGCCGTTCCGGAAAGTCTGATCCGCCCGCAGTCGTGAGTGATGACGATTTCATGCGTGTCCTGGCGGAACGCCTTGCCGCCAGTGGTGCTGACGCCGATCAGCTTCGAGCGAAGATCGAGAAAGCAATCTCGGGGAAGTAGCAGGGGAGCGCAGGAGCCACCGCACAGGCCCAGGCTGGCCGCTTGCAATCTCCTGATTGGGAGAGTATATTCTCCTCCGGAGGACTCGTGTTATGAGTGTTGCCCAGCCGGCCTACCCGGCCACCCGCTATCGGCCGGCTCCCATTACCGACCTGACCGATAAGGCACAGCGTGAACGGCTCAGCCCGTCGGCGCTCAAAGCTTTTTTCAACATTGTGGAGCGCTGGAGCATACGGGACGAGGACGCACGGGTTTTGCTGGGCGGCCTCTCGAACGGTCCTTATTACAGCTGGCGGAAAGACCCAGAGCGAACGCTCGACACGGACATGCTGACGCGGGTTTCTTATCTGATCGGCATCTTCAAGGCGTTGAACGTCCTGTATGGTGAAAAGCTCGCGGACGAATGGGTGCGGCTGCCTAATCAAAATCCGATCTTCGCGAGCCGGACGCCACTGGCCTATATGATGGCCGGCGGCGTGACGTCGCTCCAGACTGTGCGCCGTTTGCTCGATGCGCGCCGGGGTGGACTCTGATCGCAACACTCCCGCCGACAAGGCTGGTTCGCCAGTTCGACTCTCACCGTTTGATCCCTTCGAAATACAGCACCGGCGGCGACAGTTTGCTGTCGCGCATTGCCGACGATGATGCGCACTTCCACGAACTCACCGAACTCGAGGGCGCCACGAACGACCGGCTGCTGGCCGAGGGCGGTTTGCTTCCGGGGATCGGGCTGCA
>CAXTUR010000083.1:0-13775 GCA_964247455.1 uncultured Acidobacteriaceae bacterium | reverse complement strand
GGCGTCGGGGGTGAGGTAGCCGTCGCGAAGCTTGGGGATGGAGTCGAGGAAGATGCCGGGTTTGAGGGTGATGGTGGAGCGGAGGGGGGTGGTGCCTTCGAGGTGCGGTGAACCCATCCTCTCCGACGATGAGACTGTCGGAGAGGATGGGGCACCCGACTCTTCGGCTTGTGCGACCAGGAAAGTAGCGCGGCCGGCTACTTCTTTTTGGAGGAGGCGGATGTGCTCGTCGGCGGCGGGCCAGGAGGGGACGACGATGGTGTTGAGCTCGTCGCGGAGGTACTCGTCGATGAGGACTTCGTGTTCGCTGCCGATTTCGAGGAGGTCGGCGAGGGTGCCGAGGGGCTGGAGGGCGGCGTCCTGTTTCGGGGCGGCGCGGAAGAGGTTGCGGACGGTGTCGGTGGAGTAGCTGTGCTCGCGGATGAGGGCGTCGAGCGAGTTGCGGCGACCGGTGAGGGTGGCGCGCTCGCCGCGAAGCTGGTCGCCACGGCGTTTGGAGGCGGCCTCGTCGTTGCGGGCGGCGGCGAGCTGGTCGCGGAGGCTGGCGATGGAGGCTTCGAGGGACTTGAGGCGGGCGGTGACGTCATCAAAGGAGAGCTTGACCTGGCCGCGCTGGAGGCCGAGGGTTTCGAGCTCGACATGGGCGGTGGCGGACTCGCGGGTGAGGCGGTCGGCTTCTCCCAGCAAGCCGTTGAGGGCGGCGGCGGCTTGGGCCTCTTCGTTGCGAGCTTGCCCGGCGCGCTCCATCAACTGCATCGTGGCGCGGCGGTTCTGTTCGGCGGCCTGTTCGGCGGCCGCGACAGCCCGGACGGCGGCATGGGCTTCGGCCTGCTGGCGCTGGGCTTGATCGCGGGAGGCGGCGGACTCGGCGT
Source organism: uncultured Acidobacteriaceae bacterium (assembly GCA_964247455.1). Taxonomy (GTDB): domain Bacteria; phylum Acidobacteriota; class Terriglobia; order Terriglobales; family Acidobacteriaceae; genus Edaphobacter. Next base: position 12,903 of record CAXTUR010000083.1, on the reverse strand, counting down.
TCGCATTCTCGACGAAGGCGCGGTGGGTTTCGAGTTCGCCGGAGAGGGTGGCCAGCTGGGCGCGGGCTTGCGCCAGATCGTCCGCGCCTTGTGCGAGACGGCCGATCAGTTCGAGGACGCGGTCGGCGTTGGCGGCGGTGCGGGCGGCGATGCGTTCAAGCTCGACGGCGGCCTGGTTCGCGGCGGTGTTGGCCTCGCGGATCTGGCCGTCGAGGGTGTAGCCGTGGCGGACGCCTTCGGTGTGGGCGGTGTCCGTAGTGTCAATGTCGGCGGCCTGGGTGTCGATCCGGGCAGTGAGGGCGGCGACCTGCGTCGAGGTGGCGGCGTGATCGGCATCGAGCTGCGTGAGGCGGCTGGCGAGGACGACGCGGAGACGGGTCTTCAGCTCGGCCGCGATCTCCTGATAGCGTTGCGCCTTAGCGGCCTGGCGCTTGAGCGTGCCCATCTGCTTGGTGACTTCTTCAAAGATGTCGTCGACGCGGGAGAGGTTCTGGCGGGCGGATTCGAGACGGAGTTCAGCGAGGCGCTTCTTGGTCTTGAAACGGGTAATCCCGGCCGCCTCTTCGATGATGGCGCGGCGGTCGAGGGGCTTCGAGGAGAGCAGCTGACCGATGCGCTCCTGGCCGATGATGGCGTAGGACTCGCCGCCAAGCCCCGTACCCATGAAGATGTCCTGGATGTCGCGGAGGCGGCAGATCTTGTCGTTGAGCAGATACTCGGAGTCGCCGGTGCGGAAAAGACGGCGGGTGATAGTCAGCTCGCCAGCACGGATGGGGGCGCGGCCGAACTTACGGCGGCGGATTTTTAGGACGACGTTCGTGTCGGGGTTTTCGGGGGTTTCAGGCTGCGCTTCGCCTTCTATTACGGTGCCGGGCTGGGCTTCGGCTACGGCCTCTTCGGTCTCTTCCGCGCGTTGGACGCGAAGGGCCGCTTCATCCCAGTCGCCGTTCCTGTCGATGGAGACGACACTGGCCAGATCTTCTTCGGGGTGGGTGCTTGCCGAGTCATAGACCTCGGGATCGACCAGCGTAAGCGAGACCTCAGCCATGCCAGTCGGCTTGCGGTCGCGAGTCCCGGCAAAAATGACGTCTTCCATCTTGATGCCGCGGAGAGACTTGGCGGACTGCTCCCCGAGGACCCAGGTGATGGCATCGGAGATGTTGGACTTGCCGCACCCGTTCGGGCCCACGATCGCGGCAATGCCTTCACCCGCGAGCGCTACCTCGGTACGGTCACAGAAGGACTTGAAGCCGAGGATCTGGACCTTCTTGAGCTTGAGCAAACGTGACCTCCTCGGCGGCAGCCGGGCCTGTCTTCTTACTCTACGCAGGGGTGAGTGCGACATCAACGAGAAGACCCCTCTCTATTGTGGATAAGCGCGGCGTAACCCCACTTATAGGGAAGCTCCGCAGGTTGAAGCTTGTCGCTGTGTAGCGCCGATGGTGCCCGCATCTCAGCAGCCGGCTGAGTTTGCATTGTGACGAGTCCCTCTTATAATTCGTTACATCCGTCAGCACCTTGCGTACTGTGGGTGGCGCTCTCCTGCTTGGCAGGGAGGGGGAGCGATGAGTTAGGCTGTGTGTATTGACCCCGGTTCAACCGGCGGCTAGATTTTTACAGGATTTAGGAGCGTGGCATGAAGAAGGTCCTTGTTGCATCTCTCCTGACGGTTGCGGGTATCGCGTCCGCCGCACACGTTCTCCGCGCCGAGCCTATCGGCAACCCCTTCGTACAGGCGCCAGCGGCGCAGCCGGGTGGTGGTGTCCAGATGTCTCCGGCGGAATATAAGGTGTACACCGACGCAATCGGGCAGACGACGCCGCAGACGAAAGCTCCGGCTTTAGAAGCGTATCTGTCGGCGTATCCGCAATCGGCGGTGAAGACGGACACGCTGCAGCAGCTGATGCTGGCGTATAGCGGCTTCGACCCGGCCAAGACGCTGGACGCGGCGGATCGGCTGCTGGCCGTCGACCCGAACAATCTGCGCGCGCTTACGTTTGAGGTCTACTTCCGCAAAACGGGCGCGGACCAGATCACCGATGCAACGGCCAAGCAGGCAGCGCTCGATAAGGCGGCTGACTACGCAACGAAAGGGCTAGCCGCGACCAAGCCCACAGACATGAGCGACGCCGACTTTACGACGGTGAAGACGAGCGCGACACCGATCTTCTACAGCGCCATTGGCACGGCGGCGCTAAACAAGAAAGATACGGCGACGGCGATCACGAACTTCAAACAGGAGCTGGCATCAGTACCGGTCGAGCAGACGACGCAGCCCGGGCCCATCCTTCAGGACACATTCTTCCTGGGCAATGCCTATCTGCAGTCGACGCCTCCGGACCTGCTGAATTGCACCTTCTATGTGGCACGCTTTGTGGCGTACGCCCCGGAGCCGTATAAGTCGCAGATGCTGCCGACGGCGCAATATTGCTACAAGAAGTTTCACGGCAGCGCGGAAGGATACGACGCCGCGGCGGCTGTGGCCAAGGCGAATTTGAACCCGCCGGACAGCTTTGCAACCAGCATCACTCCAGCACCGAAGGCTTCGGACATCGCCCACCAGACCGTGACAAGCACCGCCGACCTGGCGACGCTGGCCTTGAGCGATAAGGAGTTCATCCTCCAGAACGGTACGCCTGAGGACGCGGAGAAGGTGTTCGCCACGATCAAGGGCAAGGAAGTGGAGATTCCGGGTGCCACGGTTGTAACGCCGACTGAGAGTTCGCTACAGGTCGCGGTCTCGGACGACGCGCTCCAGGCCTCGCCGAAGGTGGCGGACTTTACCTTCACCATGAAGGAGCCGTTGAAGACGGTTCCGGCAGTGGGAGACAAGATCAATTTGCTCGGCACATATGCCTCATACACGCAGAATCCGCTGATGATCACCATGAGCGACGCTTCGGTGGTGGCGAAGAAGGCGGCTCCGGCGAAGAAGGCGGCGGCTCCGGTGCGGCGTAAGCGGTAATCAGAGTGAGTTAGTCAGCGATGCGGCGAAAGGCAGCCTTCGGGCTGCCTTTCTTCTTAGGGCATTTTGCCTGATGCCGTAGAGGCTGAAAACGCAGATTCCCTCAGCGGCCAAAGCCGCGCTGTTGTTATGGCATTTAGGGCGGGGCTAAAGCCCCGCCCCTACCAAAACAACGATTTGATCAGGAGGGGTAAAGCCGCCCTACCAGACAGCGACTTGATCAGAGTGTTCTTAGGATACCGGGCTGGCCGCGTTCGTTGCATCATTCAGAGCGCGCGAGCTGACGGTGCAGTTGCGACCGGCACTCTTTGCCGCGTAGAGGGCAAGATCGGCCGTTTGGATAAGGTTGTGACTCGCGTTGCAATGGGAAAAGTCTTGTTCGGGATCGAAGCTGGCGACGCCGGCGCTTACCGTCAAGAATCCTGTGGTGCTCGCGGGATGGTGGATCGTGAGCGCCCGCACGGCCTCATTGGCAAAGCGGGCAACTTCCATCGCCCCCTCTTCGGGGGTATCGGGCAACAAGACGACGAACTCCTCCCCGCCATAGCGCGCGGCCAGGTCGCCCTGACGTCGCAGCGCCTTCTTCAGCGCCTGCCCCACGTCGCGCAGGCAGACGTCGCCCGCCGGATGGCCGAAGGTGTCGTTGTAGCGCTTGAAGTAGTCGACATCGAACATGATGAGCGCAAGCGGCTGGTGGGAGCGGCGAGCGCGCGTCATCTCCCGCTCCAGAGCGTCGTCGAAGTGGCGGCGATTGGCCAGGCCGGTAAGATGGTCTTCGCGCACCAGCAGGGCCAGCTGGGCGGAAACCTCTTCTAGCCGAGCGGTCTTGCTGTGGAGGGCCTCACTGACCAGGGTGCGCTCGTGGATGTCTTCCAGCATGCCGTACCAGCGAACGATCTTCCCGTTCTCGTCCCGGCGCGGAAAGGCGCGTGACCGCATCCAACGCCAGCGCTCCCCCGTGCACAGCATGCGGTAGGTCTGGTCGAATGGTGTACCCGCCGCGAAAGACTGTTCCCAGCCCTTCAGGACGGCCTGGCGCTCGTCCATGTGGATCGTCTCACTCCACGATTCGACGGTGACCTGTTCCTTGCGAATGCCGGAGATGGTGAGGAAGCGCGGGCTGACCTCCAGGTTGCCGTCGGCGTCCATGGTCCAGGGAATGTGGGGGTTGTACTCGAGCGCGGACCGGTAATTCTCTTCGCTCTCGCGCAGCGCGGCCTCGGCAGCTTTGCGCTCCGTGATGTCCACCAGCGCGACGGAAAAGCCCATAATCACGCCCGCCGTATCGCGCATGGGCTGTGCCGAGCGCAGATAGATAATGGAGCGCGGCACGGAAGAACCGGGCACGGTGTGGGTGAGGGTCAGCTCGACGGAGACTTGGCTCTGGAGCGCAAGGCTTTGGTCGAGATGCGCCATGATCTGGTCGGCAATCTCTGGAAGCGCTTCGCGGACGGTACGGCCCAAAAAGTGTTCACACGTTTGTTCGTACATCTCGGCAAAGCAGCGGTTGACGGCGACGTAGCGGAAATCAAGCCCGATAAAGCAGAGTCCCACGGGCGCGGAGTTGAAGACGTTTTCCAGCAGCAGCAAACGGTCTTCCACGCTGAGCTCGCGAGGAGGAAGTGTCGGCTCCGGCAGACCTGAGGGTCCAGAGCCATTCGAGTGTGCGTTTAACTGGTCCATAGGCGTCGCGCGGAACTCTCCCACAAACGTCCTCCGCTTGTATGGCTGTATCGGATAAATACCGGCGTAGCATCACTCAGCCGGGAGCTTAGAAGGCGAGCGGCCTGCCGAGGTTGGCAGTAAAGGGCGGCTGCGTCGACTGTGGATCAAGGAGAAAGGCGCACACCCAAGCCTCGTCGCCACCGTCCTCATTGTCAAGCAGGCCGACGACGACCGTGACGCTATACCAGCCGGGGCTGACGTGCAGAGGGCGTTCGAGATTGGCGAGGGGATGCTCCTCATGACCTTCGGGAGGCGTACCGGGAGACCAGTGCTGGAGCCGGTCGGTGTTGCACAGCAGAAGGTCGCCAGTCTCCGTGCCGAGGACGAAGCCCGGGGAGAAGAGCCGGTGGGAGAGCGGAAGGGGAGCGTCCTCAGTCTGTGTGGAGCGGACGGAGACCGTGTAGTGGCCCTGCTCGACGCCAAGCGCGGGAACGATCGCGCCTTCACGGTAGAGGTCGTGCGGGTAAGACTTGCGGGTAAGTGTGCGGATCAGGTCTGATCCTTGGGCGGCGGGCAGCAGATCCCTGACGCGGGCGGCATCCACCAGGAAGAGTGCGCCCTGGGCGGCGTAGAAGTGTCGCTCTTCGTGTGGGGGAAAGTAAGTGGGTTGTTCGGGGATCGGCATGGCTACTCTCCCAGCATCAAACGTTGAACGTGGCTGGCGCGGCCGGTGGCGGCGTCGCAGGTGATGAGGGTAGCGCACATCTTGGCGTTTCCGCGAGCGGCTTCGAACTTGCCGGGCATCCCGTTAAGAAAACGCTGGACGACGAGGTCCGTCTCGACGCCGATCACAGAGTCATAAGGGCCGGACATGCCAACATCAGTCTGGTAGGCGGTGCCTTCGGGCAGGATGCGCTCGTCGGCGGTAGGAATGTGGGTGTGAGTGCCAAGGAGGGCGGTCACACGGCCATCGAGATACCAGCCGAGGGCTACTTTCTCCGACGTAGCTTCGGCGTGTAGATCGATGAGGATGACTTTGGCGGCGGACTCCTTCGCGATCTGGGCGAGCAGCTCCGAGGCCTTGCGAAAGGGATCGTCGCAGGAAGACATGAAGACGCGGCCCTGAAGATTGATGACGGCGTACTTGGTGCCGGGCTGGTTGTCATATGAGGGAAGCGCGCCCTGGTAGAGGCCGAACCCAGGCACACTGGCGGCATAGTTTGCTGGGCGGAGGATGCGGCGGCCGCGGACGTGCGAGTCTGCCGGCACGGCCATGTAGTCGAAGATCTCTTTCTTGTCCCAGATATGGTTGCCGGTGGTGATGACGTGCGCGCCCAGGTCGAAGAGTTCTTCGGCGAGTGGGGGCGTAATGCCGAAGCCACCGGCGGCGTTTTCCCCATTGATGACGAGCAGATCGACGGCGTGGGTCTCAAGAACATGGGGCAGATGTTCGCGCACGATGCGGCGTCCGGGCGCGCCGAACACGTCGCCCACAAATAGAATCTTCACTTTGGGAGGGTAGCACGGCGGTGCGATGTGTTACTTTGCTCTCCATGGCACAGAGCGGTCGATTTGCGTTGGCTCTTCGCGTGTTGGTGGCTCTGTCGGCGCACCCGGGCGCGATGCTGACCTCGGCGGCGATCGGCGAAGCACTGGGCGTTAGTCCAGTGATGGTGCGCCGCAGTTTTCTGCTGCTGCAGAAGGGTGGCTGGATCGTCCAGCGCAAAGGCCCGCACGGCGGAGCGCAGCTAAAGGTCGCGGTAAAGCAGATTGGGTTGGGCGACCTGTTCGCGGCGGCCTCGGGCGAGTGGATGTCGGACGAGGACGCGGCTGTAGGATCGTTGCTGAAGAAGGTGCGGGGTTCCGCGGTGGCGGCGATGAACGAGACGAGTGTGGCGCAGGTGGGCAAGCGGCTGCGGAGATAGCCTGCCTTATTCCACCACTGTCATCCTGAGCGAAAGCCCTCACGGCACTATCGTGAGGGCTGCAGTCGAAGGACCTGCGGTTCTCCACTCAGCGGTCTAAGCCGCGGGTCCTTCGACTGCGCGGATCACAATGAAGCCGTAATTCGCTCCGCTCAGGATGACACGGTTTATTCACGCGGACGCATCAGCGGGAAGAGGATCACGTCGCGGATGGACTTCGCGCCCGTCAGGATCATCGTCAGCCGGTCGATACCGATGCCCTCGCCGGCGGTCGGGGGCAGGCCGTAGCCGAGGGCGCGGACGTAGTCTTCATCCATCTGGTGGGCCTCGTCGTCGCCGCGGTCGCGCTCAGCAAGCTGGGCGAGGAAGCGAGCGCGCTGCTCGTCGGGGTCGTTCAGCTCGGAAAAGGCGTTGCCCACCTCGAAGCCGCCGATGTAGAACTCGAACCGCTCCACCCAGTCGGGGTCGTCGGGCTTCTGCTTGGAGAGGGGCGAGACTGCGAGGGGGAAGTCGTAGATGATGGTGGGTTGGATGAGATATGGTTCGGCAATAATCTCAAACAAGGTTGTTATCTGATTTCCAACCGGTAAGGTGGTAGATAGTACAGGTCCTATTCTGCCTCCACTTTGCACTACCGTATGAGGCGAGCTGGCGAACATACCTCTTGCCTTAGCAGCGGAGAGTTGTTGTGATATTTCAAGTTCTACAGCAATCCCCTCAGATGGAACTACGATGAAATCGTAACTACCAGCCCAGTTCCTAAAGGTACTCTCCGTAGACAGGTCTACTTCGGACGGCTTGTTAGCCATATGTAACGGCCAGCCACGGATGATTGCTTGTGGCATGGAGAGTTCCTGCCATTTGTCGTAAGCAAGATCGATCGTTGCTCCATTGAACACCGTCTTAGTCGTATCGTTCACCTCTATTGCGACGAAGGCTATAAGTTCCTTTGTAAGTTCCATCAGAATCTTGTAGTTAGCGTATGCCTGGTAAAACTCGAGCATCGTGAACTCGGGATTATGCTTCGTGCTGACGCCCTCGTTGCGGAAGTTGCGGTTGATCTCATAGACCCTGTCCAGTCCTCCAACAACCAGCCGTTTAAGAAACAGCTCCGGCGCGATGCGGAGCGAGAGCGGGATGTCGAGCGCGTTGTGGTGTGTCTTGAAAGGCCGCGCGGCCGCTCCCCCGGCGACGGTGTGCAGCATCGGCGTCTCCACCTCCAGAAACCCGCGCTCATCAAAAAACCGCCGGATCGCGCGAAGAATAGCCGCCCGCTTCACAAACGTCTCCCGAACATTCAGGGCAGCCTCTTCCTCGGCACGAACACCAGAACCGGGTGCCCCACCTTCGCCAACAGTCTCACCGTTGGCTAAGGTGTGTGAGGCGGCAACCAGCCCCGACTTAGGCCCATGCCCCGTATTCATAAAAAGATCCACATACCGTTGCCGATACCGAAGCTCGGTGTCCTCCAACCCGTGGTACTTATCCGGCAACGCAAGCATGGCCTTGGCCAGAAAGGTAAGCGCGGGCTGGCCGCCGACTTCCTTGGCGTGGAGCGTAAGCTCTCCGGTCCGCGTGCGCATCAGGAAGCCGCGAACGCCGATGTGGTCGCCGAGATCGAGGAGCTTATAAAGCGCAAACGCCTGCTCGCCCACGTCATCCTTGCGAACATAGATCTGAAGCCGCTCGCCGCCCCCTTGCACCTGCGCGAAACCGGCTTTACCTTGGACGCGGATAGCCATGATGCGTCCGGCGATGGAGGCCTCGATGTGCCTGGCGGCGAGCTCCTCGAAAGTGTTCTCCGGCGTATCGAACGCGCGCAGCTCGGGGATCGTGTGGGTGAAGGCGTAGCTGTTGGGGTAGGCCTGCTGGCCGAGGGCGACGATCTTGTCGCGGGTGTCGCGGCGCTGCTGGTAGAGGTTTGCTTCGAAGTCGGACTCGGACACGGTGGTTCCTTCGTATGGGGCTGACACTTGAGTATAGCGGCGTGGTGTAATGGCATCCATGGCGGATGACGGCGAAAAGAAGACAGGCACGCTAGGCGAGATGGTCAAAGCCGAGTCGATGATCCAGCTGGCGATCGCATTGCCAGCCGGGTGCGTGATCGGCTGGTTCGCGGGGCACTGGGCGGACGGGCACTTCCATCAAAACTGGATGGGGATCGTGGGCATCCTGCTGGGGGCGGTCGGCGGCTTTATCCAAATCTTCACCACGGCGTCCAGGTATCTGAAGAATGGGCGATAGCAGAGTGAATACGGCGAGCTGGAGCGGGTTTACCGACGAGGACTTTAAGCGGACGATCCGCAACGCGATCCGGCTGCTGGTGATCGTGACCGTCGTGGCGGTGCCCGTCGTCGGATGGAAGCTGGGCTGGCCGAGCGCGGGACTGCTCATGGTCGGAGCCGTGATCTCCGGCTCTGGGCTGTGGGAGTGGCTGCGGCTGATGACGGCGGTGATGGTGAAGATGGACGGCGGCGGGGAGGCGCGGCCTATGGGGCGCGTGCTGCTGGGGTTCTTCGCGCGGCTAGGGCTGACTGTGTTCTTGCTATATGGTAGCCTTAAGGTGCTGAATGGTTCGGTGTATGCGCTGGCGGCCGGACTAGCGTTGGGTGTGTTCTGCCTTTCAATTGAGGGAGTTCGGGCAATGAAGGCCTGGGCTGTTTAGAGAAAAATACAAAGGACTCTGTTTAAAGATTTATATGCCGGTACAGCTTCCGCTTACGAGAGTTCTGAATCACGCCTTTGCCGCTCCGGCTACGTCGCTGCTGCACAGCCTGCATATCGCCGTGCCCAACTCGGCCGCGCCCATCTCGAATGGCGTTGCGATGGAGCTTTTGGTCTTCTGCTTCCTCGTAGCCTACTTTATCGTGGTGCGGCTCTCGCTCAACGTCGAGAAGCCGGGGCCGGTACAGCATCTGGCGGAGATGACGCACGAGTTCGTCTCGGAGCAGAGCGAGTCGATCATCGGACATGGCTTTGAGCGGTTCACCAGCTACCTGACCACGCTGTTTCTGTTCATCCTCTTCGCCAATCTGCTGGGGCTGATCCCCGGATTCGAGTCGCCAACGGCCGATGTGGTGATGCCGCTCGGTTTCGCCATCGTCACCTTCATCTACTACCAGTACCACGGCGTTCGCGCGAATGGCCCGGCCTACATCAAGCAGTTCTTGGGGCCGGTGTGGTGGCTGGCGCCACTGCTGTTCCCCATCGAGATCATCTCGCACCTGTCGCGCGTCCTTTCGCTCACCGTCCGTTTGTACGCCAATATGTTCGCCGGCGATCTGGTGACGCTGGCATTCTTCTCGCTGGTGCCGGTTGGGATTCCGCTGGTATTTTTGGGGCTGCATCTTGGCGTAGCCGTGGTGCAGGCGTATGTGTTCTTCCTGCTGGGCGCGATCTATCTGTCGCTCGCGGTGGCGCACGACCATTAGAGTTTAGGTTTGCCTTTGAATTTGTCCAGAGGGGCGCTCCCTCTCCGGGCAGTGCAACACCGCCGCAAGCGTGAGGGTGCCAGCACGGTGAGCATCAACCACCCACTGGCGGCGGAGAACAGACGGGAGCAAGGAGCACTATGAAGACGATGCAGTATCTGTTCATGTCCTTGGCCGCGCTGCTGTTGGCGACACCGGCCTTTGCGCAGGGTGGCGATGCAGCCAGCCAGTGGGTTCCCCTAGCGGCCGGTCTCGGTATGGCGCTTGCCTCGGGGCTTTGCGGCCTGGGTCAGGGCCGCGCGACGGCTTCGGCCACAGAGGCGCTGGCGCGCAATCCGGGCGCGCGTCCCGGTATCTTCATCTTCCTGATTCTGGGTCTGGCGTTTATCGAGTCTCTCGCGCTGTTTACGTTCGTGATCATCTTCATCAAGGTGAAGTAGTTTCAGTTGGCTTGACAAGAGTGCTCCCGCTTTGGCGGGAGCATTTTTTTTAGCTTTTGCGACTCGATCGAAGGAAGCCCTGGGTTAAGTCTTCTGAGGACTCTCAGCGGCTAAAGCCGCGTTGTCGCTACGGCGTTTACGGCGGGGCTAAAGCCTTTCCCTACCAAAACAGCGACTTGATCAGAGATAGAAGCCGTGCAGACCTCTCCGCTTTCGGCAGGGCTTAAGCCGAGTTCTATTTGGCCCAATTCAGCAGCATATTAATGCGCGTTTATTTGTGTATTGGGCAGGGGCAGATGCAGATTCCCTTGGGAATGACAACAGAGAGGCAACGGCAAAGACAGACGCAGATTCCCTTCGGGAATGACAACCAAAAAGGCAACAGCAAAGGCGCACGCAGAGTCCCTTCGTGAACGACAAACCAAAAGAGCAAGAGTACGCAACTCAGAGTCTAGTGGATTTCTTCGTGGAGCGAGGCGGCGGTGGAGCGGTCGCTGACGTGGCGGGTGCCGGGGTAGCTTAGCTTGGCGACGCGCTTCCAGGGGTCTTTGTCCCGCGGCTCGGCGATCCAGACGGGCATGGAGAGGCCCATGTAATTGGCCAGAGCGCAGGCGTTGGGCTCGTACAAGGTCCGAAGTTCGCGGAGGCGGGCACCGGCGTCCTCGTCGCCGCAGAGCTGGATGTCGGTGTCGAGCAGGGCGGTGCAGAGCCGGCGGAACTCGGGGGGCGGAAGCCGGTCTGAGTCGTCGGCGGCTAGCGCCCTGGTGTCTTCTTCCAGGCTGAAGACGTGGCCGAGATCGATGATGGCGTGGCGGGCCATGGCAAAGGTGAGCTGCGCCTGACGGGTACCCTCGACGGTGGCGATCAGCAGCGCGCAGGTGTCGAGGATGGTCACGAGGGCCGAGAGCCAGCTTTGGTTGTTGTGCTGCGACCGATAGTAGCAGAGGATGGGGTAGGAGACGTGCGATTCGAGCAGCTCGGCTGACCAGCGCTCCCACTCCACCAACAGGTCGATCAGCGCGTGGTCGCCGCCATTGAAGCCGTGGCGCAGAAGAAGTTCGGCTGCAGTCGGGGGAGAGCCGGCGCGGGCGTCCAGCAGGGCAACGGAGACCTCGCGCCGGGAGAACGCGGTGTAGAGCACCGGCAGGTAGCCGACAACGAGCGCGACCAGGCCGAGCCCGAAGCCGGCCTCCGAGATGATGATGGCGCGGGCAAAGGGGCGGATGGGCAATACGTCGCCCAGGCCGAGCGTCGTCAGGGTGGTGCCGGAGACATAGAGGTCGGTCCAGAAGGCGTGCGGACCGGCGAAGTGGGACATCATGGCGTCGGAGAACGGGGTGCCCAGGGCGAAGTAGATCAACGCGAAGCCGCCGATGAGCAGCACCGCCCAGACGCCGAGTAAGACTAACAGCGAGAGCGGACCGTAGGTGCTGTACCACTGGTCGCGTGGTTTGGGTTTTGGGTTGTGGCGGGGGCCGGCGGCCCCCGGGGCCCCGGGGGGGGTGTGAAAGAGGCGTGGGGGGGGCCAGCGGCCGGAAGGGGGGCGGGGGGGGGGGGGGGTCTGAAAGGCGTCGAGCATGACGACCAGGATGAGGAAGAGGCCCGGGATGAGGAGGAGTGTGCGCACAGTGAAGGAGCGGAGCCGGTATTTGGGAGCTACCCAAAGGTACTTCTCACCACCCTAACAAATTGCGCGCCGCATCGTCCGCCAACACAAGGAGCCGATGAAGGAGGCGTAGCACTGGCTTTTCACACATCTTTGGTCCGGTTTGGGTCCGCGTGAGATTAGGATTCCCACATAGATTTCCGCTTCGCTTTTCCGTCTAGGGAATCTGAAACGCGGGGGTTCTGTCGCACGGCGTACCTACGCGGACCGTTCATGAACGTTTATGGGTTGGAAGTAAGGGAGTTGCCATGCAGCGCATCCTTGTAGTGGACGACGAACATCTGGTAGCCGATACGCTAAGCCTCATTTTGGGGAAGTGCGGTTTTGAAACGCGGCCGGCCTACTCGACCGACGAGGCGCTGCGCTGTGCGCTGCAGTTTCGTCCGCACCTGCTGGTCTGCGACATCACCATGCCGGACCGTGACGGCATCGAGCTGATGGACGAGATGAGCCGCGTCCTGCCGGAGTGCCGGGTGCTGGTGCTGACCGGGTACTACGACAACCTGGAGCGGGTGATTGAGGAGAGCCGGTCGATGCTGCATCCGGCTGGCTTGCTGACGAAGCCTTGCCATCCGGCGGAGCTGGTGCGCGAGGCGGGGTTGATGCTGGCGGGAGCATAGGGAGTAGAAACGCAGACCCCTTTCGGGGATGACAACTAAAAAGGCAAGGTAACCAGTGTTGCGGCTTAGTAGCCGTTTGCGAGGAGGTAGCTCTCCGTAAGGGTGAAGGTGGGGGCAGTGCGCTTTTCGGCGTAGCGGGCGAGCACGTCGGTTTCGATGTTGAGCAGGCTGCCGGGTTTGAGGCTGTGGAG
>CAXTUR010000082.1:10058-13846 GCA_964247455.1 uncultured Acidobacteriaceae bacterium | reverse complement strand
GTCCGCTGAACTATCTCATTCGTCTCGGCCATGCTGAAGTCCTTGAAAGTTTGTATGGCAGGATAACGGTGCCTCCCGCAGTGCTAATCGAGATGCGGCACCCCGATGCGCCTCCGGAGGTACGTGCTTGGGCCGTTGCGTCACCTTCGTGGATAGAACGGATGAGCGTCCAACGGCTCGACCCGACTCTTCCGGAGGAACTCGGCATCGGAGAGCGTGAAGCCATCAGTCTGGCCATCGAGCACCGGGCTGATTTGCCTCTCATTGACGACAAAGCCGGACGACAAGCAGCCTGGGACCGGCAGATTGAGTTAGGTGGACACTGGCCGTGCTCTTGCAAGCTGCCTTGCTGGGACACTTGGAACTTCCAGACGCACTAAATCAACTGCTCGGGTTTGGGTTCAGAGCCTCGCCACGAGTGATTGCAGCGTTATTGTCCGTCATAAGCTCGTACTGGAAAGCCGGTAAAGGCGATGGTCGCGATTACAGCTTCGGCAGCTGCGTCGTATCCCATCCACCACCGAGCGCTTTGATCAACAACACGCTGGCATCCATCTGACGCCGCAAGATGTCGATGTCGTTGCGCTCGTTGGTGAGGGCCGTGGTCTGCGCTGTAACGACCTGCAAATAGGTGTCGAGCCCGCCGACGTAGCGGTTGTTGAAGATCTGCACCGCCGATTGCGCCGCCGTGGTCGCCCGTCGCTGCTGCTCGGCCTCGGTCTGCAACACGCGCAGCACGGCCAGGTTGTCCTCCACCTGCTGGAAGGCCGTGAGCGTGGTCTGGCGGTAGTTGGCCACTGTCTCGTCGTAGGCGGCGTTTACCTGCGTCAGCGTGGCCCGCCGCCGCCCATAATCGAAGATGGTCTCGTTGGCCGTGGGACCGGCCGACCACAGAAGACTTGCGGACTTGACCAAATTGGTAAGGGTCGTTGCTTCCAGCCCGCCGGCTGCGCTGATCGAGATGGTCGGATAGAAAGCCGCCGTGGCGATGCCGATCCGTTCATTCGCCTCAGCCATCCGGCGTTCTGCGGCGGCAATATCGGGGCGGCGCTCCAACAACTCTGAAGGCACTGCTACGGGGATGGCTGGCGGCTTGGTCTCAAGCGGCATCTCGTTGAGCGCATACGACGCCGGTGGCTTGCCGATCAGCACCGCGATGGCGTGCTCATACTGTGCGCGAATAATGGCGACATCGCTCGCCTGCACCTTCGCGTCCTCGAGCTGCGCCTGGGCTTGGTCCACGTCCGACTTCGGCGAGACCCCGCCCTCAAAGCGGTTCGAGGTGATGCGAAAGGCCTCCTGGTACGTCTTGACGGTGTCAAGCAGCAGCTTCTCTTCCGCGTCCGCCGCCCGTGCCTCGAAGAAGTCCATTGCCAACTCGGCCTGCAGGCTAAGTTGGGCTGTAGCGAGGTCCGCCGCGCTGGCTGTCGCCTCGTTTCGTGCCGCATTTACGTTGCGGCGGATGCGCCCCCAGACATCCACCTCCCAACTCAGTTCAATCGGTAGCTGGATGTCAGCTGTCACGTTGCCGTTGTTGGCGGCGTTGTTTGAGGGGAAATAAGGTCGATTCGACGATTCGCGCAACGCTCCGCCGAACGGTGCCACGGCGATCGTTGGGGCGAGGAACGACCGGTTGTAGCGGATGAGAGACCGGGCCTCACGGAATCGCGCGTCGGACGCCTTGAGGTTCTGGTTGTCGAGCGCCACCAGGGGTTCCAGCGCGTTCAACTGCGCATCGCCGAAGACTGTCCACCAATCGCCGCGCAGCTTCGTCTCGGCGGGATTGGCTAGCTTCCAAGCACCATCTTCTTTGAACGAAGGCGCTAGCGGAGCCGACGGCCTCACATACTTCGGTCCGACCATGCACCCGGTCAGCGTGACCGCCGCTGTGAGCAGCGCAAGAGCCCGCCGCGTCATGAGGCACCCGCCGTCTTGCCGTTCGCCACCTGGACCTGCTGTCCGTTTGCCAGCGAGTCCGAGGGATCGAGGATCACCTCGTCCGTCGCGGTCACGCCTGTTCCAATCTCCACCGTTGCTCCTTGGTCTTTCGATATGGTTACCGGCACCAACACCACTTTGCCGTCGCGGACGACGCCCACCCGCAGACCTTCGCTGCGAAACAGCAGGGCGTTTGACGGCAGCGATAGCGTCTCGGCATGATCGGGCACCTTGAAGTGAACGAAGACATACGCCCCTGGCAACAGTTTGCCTTGCGGGTTGGCGACATCGATCTCGACGTTCAGCGTGCGCGTGGCTTGATCGATCGCGTTCGAGTTGCGGGTAGTCCGTCCGGCAAACTTCTTGCCGGGGAACTCATCGAGCGTCAGGTCGGCCTCCCCGCCATCCACGATGTCGGCGGAGTAGGCCTCGGGAACCGAGACGAAGACACGAATCTGCCCGATGGCGGCCAAGTGAAAGAGCTCCTGGGGCGTCGTATTCGCGCCTGCCGCGATCAGCGATCCGATGTCTACCCGGCGCGCCGTCACGATGCCGTCGAAAGGAGCGTAGATGTTCTCGAAGCTCTGAAGCTGCTGATAGCGCCGGACGTTCGCCTCAGAGGCATCGCGCGCCGCCAGTTTCGCCGCCGCGTCGCTTACCGCCTGATCGGTCTCCTGCTTCGAGACGCTGTTCGACGTTAGCAGCGCGGTGTACCGTTCGGAGGTCGTATTCGCAAGATTCAGATTGGCCTGCGCGCTCTTCAGATCGGCCTGCGCCACCTGGAGCTGCTGGTCCAGCTCCGGCGTCTCGATCTGCGCCATCAGCTGCCCCTTCCGCACCCGCCCGCCGATGTCGAAGTACCACTTCTTCAGATAGCCGCTGGTCCGCGCATAGATCGGCGTGTCGGTGAAGGCCTGCGTGTTGCCGGGCAGCGCGATCTCGTCCGAGAGCTTCGACGGCGCGGGATGCACCACGCGAACAGTAGGGATGGCCGCCGCGTGGGTCTCTTTGGCAAGGGCACGTTCCGCCGCGGCGCGCGACAGGACCCCATAGGCGATGACCGCCAGCAGCGCGACAACAAGCACAGCCAACGTGAGCCACACTGCGGCTGGAAGACCGCGACTGCGCGCCGGTGGCTCGACAGGCATAGACGTTCGCCCCGGCCCGATCGGATGGGTCGTCTGCTCGTTCTCGGTATGCTGCCGCTCGTCCAACTGCACCTCGCTCATCGCCTAATCTCCCGCCGCCATCTGGTGCTCCGGCTGCTTGATCGAAGTCTGCCTACGCGCCCGCCCGCCGTGCAGCAGCGCGAAGACCGAGGGCACAAAGATCAGTGTTGCCATGGTCGCCATCAGCAGGCCGCCGATCACGGCGCGGCCCAGTGGCGCATTCTGTTCGCCGCCCTCGCCGGCGCCAAGCGCCATGGGAATCATGCCGATGATCATCGCCAGCGCCGTCATCATCACCGGCCGAAAGCGAGTCGCGCCGGCTTCGTTCGCAGCTTCCATGGCGTTCCCATGGTGTTCGAATCGGTCTTTTGCGAACGACACCACCAGAATACTATTGGCCGTCGCCACACCCATGCACATGATCGCGCCCATCAGCGCGGGCACGCTCAAGGTCGTCCGGGTGACAAAGAGGAAGAACACAATGCCCGCCAACGCCGCCGGCAACGCCGTGATGATGATGAACGGGTCAAGCCAGGACTGGAAGTTCACCACAATTAGCAGATACACCAGCACGATGGCGAACGCCAAGCCAGCGATCAGCCCAAAGTACGAGGAGTTCATCGTCTCGATCTGCCCGCGCACCCGTAGGAAGCTTCCGCGGGGCAGGTCCTTCTCGTTCGC
>CAXTUR010000082.1:0-9958 GCA_964247455.1 uncultured Acidobacteriaceae bacterium | reverse complement strand
GTCAACTGCGAGCTGCCGCTCAAGATGTTCACGATGCTCGAGCCGACATCGCGCTCCGAGTAGCCACCCTGCACGGCCTTGGTCCGGTCGATGGCCACGTTCAGCACGGGGTAGTCGTCCGGCTGCTGGATGCGTAGATCGACCAGCCCGGGCACCTGCCGCAACTCGCCCAGCAGCTTATCGGCGATCTTCCGGTTCCCGGCGATATCCGTTCCCTCGAACTGGACGTCAATGGGCGATGGCAGGCCGAAGTTCAGGATCTGCGTCACGATGTCCGATGGGAGGAAGTAGAACGTCGTTCCGGCAAACTCGCGCGGCAGCAGGCTTCGCAGCCTGGAGACATAGCTCGCTGTAGGATGATGGTCTTCCTTGAGCGACACCAGGATGTCCGCATCGCCCGCGCCGAACAGCCCCGAAGTCGCGTGCTGCGTGTTCAATGTGCTGTAGGGCAGGCCGATGTTGTCGAGGATGTTGTCGACCTCGGCCTCCGGCACCTCGCGGCGGATGGACTGCTCCACCAAATCGCAGAGCTTGGCTGTCTCCTCGATGCGCGTCCCGCTCTTCGCCCGCACATGAAGGATGAACGATCCATTGTCGGTGGCTGGAAAGAAGTTCTGACCGAGAAACGGCAGCAGCGCAAAGACACACAGGCAGGCCAGCAGAAAGATGGGCACGAAGAAGACGCGGGCCTCGATCAGCCGCCCCAGCAGGTCCGCGTACCCGGCGCGCACCCGCTCGAAGCCGCGTTCAAAGCCGCGCTGAAACCGAGCCAAGGGATTGCGCGACGGCACGGTGTGGGCGTTGTGCTCGTGGAGCAGGTACATGGCGAGCGTCGGCACCAGCGTCCTCGACAGGATGTACGACGCCAACATGGCGAAGACCACCGCCTCAGCCAGCGGAACGAAGAGGTATCGTGCCACGCCGCTCAGGAAAAACATGGGCAGAAACACAATGCAGATGCACAGGGTCGAGACCAGCGCCGGGACGGAGATCTGTGCCGCGCCGTCCTCGATGGCACCCCGTAGCCCATGCCCCTCTTCGAGGTACCGTTCGATGTTTTCAATCGTCACGGTCGCATCGTCCACCAGAATGCCGACCGCCAGCGCCAGGCCGCCGAGCGTCATGATGTTGATCGTCTGGCCCAGCAGTCCAAGCACGATCACGGAGGCAAGGATCGACAGCGGGATCGACACGGCAATAATGACCGTGCTGCGCCAGCTGCCCAAAAACAGTAGGATCATCAGCCCCGTGAGCATCGCCGCGATGATCGCCTCGCGGATCACCCCGCTGACCGACGCGCGCACGAAGATGGATTGATCTCCGATGGGCGTGATCTTCAGGGCAGGCGGAAGCGTCTGCGACAACGTGGGCAGCAGCTTGCGGACGCCGCTCACCACGTTCAGCGTGGACGCGTTGCCCGACTTCAGGACGACCGCCAGCACACCGCGGTGCCCGTCCTGGCGCACGATATTGGTCTGCGGGATGCTGCCGTCGGCGATGGTCGCGACGTCCCGCACATAGATCGTCGTGCCGCCGGACTGTCTTAAGGGCAAATTGCGCAGCCCATCGAGCGTCACCGGAGCCGAGTTGAGATGTACGTCATACTCGTCCATGCCGATCTTCGCCGTGCCGCCCGGCTGCACCACATTCTGCTGAGCCATTGCGTTGAGCACGTCGATCGGCGAAAGTCCTTCAGCCTGCAGCCGCTTGGGGTCGAGATTGATCATGATCGACCGCTGCTTGCCGCCATAGACGTTCGGCACCACCGCTCCGGGCACCGTCACCAGTTGCGTCCTCAGGAAGTTCAGACCGATGTCGTTGAGCTCCTGCTCGCTCATGCCGTTGCCGGAGAGCCCAAGCTGCAGGATCGGCACGCTCGACGCTGAGAAGTTAATAATTTGCGGCGGGAGAATGCCGGGCGGTAGCTGCCGCAGCTCAAACTCTGACGCGCTCGATACCTGCGCGTTTGCCGTCGCCAGGTTTGCTCCGGGCTGCAGGTATACCTTAATGATGACCTGGCCGTTGAACGTGGTCGATTCGATGTGCTGGATATTGTCGACCAGCGTCGTCAACACCTTCTCAAACGGTGTCGTGACCCGGCCTTCCAACTCCTCAGGATTGAGCCCGGTATACTGCCACGCAATCGAGATCACCGGGATGTCGATGTTCGGGAAGATGTCCGTGGGCGTGTTCAGGATCACTACCGGCGCGGCGATCAGGATCAGGATCGCCAGCACGATGAACGTGTAGGGCCGATCGAGCGCTATCTTGACGATCCACATAGACGGTTCCCTTTCCTGGGCTTTGCGGGCGAGGCGGCGCGATTGCGCATCTCAATGTAGGATGCTTCGAGGAGACAGATGACCCACCTCAACGCACGGCCTGCGCTTTTGCTGCTTGCCTCGAGCCTTCTATGGACGGTCCCCACCGGCTGCAAGACGCGCGCTTCGGCAACGCCCGAGAACTTTACCAAAGCCCTGAACGCCTATTATCTCGAACGCCGCGAGTGCCTGTTCCCCGACGCGCCGCGCTTCCCTTTCGAGACCGGCGACCCCGAAAAGACGAAGCAGATGGACTCGCTCGTCAAGGCGCAGCTGCTGACCGTCTCCCGCGAGATGGGCGGGCTCCACGCCAGCCGCTACACCCCGACGGACACGGGTGTGCGCGCCGTCCCGCGTTTCTGTTACGGTCATCGCGCTGTGTCGGGCATCGACGGCTTTACCCCGCCCGCGAACGCCGCCAACGGCCTGCCGGAGACGCAGGTGACCTACCGTTATGAGATCAAGGATGTGCCGATCTGGGCGCGCACACCGGAGGTCCAAGCGGCTTTTCCCGACATGGCCAAGGCTGTAACCACCGTCTCTGTTGCCAAGGCGACACTCGCTGGAACTACCGCCGGCTGGCAAGTCCCCGACTGAGCCTCCGTGACGTACATCCTTACGCTCCAACTCGATTCAGCCTCGCAGACCCATTTCAACCGCCTGCGTGAGCAGCATTTTCCGCCAGATCGCAACTTCATCGACGCCCACGTTACGCTCTTCCACACGCTACCTGAAGACATGAGTGTGATCGAAGAGGTAGCTGCCGCTGCGGCTGGGTGTGAGCCGTTCCCCTTGGATGTCATCGGCCTTCGATCCCTCGGCAAAGGCGTCGCGTACACCCTCGAAAGCGCGTCTCTGCTGAGACTGCATCGCCGTCTGGCAGGAGCTTTTGCAGAACACCTCAGCCCTCAAGATCGCCAAAAGTTCCAGCCCCACATCGTCGTTCAGAACAAAGTCACCGCCGAAGCCGCAAAAATCCTGCTTCATCAACTCCGCGCCTCCTTCAGACCTTTCCCGGTAGAGGCGACCGGTCTCACGCTCTGGCACTACCGCAACGGCCCCTGGGAGCTGGCGCGGACGTTTCCGTTCTTAGGCCAGTGTTGAGGCGCGCGCCGCCGCCCGCGCATCTCGGATCAGGTCCGGCAAACCGACTCCACGATACCCGTTGCCCAATAACCACAACCCGCCCAGGCTCTGCACTCGCTCGTCCAGCTCGGCCATGCGCTCTCCATGCCCCACGGCATACTGCGGCAACGATCTGGGCCAGCGCCGCACCACGGTCACCGCCGGCTCAGGAACAAGACTAAGAAGCTCCTCCAGCTGCGAACGCGCGAGCGAGATCACCCGCTCGTCGGGCACGGAGAGCAGCCGCTCACCCGCCTCGCCGCCAAAGAACGCCCGCAGCAGACGTCCTCCCTCGGGCACTCGCCCCGCAAACTTCTGATCGACAAAGGTGGCCGCCAATAGGGTGTCTTCTCCGGCGACCGGCGGCCCCAGAAAACCAAAGCCCGGCGGGAGATCGAACCAGTCCGTAAACCCGAACGCCACAACAACGGCCGAGCTCGCCTTCATCGCCATCAACTCAGCCGCGTGCCCATCGAGGTGGCGTAGAAGCTCTCGCGAGGCGTCCACCGGCGTAGCCAGCAGGACAGTGTCGAAGCGCTCGCCATTCACCTCCCAGCCGTCATGGTCGCGCGCGAGTGACGCAGCCAATGTTCGCAAGCGTACAGACGCCGACGGCAATTCGGCCGCCATAGCCTCAACCAGGGTTCCCATGCCGCCGCGCAAGGAGGTAAAGACCGGACCGCTCTTGGCCTCACGCGACTGCACGGCGAGGATCAACGAGCCGAACTCCCGCTCCATCGCCACAAACGGCGCCATCACCGACCGGACGCTCAGCGTCTCGACATCGCCGCCGAAGACGCCGCTGAGGAGTGGCCGCCCCACCGTATCCAGTACCTCGTTTCCGAAGTGCCGCCGCACAAAGCTGGCCACGCTCTCGTCCTGCGCGGGAGCCGAGGCCCGCAGCTCCTCCGCCCGGCCCACCTCGGCGTGGAACGCGCGCTTGCCCTCCTCGCTGAAGAGAGGCGAAGCATCCACGGCGTTGAGATCGGCGGGCACCATCATGCGCATTCGTCCGGCATGGCCACCAACTTGCCTTCGCGCAAGATGTACGTTTTGCGGGTGCCGTCATTCGACGCGATGATCTCGCCCGCAAGCCCCAGCTCTACGCATAGTGCCCGCGCCCACGGCTTCTCCGTCACCCACGCGTCCGGGCCGCACTCGATGACGAAGCCCGCCTCGCGTACCGTTTCCACGATGCCGCCTAGCCGCCCGCTCGCCTCGAAGAGCGTGAAGTCAGCCCCAGCCCGCGCCAGCTCCCACGCCGCCGTCACCCCCGCGATCCCGCCCCCGATGACCACGATGCGCTTGCCGGTCATGAAGGTTACGCCATCGCCGCAGCGGGCGTACGCTCGTCCACGTCTGCGGCAAAGGTGCCGAGGGCTACCTCCTCCAGCGCGCGGATCAGCAGCGGAGAGTCGTTCAGGCTTTCAGCCCGCCAGAGCTGCATTCCAAGCTCCCGCGCCGCCTCTTTGAAGTCGATGTCGATGTCATAAAGGATCTCGACGTGGTCGCAGAGAAAGCCGACCGGCTGCAGCACGACACCCTTGTGGCCCGCATCCGCCAGCGCCTTCAGCGTGTCCTGCACGGATGGCCCAATCCACGGCGCGCCCGCTACGCCCTGGCTCTGAAAAGCGAAGAACCAGTCGCGCTCCGTCATGCCGACCGGACGCAGCGCCTCGGCAATGGCGCGGGCGGTGTTCTTGCACTCGACCGGGTAAGGATCGGGCTCGGTCCGCGCGCCGTAGTTCTGGATGCCGTCGACCGGCACGGGACCGCCGGGAACGGCCGATGGGCTGGCCGGGTTCGACACGATGCCCGACATGATCGTCCGGCAAGGAACGGAGTGCGCCGTAAAGAGCACCGGAATGCGCTCCCCGACTACGGCGCAGCCCTCCGCCCAGGCGGGCCAAAGGCGGTCTGCAAAGGCATGAGCAAGCGTTGGGTTGGCCGCCCACCCGGCGACAAACTCGACCTCCATGTCGTGCGCGGCTTCGAGGAAGACCTTGCGATACAGCCCGACCGAGGTACGCGAGTTCTGCGGCGCAAGGCAGATCGCCTTGATCTTGCGGACGCCGTCCAGCCGCATCTTCGCGACGACATTGGCGATGTACGGATGCCAGTTCCGCATCCCCACATAGACTGGAGCGTTAAGCGCGTCTGAGAGCAGGCGCCCCTGCATCAGCGTCCATCGTGTCAGCGGCGGGCCTTCGGGAAGCGGCGTCTCCTGAAGTCCAATCTCCGCATAACGGTGCTGCAGCTCTTCGACCACCTCGTGCGGGAGCTTGCGGCCGCCGGTCACCTTTTCGAGGTACTCGCCCATTTCGCTCAGCACGTCGGGCGTGCCGTGGGCGAGCAGCAGGATCGCCTCGCCATTGCTGTTCCACGCGTAATCGACATTCATATCTGGAACTCCTTGACCCATTGCACGACTTGAATGACGTTTTCGACCGGTGTTCCGGGCACAATGCCGTGGCCGAGATTGAAGATATGTCCGGGGCGTCCGGCGGCCTCGCGCAACACCTCGTCCACGCGGGCTTTCAGCACATCCCGCGGCGCGAAGAGCGTGATTGGATCGAGGTTGCCCTGCACCGCGCAGCCCGGGCCGACCGCCTTCCAGCCTTCGCTCAGCGGGATGCGCCAGTCGAGGCCGATCACGTCCGCGCCGGTCTCGCGCATGGCGGGCAGCAGCGAGGCCGTGTCCACGCCAAAGTAAATGACTGGAACGCCCAGCGATTGCACGCGGCGGACGAGCTCGGTCGTCGGCGCAAGGCAATATTGCCGGTAATCGGTGACGGAAAGAGCGCCCGCCCACGAGTCGAAGATTTGGATGACGTCGACTCCGGCTTCGACTTGCTGGGCCGCGTAGTCGACGAGGACGGTGACGAGCTTCTCCATCAACAGCGGCCACGCGGGGGCGGACGAGTACATCATGCGTTTGGCGTCGATGTAGTTGCGCGACGAGCCGCCCTCGATCATGTAGCTGGCGAGGGTAAACGGCGCGCCGCAGAAGCCGATGATGCCGAGCTCGTCGCCGTCGCCGCGGGGGCCGTTGAAGTGCTTGCCGACCTTCTCTATCGCCTGGGCGACATAGCGTAGATCGTCGGTCTGGTCGGTGCGGAGAGCCTGAACTTGCTCCAGCGTGCGGACCGGCGTGTGGACCTGCGGACCTTCTCCGGCGACGAACTCGAAGTCGAGCCCCATGGGCGTAAACGGCAGCAGAAGATCGGCGAAGATGATCGCCGCATCCACTCCGAGGCGCTCGGCGGCGGTAATGGTCACCTCGGCAGCAATGTCGGGTGTCCGACAGATGTCCAGCAGCGAGTGGTGCTTACGCACGGCCATATACTCCGGCATGTACCGGCCCGCCTGACGAAGAAACCATACGGGGGTGCGATCGACCGGATGGCGGAGACACGCGCGGACGAAGCGGCTGCCGGTGGTCGTCGGCTGGTTGAAGGCAAGCGCGCTGGGAGAGGTTTCAAGCACTTCTTGAGCGTAGCATTCGGCGATCGCGTCGTTTGTGTCCGATGAACGCGCCGGACACTCAAAAATCGGCCTGGTGTGCCGCTATTGGCGGAAAGGCTTCAAGCGTAGGTGGTAAACGACGCCAATGCTGACCGACTGCGGTGTAAATGTGACTGGCGGATCGAAGCCGAGGTTCCACGATTGGTGGCCGTAGTCGGCCAGCAGTGACCACTTGGGCAGGATGTCGAAGGCCAGGCCGCCGCCGTAGACGTAGAGGAAGGAGCTGTCACTGGCGTAGACGTAGCCGGGCTGGAGGGGAGCAGGTGGGGTAAAGAGGATGGTACCGCCGCCTACCAGAATGTCGGCGTAGGGATGGAGCGCGTGCCAGTTGTAAGCGACCTTGAGGCCACCCTGCACGGTGCGCTCGGCGACGGGCGTTCCGGGGGTGTCGGTGCCGCGGATCTCGAGCGAGGGCGTGATCTTGCCGCTGAGACGCGGAAAGTAGCGGTACAGGGAGAAGTCCACGCCAGCCATGCCGCCGTACTTGCGATCGGTGCCATAGAAGGCGGTGTCGATGTCGGAGAAGGCACCGAAGACGTCGACTCCGGCCGTGCGTGTGGCGGTTTGGCGCGATTGCCCGGACGCACACGGAGCCACCAGAGCGGAGAGGGCGGCGAAGACGAGGAGGAGCGTGGATCTCTGGAAACGGTGTGGCGCTCGCATGGATCTCCCTGGGGCCGGAGGTAAGTTACTTCCGAGAGTGTACGACGTTCTCAGGAAAGCATATCGGCTGGGAGCGCGAAACAGGTTACGTTACGAGGTTCTCAGGCTTCGACGGCGCAGGTGAACTCTTCGATGACCGGGTTGGTCAGGACCTCGCGGGCGATGCGCTCGACCTCGGTCTGCGTGTCGGCTGGGGAGAGCTGGTCATCAAGGGTGAGGAGGAAGTACTTGCCCTGGCGCACGTCGGCGATGCCCTTGTAGTCCATGCGGCGGAGGGCGTCGGCGACGGTCTTGCCCTGGGCGTCGAGCACGGTGCGCTTCAGGGTAACGTAGACATGGGCCTTCATTGTGTCCGATTATAACGAAGCGAGTGTTGTTCCCGTGGGACCTTCCGAGCCGCCTGGGTCCCGCATCCATATTTCCCGAAGCGCGACGTTAAAGAGACGAGATCCCCACCTCATGCCGAATTATCTGGAGTTGCCGGTTGGCCCGAAGTCGCCGGAAGTGATCAACTGCGTCATTGAGATTCCCTCAGAGGGGATCAGCAAGTACGAGTACGACAAGGACCTTCATGTCTTCCGTCTGGACCGGAATCTGTACTCGCCGGTGCATTATCCGGGCGATTACGGCTTTATTCCGAGCACCCTGGGCGATGACGGCGATCCGCTGGATGTGCTGGTGCTGGTGGATACGCCGAGCTTTCCTGGGTGCGTGATGGAGGTCCGTCCGATCGGCCTGCTGGATATGCTCGATCAGGGATTGGGCGACGAGAAGGTGCTCTGCGTGGGTAAGGGCAACCCCCGGTACAAGGATGTCTGGAACTACTCGGAGATCTATCCGCATATGCTACGGGAGATCACGCACTTCTTCGCCATCTACAAGGACCTGGAGGGCAAGCGGGTGGAGGTTAAGGGCTGGCGCGATGCGTCGTTTGCGCGAACCAAGGTGGTCGAGGCGCAGGAGCGATTTATCCAGAATAAGATCAATCCCGAGGCGAAACCGGTTCCGATTGTGGATGCGTTTGTGGAGCGGCGGCAGAGTGCGCCGTCGGAGTAAGACTTACGGGACATCGGGTCTCTCGAGAGCGCGCTTGCGGTTAGCGGCGACATAGACTACAGGGCCGGCTGCGGCGACTAGTGTCGCGAACAGGAGGGCGTTGAGTCCGGCGACGCGCTCCGTGCGGGCGGTGTAGATGGCGTAACCGATAAGCAGGGCGGGACCGACGCCGGAAAGGATGGCTCCGGTCAGGCCGCCGGGAACGCGGAAGGGGCGCGGGAGTTCAGGCTCACGGAGGCGCAATGTCACAAGGGCGACGAACTCCAGCAGCAGCGCGCCGCCGTAGAGGACGAGGTCGATCGAGATGAGGCGTTCGAAGGTGAAGTTCAGCGCCAGCGCCCAGGCCGCGCTGCACAGCAGGACGGAGAGCCACGGAACGCCGTTGCGGGTCGTACGGGTCAGCGCGCGGGGGAGCAGGCCTTCCCGGGCGAGGGCGTACGGGACGCGCGTGTAGGAGAGGGTAAGCGCGTTGAACATCCCGAAGCCGTTGAGCGTGCCGCCGAGGACGACGGCCAGAGCAAGGGCAGGACCCCCGATGAGGCCGGCGGCGTCGGTCCAGGCGCCGGTTGAGAAGCGATCGGCGGGGATGCCGGCCAGGGCAACGGCGGCCAGCGGCAGGATGTAGGTCACGGCGACGAGCGCGGCGGCGGCGAGCATGGCTCGGGGGTAGTTGCGCCGCGGCTGGTCGACCTCCTGGGCCACGGTTGAAGCGTTGTCCCAGCCCATGTAGTTCCATAAGGCGACAGAGACGGCACCGCCCAGGTCGCGCGTCGTGTCGCCGGAGGCGGGCTGCATGGCGATGCCGTGATGCGTAAGGGTGCGCCAAAGGGCGACCGCGATCAGGATGGCAAACGGCGCAAGCAACGCGCAGAACATGACGACCGAGCCTTCCCCGACAGCGCGCGCCCCGAGGAGGTTCCAGG
The DNA here is from genome assembly GCA_964247455.1 of uncultured Acidobacteriaceae bacterium. Taxonomy (GTDB): domain Bacteria; phylum Acidobacteriota; class Terriglobia; order Terriglobales; family Acidobacteriaceae; genus Edaphobacter. The sequence continues at coordinate 345 of CAXTUR010000082.1, read as the reverse complement.
CGGCGCAGGCGAGGACGACGGCGAGGGCCCAGAGGGTGCCGCGATAGCCAGCCGTCCAAGTGGGGGCGACGCGGCCAAGGTAGAGGACGAAGGTGACCGGATAGATGGCCATGTCGAAGACGGAGGCCGCGAGCGAGAGCCAGGCCTCCTGAAAGCCCCAGAAGCGACCAAGCCCGCGCGCCACCCAGCGGTAGTAGCCGCCGTCCTCGGGGATGGCTGAGGCGAGTTCGCCCACCATCAGCGAGGTGGGCAGGCTCCAGACGAACGGGATGACGAGCAGCAGAAGGAGCGCGCGGGTATAGCCGGCCTTGCCGATGATGTCTTCGAGGCCGTAGGGACCGCCCG